>CAZOHW010000508.1:0-3052 GCA_964579525.1 uncultured Nitrospira sp. | reverse complement strand
CGGCGTCGTGCGCTGGCAATCCCGGCGCGTACTCTTTCCTGGATCATGGCCCGTTCAAATTCAGCAAACACTCCCATCATTCCGAACAAGGCTCTACCTGCTGGTGTGGTGGTATCCAGTCCTTGCTGATGCAGGTAGAGACCGACACCCTTTGCCTGAAGGTGAGACAGGAACTCAACGAGGTCCTTGAGACTACGGCCCAACCGATCTACAGACCACACGGCCACAAGGTCAAAGTCCCGGCGAGTGATGCCTTGATGGATGGCTGCGAACTGTGGACGGTCTTCTTTGCCCTTGGCACCTGAGATGCCATGGTCTACGAACTCCTGGACAATCTCCCAGCCTTGGCGCTCTGCGATAGCGTGAAGCTCTACAAGCTGGTTCTCACAGGTTTGATCGGTGGTGCTGACACGGGCGTACAAGGCAACTTGACGCATGCTATATTCCTCCTCAATGAAGATTCATTAAGCAGGAACCTAGCACAACGTCATTTACTAAATTTATCCTTCTTTCGTAGGGAAGCCGCCGATGGTAACTGCCCGGTTTCCTGAGAGGTTGGCAGGGCAATACCGGCGGGGTTTAGTAAATGGTCTGCTGGTGTCGCTCGTGAGGTAGTAAGGCCGACACTCGAAGTATTGGTGCTTCTACAGCTAGGCCTTAGTAGACAGGCCCAATAGGTTCAATAGGTTAAGTGGAATAAGGCACCCTCTACCGTTGAAGTCTTCTACAAGTGCAACCTGTGGGACAGGCCCAATAGGTTCAATAGGTTAAGTGGAATAAGGCACCCTCTACCGTTGAAGTCTTCTACAAGTGCACGGAAGTAGACAGGCCCTCTACCGCGAGGCTTCTCTACAGGTGAGCCTAATGAGACAGGCCCAATAGGTGAGGCTTCTCTACAGATGGGGGTTGTAAGACAGGCCCAATAGGTGAGGCTTCTCTACAGCTTGTACCTACGAGACAGGTAGGTTCAATAGGTTAAGCCACCCTATACCGGAATGGTGCAAGCCTCGCGTAGCTCGCGTGAGCTGGCTACCCTCCTAAGGCGGGGAGGTTACTTCGCTGCTTGTGCTGGCTTATTCCCGAGCCTCCTGGCGACGGCTCAGGTTGAGGGAGGGCTATGGGGGAGTTGGCCTTGATGCTATACCGATAAGGCCAAACAGATTTTTTTCACCAATTATTCTGCCCCTTTTGTTCCAGGGCATGTAGGCAATACTGCGGGGAATCACTCGATATTACTTAGGTGAACAAAAAGGTACACTTTCCCACCTCACTGTGGTACACATTTCCCGACTGTCCCCAAGACAACTGCTTGATATCGTGTCAGGGGTCGTGGCTGCGTGGTTGCCGCAGATCGGCACCGCCTTCAGTTTTTCCATACGCACCACATCCATCAATGTACGCATGAACTTCCCCGCCGCACCCTTGCCACGCAATTCGGACGGCGCAAAAACGTAATCGATATATAGAGTGTGCTTCTCTTTGCGGACATTGGCGTACACCACCAGGTTACCGAACGGCATTTCATAGCGTTGTTCGGCCTTATTATACGTGACTTCATTGTTGTCACTCATGGCATTACAACTCCTGTTGAGCATTCATCCATAACATTTCTGAGCCAAAACTTTGTTCATATTATGCCTGTTGTAAGGACCAGCCGGCATCGCCGCCGCGGTCGCGGGCATATTAGGGAAAGCTGAATACTATATGGGGAATCGGGCGGAAACCAGAACCCAAATCTGGCATTACATGGCTCATCGAGACTCTCCCCTTATCAATTCAGACCGTCGTCATTCTTCCTCCATAATTTAGGATTCGCGTTAGTGTGACGGAATATAACGTTATGGCTAAACTGTGGCAGAACTATCGTGTCCAATATGGTTTTATCGGTTTTGCGCTCTGTTGGGGATAACTGCACAATGCCTCTTTAGTTGGGTCTCGCTCCCTACTTGAACAATAGCACGTGCTCCTTCTCCTCATTTATCCTGCAGTCACGGTTCATTCTTACAGAGGAGAAGTCGATTATGCGTTCAGGTTTTCGTCCAGACATCGTGATCGATTGCATACTTTCAACCGGCGATGATGGTCTCAGGGGTGATGGCTGCATTTATAAATTGTCGTCCGAACAGCCCCATCTCCTCGATCCTGAACAGCTAACAAGCGGGGACTATGTCAAAATTCGCCTCTGGCTCCCCGATGAACAATCGTATGTCGCTGTAGACTTGGCAGAAATTCAGTGGATTCAAAATCACTGGATTAAGGTGGATGTGCTCATCATTTCACAGAAGCATCAGGAACGGCTGAAACAATATATCGTGGCGCAAGGTCGCTGTACTCCTCCCCTGCAGCGAATAAGCGAACAAATTCTTATCCGAGCCTAACAGGATGCGGAAAAAGACCGTCAGCGGCGTTCTCGCCTCGCATCGAGAAGCCAGAGCACAATCTCTCAACAAAATTAAAAGGCCAGCCTGTAAGGCGGGCCTTTTGTATTGACGAGATCCTTTCGTGATGACTTAGGCCACTTTGACTTCGATGGCCTTCGGTTTCGCTTTCTCCGATTTCGGCAGATGAAGGTTCAGCACTCCATCCTTGAATTCTGCCTTTACCTTATCCTCATCGATCACATCGGGTAGTGAAAAGGTCCGGACGAAGCTACCGTATGATCGCTCGATCCGATGAAACTTCTTTCCCTTCTCTTCCTTCTCGTGCTTCCGTTCACCCTGAATCGTGAGCACGCCATCTTCCACAGTGACCTTCACATCCTCTTTCTTTACATCAGGAATCTCGGCCTTAATCTGATACTCACCATCGGTTTCACTGATATCCACCGACGGATCCCAATCAGCCACGATCATGGTTTCTTTCCCACCCTGTGTTCGCGTCACAGGACGCGCAAACATACGATTCAATCGATCAGACACTTCTTCTAATTCTCGAAACGGATCCCATCGTACAAGTGCCATAGGAACCTCCTCTTTCCGCATCGTTACTGGTTTAAGTTCTGTCCTAGGCGCCGCGCCGATTCAACTGCTTGCTCAACAGATAAATCGATGGG
>CAZOHW010000507.1:0-3067 GCA_964579525.1 uncultured Nitrospira sp. | reverse complement strand
GGATACCGGTGAGGCCGCAGGTCTCTATCGCAAAGCCTGTGATGGAGGAATCCTGGTCGGCTGTAACAATCTCGGCTCAATGTATGCCAAAGGGATCGGTGTGAAGCAAGACACGGGTGAAGCGGTGACCCTTTACCGCAAAGCCTGTGATGGGGGTGTGCCGCTGGCCTGTAACAATCTCGGCCTGATGTACGTCAAAGGGGCCGGGGTCAGGCAAGACGCCACGGAAGCCATCACGCTCTACAAAAAGTCCTGTGAGAGCGGTGCCCCGCTCGCCTGCAACAATCTCGGCCTGATCTATGAACGAGGAATCGGCGTCAAGCCAGATCTTGGAGAGGCCGTAACCCACTACCGAAAAGCCTGTGATGGAGGGACACTGCTCGGCTGCACCGCTCTCGGGGTCATGTATGAGCGAGGAACCGGTGTCAAACAGGACGCGGTTGAAGCCGTGATCCTCTACCGAAAAGCCTGCGAGGGGGGAACTCTACTGGGCTGTAATAATCTCGGCTCCTTGTACGAACAGGGCGCCGGTGTCAAACAAGACGCAGCTGAAGCCGTAGCCCTCTATCGAAAAGCCTGCGAGGGCGAAGAGCTCCTCGGCTGTAATAACCTCGGAACAATGTACGAGCAAGGCACTGGGGTGAAACAGGACATCGCTGAAGCCATCGCCCTGTACCGAAAATCCTGTGACGGAGGCGCGGCACTCGGCTGTCACAGTCTTGGCAACAAGTATGAACGTGGGATTGGCGTCAGGCAAGACTACTTTCAAGCCGTCGCGTTCTACCGAAAGTCTTGTGACGGAGGATCCCTTCTCGGTTGTACCAGCCTTGGTACGATGTATGACCGAGGAACAGGCGTCAAACATGACGCTACTGAGGCACTGGCTCTTCACAAAAAAGCCTGTGACGGAGGTATTCTGCTCGGTTGTAATGCTCTCGGCTCGCTGTATGAGCGGGGTATCGGCGTCAGGCAAGATGCCGGTGAAGCCATCAGTCTCTACCGAAAAGTCTGTGATGGGGGCGTCCTTCTCGGGTGTAATAGCCTGGGCCTGATGTATGAACGGGGAACGGGAGTCAAGCAGGACACGGTTCAAGCCCTCTACTATTATGGGAAGGCCTGCGATTCCAAGGACGAAAAGGGTTGCGAGCATTACGCCCAATTAAAGACAGGC
The DNA here is from genome assembly GCA_964579525.1 of uncultured Nitrospira sp. GTDB lineage: Bacteria > Nitrospirota > Nitrospiria > Nitrospirales > Nitrospiraceae > Nitrospira_D. The sequence continues at coordinate 1,896 of CAZOHW010000507.1, read as the reverse complement.
CGGCACTGAGCTCAGCAATTTCCTGATTTGTAAGATAGACGGGGTAGCCACAGCGTCTTCCCCAGCCTGGCGGATGTGACATTCATTAACAGATAAGGATGATATTGATCACTTGAAGAACTGAGCGACACTTGTAGAAAAGAGTTGTTCTCCCTCGCCCCTCCCTTCAGCACAGCGACAGACATCATCGACTGTTCTCCTCACCTGGATCTCATTAGATCCATTCAGGAATCCATTTAGATTCAGCTCCAAGCTCTACAACCGTACGCCCGTCTACGTAGATGTAGGAAATACCAGGAGTTAGATCTTAGTCGTGTCTGGCCCAAGAAATGCTTGGTGACTCAGGTAATGACACACAAGCAAAGATGGCTGTACAACAGTTCAGCAGGGAGATCGAGCTCCATTATCGAACGTTGAATATGACACTCACCCCTTCAGGTGAACCAATCACGATGTGGATGTAGAAAGGATGGATAGAGTATGATAAGTGACCTGACCATGTTGTTGATTTCGTTCTCGATCAGCATCATCATCATTACATTGGCAATGTTCTTACGAGACATATAAGGGATGATGTCCTCCCCACTCCTCGAAGCGAAAGAATCTCTGGCTGGACCACACTCGGCGATCAGACGGGTTTTTCCGATTCTCTGTTCGCCGGTGGCGGAGGGGTAGAACGAGTCGCTTTGAAGTGGACCAGATCCTTGGAAAAGAGTACATCTAGAGTCCAATCCAAGGCCACCAGGATTTTCTTTTCAAAGCGAGGGAGTTTCAGCAGATAGATCGTTCGCCAAAGCCACCAGGCGATGAATCCGGAAAAGTTCACCCCGAGAATGTTCGCGACACCAGTTCGCTTCCCGATAGGAGCCAGGAGTCCAATCGTGGTATAGACAAAGGGTTTCTTCCAACCGCCACGAACAGTCGCCAGAATATTCTGGGCCGCCAGCTTCCCCTCACGCAAGGCATGTTGCGCAGTGGGCGGGTGAAAGGCGCCGGTCTTTGGATTCGGCACAAGGGCACAGTCGCCCAACGCCCAGACGCCCGGCCACTCAGGAACTTCCAGATACTCATTGACCAGAACACGGCCTTTTGTCTTTGAACAAGGTAAGGTGCTCAAGAGCGCGTGAGGACTGATTCCCGCAGTCCAGACTAAGGTATTCGTCGTAATCGTTGTCCCATCGCTCAGCGTGACATCGTGATCCATCACGGCGGTGACTTTGCAGTTCAAGCGAATCTCCACCTTCTGCTCCGCGAGTTTTCGCTGTGCATAGGAACCCAGTTTCTCACCGAGTTCCGGTAAAATCCCCTTCCCCGCACTGACAAGAGTGATTCGAAGCATATCTTCCCGGATGTTTGAAAAGAACCGCAGCGCCTCACGCAGAAAGTCATTCATCGCGGCAATCGTCTCCACCCCGGCAAACCCACCTCCAGCCACGACGAAGTTTAATAGCGGTGCACGCGACGCCCCACAATCAAAATCCGCCTCTTCCAGGTTCGCGATGAGGTGGTTGCGCAGCACGATCGCGTCACTCAGCGATTTCATCGTGAAGGCACGCTCAGCCAGGCCGGGAATACCATAGAAGTTGGTGGTGGATCCCAGAGCCAACACCAGATGATCGTACGGCAGCGCGTGGCAATGATCCTCATGTCCATGCGACACACCGACTCGTCGATTGACAAGATCAATGGCCTCGATCTGACCATGAAAGAACGTCACCCGTCGAAGCAGCTTGCGGATCGGACTGACGATATTCGTGATATCAAGATCGCTCGCTGCCACTTCATGAAGCATCGGGGTAAACAGAAAAAAGTTGTCGTGGTTGATAAGGGTGACATCCACATCAGGCCATCGCCCCAGCAGGCGTTCGAATTCCAACGCTGTATACATTCCACCGA
>CAZOHW010000506.1:0-3069 GCA_964579525.1 uncultured Nitrospira sp. | reverse complement strand
GCACCACACAGAAGGACTGCACGCCATTCTCCCGTAGCAATGACATCAACTTGGGGAAACGGCTCTCATTGGCGACATCATCAACGGTCATCGGTTTCTGCGTCTTCCACACGACTCCCCCCGGAGATTCGTCGACCGGCAATTCCAGGCCTGGTTGGATCGTGCTGGGCTCCGACGTCACCAACAGCCATAAGCGCATGGTATCGCGCGCCGGTTCATGTAAAACCGCGTTGATGAAGTCGAACGGAACGACGTGAGGGAGTCGCTGAGCGAGATCCTGAAACAGCTCGGCCAGATCACGATGTGACGCTATCGATTCGGAAACTTCGAGTAAGAGCCGCAGGCGCTCTCGGTCAAGGGTGAGGTCTTGGTGGTGCAACACATTGTCCACCGCGACGGCAATTAATTGACCGACTTGTTGGAGAAATTCCAGATCTGCTTCATCATAAGCCGACTTCTGCAAACTCGAAAATCCCATAGCTCCCAAGCGTCGTACGGCCGTGGTGAGGGGAACGAAGCAAAACGAATTCGTTCCGTCTTCTTTCATGCGCTCGGTGACGGAGGGCCAGCGACGTTCTTCGGCAAGATCGGCGACGAGAATCGACTGCTGCGTGAGCCACACTAATCCGGCAGGGCTCTCGTTGAGGGGTCCTTCATGGCCGCCCACAAGGTCGGCCGGCACGTTCGCCTGAATAGTATGCAATCGCATTGTGTTACGGACTGGATCATACAAAGACAGGCCGACGAAATTGACGTGTACCACACGGGGCAGACGTTGGGCGAGGTCTCGAAAGAGCTCGTGCAGATCGTGGTGCGCGGAAATCGCCTCCGCCACCTCCAGCAGGGTGCGGTATCGATCTTCCATCGTTTCAGACAACCGAGCGGCTGCCGAATTCATAGCCCTACAGTATGGCGCAACGAATGTTACGGCTCAAGGGGGGAAAAGTTACAGACGCGTTTCATGAGACGATTACATAGGTCTCCTTCTCGATTCATTCAGTCGCGTTACCACATAGTCGTTCGGAACGCGCACAAATCGACAACACAGCCTGAACCCATAGATCTGAATGCTGACTGTTGATGTCTGTGATCGCACCACACGAAGCTTCGTCGACAGCCATTCCGGCGGCTTGAAGTGTCCCTGTTCGTGAGGTTAGTCAGATCGATTCTTGCGATGGCCAAGGCCAAGAAGGTGAGGGCCTGTAAGGTGGTCAAATCCGCCTTGCTTGTCTACACCGAGAAGAAACCATTTACCTGAGCATCGGCCCATTAAGAGGCAAAGACAGCAATCCACTAGCCTGTTCCCAGAGAGAATGACACTCCTCGAGGCGACGGGGTATGAAGAATCTCTCAGCCTATAGCCGACTAAAGGCGTGCTCACTCTGTAGGCATGGTCTACCTACAGGCTTCCGGTTCATTCAAATGGATTACCTGACTAAGCTCCCGGTGGAAGCAACAGATATAGGCCAATCACAATGATGGGGGCTGCGATAAGCATAGCTTTTTTTCCGAAGGCATCATTGACGCCGTAAATTAAGACCGCCCCGATGAGTGTATAGTAAATCCCTCCAATCCCCCGATACGATCCTTTGACAGCCTCCTCTGCCAATGCCAGTGAGGGTCCGAACGTCGTAAATGCCATCAAGAAGCTGAGAACACGGATCATAGTATTTCCCTCCTTTTAATAGGCTTGCACTGTTTTGCCTCGCTCGTACAACAGACGTGGCGACATGAGAAAGCTTGCCCGGGGAGCGAAACAGTTGGATCGCACTTCGTAGGACGTCAACGCTCACACTGTTGCCACGGCATCATAAGTTCTGAAGCATGACTCCATCATATATCGCGATGAACGGCGGGCCTACTCGGGAAGACCCGAGGACGAGTGCTCGCCATGCGCGCAGAGAGGCGCAGAGAGGCATTGAGGGGCCGCACCGGTGCTAGTGAAAACCCGGAAGAGGCGCCGATACAAGAAGCGCGGACTGAGTCCTTCGGCCCTTGCAGCTTCCCAGGCAGAAACAATCGGCATCTTGGTATCACTGCTCTAAGCCCCAGCGCCTCCATAACATGGGACCTGGAAGTTTTCGTGTGTAGCCTCCAAATGCTTCTTCACGTTTGTGAGATGAGCGGTGATACAGTCGAAGAATTTGTTGAAGGTCCCCATCGACGGGCAAACATCGTAAAAAAATAAAGATTTACGAATTCACCGTACCTTTCTCACCAATCAGCATGTTCAACTGCCACATAGGATGTGCGAGTTCGCACCGGCTCGATGTAGCATCGTGAAGAGACATATGGACCGTCATATGAGAGAATAGTCATAATGCATGGTTGGTTAGGAACGCCTGTTTCGGATTACTAAACTCCCTGCGGCCTAGGTAATGCGGTTCCTGGATTTAAATCGTTAACAGTGGTGCAGGATGTAGTAGGGAAAGAGGATACTAATGAAGCTACGTCATCATGTGCTGAAAATCACCTGTCTGCTTACCTATCTCGTCGTTATCACAAACGTCTATGCGGGTCCGGAGATTACCGGCATTCCAAGGGAACCGGCGGACAAAGCCAAGATGGAAAAGGCAAGATTAGCGGCCCGATTATGTGGGGCCGGATGGACATTGTCCAACAACCGTGAACATACTGCTGGGAATTTCGTCTGTGTCCCCGTTAAGCCACATGTACAATGCCCTCCGAATTCACAGCTCTTTGAAACAGACGGTTCAATAGGTTGTGTCTCAAAGCCACAGTAGCTTTGGATGGGGAAACGAGCCACAGTTACTCTAAAAAAACCCTATTGGACCATCTGGCTACGGCAACGGCTGCGCGTCTTTCGGGAGACAGCTTGAGCGCCCGAGTTTTGCCCCCTTCGATGCTCCCATTCGGCCTAACTCGACGGCCGCCGGATTGCGTTTGACGGGTGTCGAACCACCACGTGTTGTCCCTCGCGCGTCCACCTTCAGAAACCATGAGGATTCATTCCGTTTCAATCTGTCGAAATCCTGCCGCACCTTCCACACGTTTATAAAGGTTTCGAGGACCAGATCGTTGGCAAAATCGCTTCGATCTCCCGTGCAG
>CAZOHW010000505.1:0-3073 GCA_964579525.1 uncultured Nitrospira sp. | reverse complement strand
GGACTTATAGAGCGGAAGGTTTAGGCCGTCAACTATTTTGAGATAGGTTCTAGTTGGAATCATATAAGTGACGTCCTTACCATTGACATGCCACGTCACTAAAGTGCGCTCAAGAACGCTGCAAGATCTGCGATCTCTTGATGGGTTAAACCCATACTGAACCGGATATTATAGAACTCCACCGCTTCCTTCAGGGTTGTAGCCGAGCCGTTGTGGAAGTACGGCGCGCGCGCGGCCAAGCCTCGAAGCACCGAGCCTTTGAATTTGCCAATGTCCGCCCATTTCCCCGTAATCATGGCTCGGCCAGGATCAGTCGTGGAAATCTCCGAGCCATTCGCCTTGTTGCGAAGCGTGATCACGGGCAAGTAGTCGACGCCCAGCGGATTCGTCACATCGGCCACTCCAATATTCAGCGGAGCGACAATCGAGTGATTGCCCACGTTGAAGGAATCGTGGCACGTCCCACAGGTGCCTTTGATCAACGGCATGCCCGTCGCGTCGTTGAGCCCGCCGACGCCTGCAATGTTGATGGTGCGTGAATTAAAGAGAGCTTGCCCGCGAAGCATGCTCGCACGACGATGCGTATGCGCTCCCTCATGCTCATGCCCAGACACACGAGCCCAGCGGTCCGTAAAGAGCGTGAAGACCTCCGGGGTGAAGGGGGTCTTAAAGGGATTGAGACCCAGCGGATCATTGATGCCGATATAGAACGGCTGTGACGCAAGGACCAGAGGTCCGCCGCTTGCCCCGTGACCTTCTAAAGAACCTGCCCCGAAGTCGATCGCTTGCGCGGTTATCAGCCCCATCTCAAAGTCCACAATCTTCTTCAGCTGTTCCGCCGTTGGTCGTGTGGTTGCTTGGGCATGCCCCAGGGTTGCATCGATCGCCTGATGGGCCAGGTCCGAGTGGAGATCGGCTGGATTGGTTGCAAACGTGATCGGTTGAGTACTGGTCTCTGACGAGGATTCACGCCCATCCCACATCACGGTGCTAAGGAACCGAAGGTTCGTGGATGGCAGCGGGCGGCGATACATGGAAAGCGTGCCGGTCTCGCTGCATCCGTACGGATTTTTGACGCTCACGACTTCAAATTCGGCTTCAGCCGGCACCGCGAGGGCCACGCGGAAGACTCCGAGCCTACGCAAAAGGCTGTAGGCTTCGCGGCGACCTTCCACGGTAGATGTCTCGATGCTGTGATCGCAGTTTGAACCGTCGTTGGTCCGAAAGATTGGATCCAGACCATGCGATCGTTCAAATCGCTCACTCACATGCTCGGCAGACACCGACCAGGCATCACTGGGCTGATGACAGCTGGCACAGGTACGACCGTTGGTACCGAGGCTTTGAAAGAAAGGACCTGTCATGTCGAGCTTCCCTGTCGCGTTGAAGGTCTTCAGCACCCCAGTCGTGTTGGTGAATGGGAAGAGGTTCGGAAGATGTGTCGGCCCCTCGGACTCTGCCGCGACGACCGACGTCACACTCAGCACAAGCACACTGGCCAGCCAAAAACGGCATTTCACGGTAGTCCCCTCCTTGTTGGTAGAAATTCAAAATGTGCGTAAGCCTCGCACGCCGGGAACGTTCTTACGTTGCTTGGTGAAGCCCACTGCATTTCTTGAACCATATACATGGGAAATAAATCTCTCGACATTTGGCCTGTGTGAGCAAGGCGGCGTTGATCACACAGGCTTGCCGCTGTATTGAGATGGATACTTCGTATATCAAATTGGATACAGATAAACATGAAGGAGTTTACGAAAAACGGAGCGAAGAAGCGGGATTTGAGTGCTCAAGTTCTTGTCTTAAACTATGGGCTCTCTGAATATCTTCAAGGCGGTTGTGATTGTGTCGTTCCAAGCCTGGTATCCGCGCTTTCAGTAATCAACAGCATGACCTCCAGATTTGTAATGCTCTCAAGCTTCTTACCGCACCGAACTATTGGGAAGAATGATAGAGTGGCGCAGAGCTTGTCCTCTCGCTCCATCAGGGCGAGTGGATACTGTTCATCGTTGCAACAAATGATGAAAATGATTTATTGAACCAGGGGACAACACAAAGACTACAGGGAGCTTCCCATGTTCACTCGACAATTCCTCAGAGCCAGCCTGGGTGCCGTGGGTGCCTCGGCATTGGGCCTTCAGGGTTGTGGCAGCGGTACCACGCCTGGAGGCTCCCCCCTGGCATGCACGCCGACTGGCTCTCCGACCGGAGAGATGCAGAACATCGAGCATGTCGTGGTGGTCGTGCTGGAGAATCGTTCGCTTGACAACCTGCTCGGCTGGCTCTATGCGGATCAGCAGAATCATCCCCGTCATCTCAGAACTGGCAAAGAGCTTCGCGGTCTGTGATCACTGGTATGCCTCGGCTCCATGCCAGACATGGCCGAACCGTGGGTTTGTGCATACCGGTTCCTCGGATGGCCATATCAATAACGATGATTATGAGTTGTATGATATCTCGGAAGAGCCGATTGCGACGGCCTTACGCCACATGGACGCCGACGCGCCGGTGATGAAGGTGACTCGTGTTCTGGTCTCAGCGAACACACCGACAATCTCTGGAGAAAGAAGTACGACCACTATTGGAGAAATGTGTCGCAGAGTCGAGGTGCCGAGGGCACGGGCTCTCGGCCGGTTTCTGTCTATGTAGAAACGACAGATGAATCGGCTGGTCGATTTCGCGTCCACATCTTCTGTGGATAACCGTGTGAAGAAGTGACTGAACTCAATAAAAATGAGGGAGCTGGCGTGGGTATTTATCAGATTGCCTATTTTTTAGGCATCCGCTTTCCATCTGCAGAGCCACAAGTAATAGTGGCCTCTCGAAGGGCTTCTATCTTTTTTCCATATTCCTAGACAATTCACTTGACAGGGTCCAATGGGCCCGATGAGTCCCCTACTCAATTGTTGCTATGTGGATACTATCCACAGGTTCAAAACTTTTCTGTGGATAGGTGCCTGGCCATATCGGTTACAGGCTTCTTCTTTGTCAAGGGCTGTGTAAGCATCAAAGATGGCTCCGGCAGCCTAGGGCCGAATAGCGAATTCCCGTTCCCACATCTCCTGAGTAAGCG
>CAZOHW010000504.1:0-3082 GCA_964579525.1 uncultured Nitrospira sp. | reverse complement strand
CATGAGCGGGACGAAGCCGGTTTCCGCGCATTGTCGGAGATTCGCAGTCAGGGCATCAGTCGTGTTGCTGCGGCCCTCGCGCAGTCAACCGACCACATACTCAGTTTCTTCAGTATGCTGCGCCTTGAACTCGGCTTTTATATCGGTTGCCTTAATCTACGCGACGTTCTTGGGCGGAAGGGAGAAGCTGTTTGTTTTCCCGAGGTGAAAGCAAGAGAGGCGACGGAACTCTCGGGCAAAGGAATCTACGACGTCTGCCTCACGCTGAGCATCGGTGATCGAGTGATCGGTAACGATCTGGAGGCGGCAGAAACCTCGCTCGTGATCGTCACCGGCGCCAATCGCGGTGGTAAGTCTACTTTCCTGCGCAGCATCGGACTGGCGCAGCTGATGATGCAGTGTGGAATGTTTGTGCCCGCAGAATCCTTTTGTGCCAACATCTGTGCTGGTATCTTCACGCATTTCAAACGGGAGGAGGACTCGACCCTGAAGAGCGGAAAACTCGATGAAGAGCTCAGCCGCATGAGCAGGATCGTTGACAACATCACCCCACACGGCATCGTCCTCTTTAACGAATCCTTCGCGTCCACGAACGAGAGAGAAGGTTCGGAAATCGCACGGCAGATTGTCCGCGCATTCCAAGAGGAAGACATCAAGGTTGTCTACGTTTCTCATATGTTCGATCTAGCCAATAGGTTTTATCTAATGAATGCCAATGATACTCGCTTTCTGCGTGCGGAACGTCTGGTCGATGGGCAGCGGACGTTTCGGGTCGTGCCCGGCGAGCCGCTGCCTACCAGCTATGGTGAGGACCTGTACCGACGGATATTCGAAGAGAAGACCGATAGCCCTCTACAGGTCTCAGCGTGAAGGTTTATCAGGTTCGGCGCCGTTGCCAACGCAATGAATGCGGTATTCGCGGGTAACAGTGCGCCTTCGGCTCAATGTGCATTCTTCATCTGTCGCATCACCATCACAAAGAGCGGAATGGCCGCAAGTTCAAGGATCAGACAGAAGACAATCACCGCATACAGCGAGCGGTCATAGAGGAGACCGATAATCAGGCTGCCTACAAACCAGAAAATGCCGTAGGCTCCCGTGAATAAGCCATAGGCAGATGGCCTGCGTTCTGCCGGCACCATAGTGGCTACAGCAGCGGGGATGATGGATTCGTGGACACCCATCCCTAGTCCCCAGAGAGCTGCTCCTAGTAGAGCGAACCAGAATCCGCCGAGAAAGACGAGCGGGGCGAATGCTGTGGATAGAACTGTGAGCGGGATCAACACGGCAATACCAAATCGATCGAAGAATTTGCCGAACACGAGCGAGCCGACACCGCTTACCGCCATCGCTACCGAATAGAAAATCGGGATCCAATCTGCCCTGACAACGGATGTCTTCTGAAAGTGGAAAGCGATCAGCTGAAAATCGGCGAAGCCCGCAGACACCAAAGCGGCAGCAGCCAGATAAAGCCAAAAAGTACGGGACATCCCCTTCGAATGAATCGCACTGGGCTTTGCCTCCAGGTCTCCGGGCCGCGGATAAAGTAGCCTCGCGCCCGTTAGAAGGAGCAATGTGATTACGGCCGGAACGAGCAGAGTCGCAAACGCCAGACGATATTGCCCACGGTGCGCCACAATGATCGCAACCAGCAACGGCCCGAACAGCGCGCCGAACTGATCAAGCGCCTCGTGAACACCAAACCCCCATCCAAATCCCATTTCCTTCGCAGCGTGAGATAGCATGACGTCACGAGGCGGGTTGCGTATAGCCTTTCCGATTCTTTCGAGGAGGATCAGGAGAGCCGCGACCTGCCAGTTGCCCGCGAGCGCCAGCAATGGGACTGCGGCCATCTGCACGATATATCCGAAGAATGTGATCGGCCAGAATTCGCCAGTTCGTTCACTTAGCCGGCCTGAAAAGATTCGGAGCCCGTAACCGAGAAGCTCACCTAGTCCCGCGATGATGCTGACGAGCGCTCCACTGGCTCCGAGGATCTGCAAAAATTGTCCGGTGACGCTGCGCGATCCCTCATAGGTGAAGTCCGCGAAAAAGCTGACGACGCCGATGATCAGGACAAATCTGAGTGCTGCCTTGCGTTTCATGTTGTTGCCGGATGCGTGACGATTAACAACCGTGGCTTCTGCCGGATGATCCATATGGACACCTCGAGCAATCGGATTGGTCAGGAGTCATCAGCCTTTCATATAGAAAGGCGTTTCATGGCGGAATCCATCGCCAGGCCGTTGGACGTTAGTGCCCGGAGTGCTCGTCGTGTACGACGAGCACCGAAGTGGGACTGCTTCTGACCAGACTCTCCGAGGTGGAACCCTCGAGCCAGCGCCGAACCCGCGCAATGTCCCGATGTCCCACAACGATCAAGTCTGTCGATTCTCGCTCAGCTGCCTCTTCAATCTTCTTTTCAGGATCGCCTTCCATGATCTCTGTTCGAAGGTTCACTTGAAGCTCATCGGCGATCATCTTTGCAGAGTACAGTTGCTTCTCCAGCCGTTCACGGGCGCTCGACGCCTCCTCAAGCCCCACTCCCTCGGCCTGCGTTTCTGGGCTGAGCGGAGCGATAACTCCGATTACGGTAATCCGTGCCTGTAGGCTCTTCGCAAGCGAAATGGCGATCTTCATTGCATGATCGGACTCTGGGGTGCCATTCGCTCCTACCAGAATGTTTTGAAATGTGATATAGCCGCCCATTTTTTACTCCTTTTCTGTTGATACCTTGCAACCCACGATGGCTTTCCAGTGCTCTTTCACCGTGCGTGATAAATCATGACCTGGGCCGCACGGCCATCGTTCGCTGGTGCACCAAGAACGTATCGATGTTTCTTCGGAATGAAAAGCCCGGTCCTGGCTCCTCGCCGAGTTGCAATTCGCATGATCTGTCTGATGTGGTCAGGAACGCTTGCGTCATAGATCCCCAAATATCCATCTCCGCCAGGAATGTAAAGGCGATGGGCGGAGGAATCGAAATCCATGTCATCGGCGTCAGTCGGAACGGCAATCCTGTATGTTTTGACCTGCCCCCATTTTCCCAGCCAGTCATAACTGGAGATTCTCTTTGGGGTTG
>CAZOHW010000503.1:0-3106 GCA_964579525.1 uncultured Nitrospira sp. | reverse complement strand
GCCTTGATGTAGGTGAACGCGAAAGAGGATCAGGAGGCACCATGTTATCTGCAAGATTGGTGAATGGAGCTGAACAGGGTACTCACTATCAGGAACTGAAGGATCGCCTTCATCAACGTGTGATCGAACTGCTCGACATGAACGCGATCGGCACGATGTCACAGCATGTGGTGACCGAACAGTTGACCAAATTGATCGAGCAACTGCTGCAACAAGAATCCGTTCCGTTGAATCAGAGAGAACGAGCTCAAGTTACGCAGGACGTATTGCATGAGGTGCTTGGCTTGGGGCCGTTAGAGCCGCTCTTGTCGGATCCCACGATCAACGACATCCTTGTCAATGGAAGTAAACAGGTGTTTGTCGAACGGTCCGGGCGTCTCGAGCTGACGCCGGTTCGGTTTAAAGACGATGCGCATCTGAGGAAGATCATCGAGAAAATCGTCTCCCGAATCGGGCGTCGAATCGATGAGTCCGTGCCGATGGTGGATGCACGATTGGCCGATGGGTCTCGCGTGAATGCGATCATTCCTCCGTTGGCTATCGACGGGCCGTCGCTCTCGATCAGGAAGTTCAGCAAGGATCCGTTACAGTTGCACCATTTGACGGAGAAGCGGTCGCTGACCCCTGAAATCGGCGAGTTATTGAAGGGGATCGTTCAGGCGCGCCTGAACGTACTCATCTCCGGTGGTACGGGCACAGGCAAGACGACGATGCTGAACATCTTGTCCGGGTTCATCCCGAATACCGAACGGATTGTGACGATTGAGGATGCGGCCGAGCTGCAGTTGCGTCAAGAACATGTCGTTCGTCTGGAGACACGTCCCGCGAATATCGAAGGAAAGGGTGAAATCGCGCAACGCGAACTGGTGAAAAATGCTCTGCGTATGCGTCCCGACCGCATCATTCTCGGTGAGGTGCGAGGTGCGGAAAGCTTGGACATGTTGCAGGCCATGAACACGGGCCATGACGGCTCGCTCACGACCGTCCACGCCAACTCTTGCCGTGATGCCCTCACAAGACTCGAAACATTGGTCTCGATGGCCGGCTTCAATCTGGCTCCAAAGGCGATGCGGCACTATATTTCGTCTGCCCTGGACGTCATCATCCAAATTGCTCGCTTGTCGGATGGGACGAGAAAGGTGATCAGTATCCAGGAGATTGCCGGAATGGAGGGAGATCTCATCACGCTACAGGAGTTGTTTAGTTTCCAGCAAACCGGCCTCGATGAAAACCGGAAGGTCAAGGGCCGGTTCAAAGCAACCGGTGTGAGGCCTAAGTTCTCGGAACGATTGGCCGCCAAGGGCATTGTGCTTCCGGCCACGATCTTTGATCCAATGAAGGTGTACGAATGTTAACCGCACTGATTGGACTCGGTATCTTTGGCACGATCCTCCTCTTCATGTACGCCTGCAGGCTGACCTACCGGGTGATCGCGCCACGGGGAGCCGACCGCGCGATTGAGCGGATACAGGACTGGTTTGCCCCGATCGAGGCGGGCTCTTCCGACATTGTGCGCAAAGACACAATGAGCGAGATCCCCTGGTTGAACGACCTGCTCAAACGGGTCAAAAAGCTGCAAGTCCTGAAAGTGCTTCACCAACAGGCGGATTGCCAGACGCCACTCGGGGTGTTCATCCTCGCAGCGGGGGTCCTTGCGCTGGGTGGATTCGTCGTGGTGATGTCGATGGTGCAAAAGTTGATCCTTGCCGTCATGACCGCAGCCCTATTGGGTGCGATCCCCTATCTCTATCTGGTTTGGCAGAAAAGCCAGCGGCTTGCTCGGTTCGAACGCCAGCTCCCTGAGGCCCTTGAACTTGTCTCACGGGCCTTGCGGGCGGGTCATGCATTTTCGGTGGGACTCAAAATGGTGGGGGAAGAGGCGGCAAATCCAATTAGGAAAGAGTTTAGGCGAGTATTCGATGAAGTGTCGATGGGGGTGGCGCTGCCTCAAGCCCTTGAGAACATGACCAATCGGCTAGACAGCGTCGATCTCCGGTTTTTCATCACCTCTGTCCTAGTTCAGCGAGAGACTGGTGGAAATCTGGCTGAGATCATTGATTCGCTGGCTTCTTTGATCAGGCAGCGGTTTGAGTTGCAGCTGCGTGTCAAAGCTCTTTCTGCCGAGGGGCGCATGTCTGCCGCGATCCTCTTGGGACTGCCTATTGTCATTGGGATCGCGCTTTTCAAGATAAATCCCGAGTATATGAAGGTGTTGTTTGCCGATCCCATGGGTCAAAACCTTGCGACTTTCGGAAGTATCATGATGATTCTTGGCGCAGTGGTCATGAAACGCATGGTTGATATCAAGGTCTAAGGAGTTACACATGGAACTTCCCTTTGTCGCAGCGTTCTGTGCATTTCTCGCGATTATGCTGTTGGGATCGGCTCTGTATGTGTTCGTAGAACGACGAGAGACCGTCGAGGTCTGGCGCCGACGCACGGAGGGGCAGGCGCAAAGTCTTGATGAAGGGAATCATTCAGCGAATTTTCTCGAGACGATGCAGGCGCAACTTCAAGCATTACTCGAATGGTTTGCGAAATGGAATCAGCCATCGGATGCGGAAGAGGTCAAAGCGACCCGCCAGCTGTTGGTCACGGCCGGATATCGGGGGAGAAAAGCCCCCATTTTCTTCATCGGGGCGAAACTACTGTTGGCCGTTGCACTTGTTACCTTGTTCACGATGGTTCCCGTGAAGCTCCTTGGTTTTCCCACTACCACCACGATGCTGTTTTATTATGTCTCCTTGGCTGCGTGCGGGTACTATGCTCCATCGTTCTGGCTGAAGCGTGTGATCGCCGAACGGCAGGATACTCTCCAACGGGCCATCCCTGATGCCTTGGATTTGATGGTTGTGTGCGTGGAGGCAGGCTTGGGATTGGATCAAGCGATCGCCCGTGTGGGGCAAGAGGTGAGTCAAGCCCATCCGGTCCTCGCGGATGAATTGAATGTGCTCTCGCAGGAATTGAGAACCGGGGTGCAACGCCAGGTTGCACTGCGCAATCTCGCCAAGCGGACGGACATCGAGGAGGTCAGAAATCTTGTTGCGATGCTTGTGCAGACGGATCGGTTTGGGACCAGCATCGGCCAGGCGCTTCGTGTACATGC
>CAZOHW010000502.1:0-3114 GCA_964579525.1 uncultured Nitrospira sp. | reverse complement strand
ACCGGAAGTAGCTGTGTGAGCGTATCTTCAGACCGAAGGACGCGGCGCTGGCAGTTCCTCCCCCCAGTGATGGTGCCCCTCACTCACTCTCGATTCTCCCTGAAGAACTGTCGCGATCATGAACGGACTCAACCAGCGGACCTGCGCACAATGTCTTCTCAACATTGTGTTGCGCCCCTCACCTAGGTGGGGGCGCAGCAGAATCTTCCAGTTTGTGGCCACGAACGGTTGCAAGCGTGACACCGTCCGCGGCGGCGCGGTTGCCACGGGCGTGGCCACACCCCTTGATGGGCGATGGATGTTCTCTTCGCACGGTCGGGCCGCGTCGCGCGGGACGACGATGCCGGACTCCAGATGGCACGGCGTCTCCGGACGCGGTGCCTCAGAGGGTGTGGCCGCCGAGGCACCTCCCCGGCACAAGCCAGCGACGCCTCTGCAGAAACTCGTCCAACACTCCGCCTTCCTGCGAACCCAGATGAGTGCCCCCCGGGACGCGGGCGTACCCGACACACAGTTCCATCCGTTGCGTGACCTCCCCTCCCCCTACCTTTTCGGTATGGTGATAAATTCTGGACCCTCTCATAAGTGCCATCGCCGAAAGTTATGCAGAGGAGTTGATAAGCTCACTCGACCTCATGGTAGAGCATGAAGGAAACGTCTGTCTGGAGAGCCATGAACAATCTTTTGACAATGGATGAGGCCGCGAAGTATTTAGGTATCTCAAAATTGACCCTGTACGGATGGGTCTCCGTGAGGAAACTGGGGTACGTCAAAATCGGGCGGCTTGTGAAGTTCAAGCAGGCTCAGTTGGATGCATGGATTGATCAGCACACGATCACACCACGGAGAGACAGCCATGGGACTAACCAAGCGGCGCGATAGTTACTATGTGGAGTTTCGTGTGATTGAAAGTGAGGACGGCAAATCATGGAACCTCGCGAGTGGCGTACCTGGTGCAAAAAAGAAGCGATGGAAAGTGGGGTGCCTAAACAAGACGATCGCTCGCGAGATGGAAGCCGCGATCAAAACTCGCTTGCTCTTGGGCCACGAAAAACCGCACAGGCCAAGCCGATTCTCTTCAAGGAATGGGCAACGGCCTACCTGGACCTCGAATCAATCAAGACTCTCCGCAGCTACCAAGATCGAGTCGAAATCGTTGACAAACAGCTTATCCCTTTCTTTGGTGGAAAGGTCTTAACGGAGATCAGGCCTCATGATGTCGAAGCCTTCCGAGCACAACGAAAGAAGAAGGACGGAAGCAAGCCCAGTATTCAGACCGTGAACAATGACCATATTGTGCTCAAGCACTGTCTCAACGTTGCTATTCGAAGAGGATTATTGCAGGCCAACCCAGCTTCGAGGGTTCCCCTACCCGATCCGCAGAACACACGGGACAGAGTACTGACCGAGGAGGAATGGAGCAAACTCTATCAAGTGGCAAAGCCTCACCTTCGACCAGTGCTGTTGACGGCTTACCAACTTGGACAACGTCTTAGTGAAATTGTTGGCTTAACATGGGACCGTATAGACCTCAAGAGAGGTTTTATCACCCTGCGGAGTCAAGACACCAAGACAAAGAAGCCGAGACAAGTCCCCATGACTCCAGATGTGAAAGCCACGTTGCAGCGGTTAGCGAAAGTACGAAGTCTCTCAACGAGACACGTGTTTCTGTACAATCGGCAACCATTGAGGGATTTTCGCACGGCATTTAGAACAGCCCTGACAGAGGCAGGCTTAAGTGACTTTCGCTTCCATGACCTTCGGCATTGTGCTGCAACAAACCTACGGAGAGCTGGAATTGACACAACGACAGCCAGGCAGATTGTAGGCCATACGTCCCCCCAGATGTGGAAACGATACAATCAGATCAGAGAAGAGGACTATCACAGGCCGCAATTAGGCTTGGAAAATATCTCCAGGAGAACACGCCCGGAACACTTGACCCCAAGGCCGAGAGTCTGTAGAACTGTAACTCATTAATATTATTAGGATGCTGGCGTAGCTCAATCGGCAGAGCAGCGGTTTTGTAAACCGCAGGTTGGAGGTTCGATTCCTCTCGCCAGCTCCAATTATTTCACTAAGTTACACTGTTCTATCTTCCGATTCACGCGTCAATCTTGCGATAGGTAACGGCCTAGGTAACATCCACCAATTTTATTTTTTGAAAATTGGCCGTCGGCTTCCTAGCCGATGGGTGGCGTGAGGTGCGTTACAGGCCATCGCGGGCACAGTCACTGACAGCAATTGATCGAATTAGCACATGGATTTTAGCCCCTGGAGTCGACAGGGTTGAGGGGCTTTTTATTGCTGCGCTGATTGCTGAGGGGTGGCGGAGGTGCGATGGAGTCACTCACGGGGCATGGTCGTCCTGAATGCCATAAATAACGTGAGAATCCTCACGAACCAACGGAACGTTTCTGGAGGTTCGGCGGCGGCCTTCATGAAGGAGCCACGATAGATCATATCCGCTTCTCTAATCACGACTGGTTCGGCGACTTCCGCTATTTCCATGGAGCCCCTCCTGTTGGAATTAACGTACCACTATCCTCAAAGCTTAGGCATCCACTGTTTCTAGTGAGTGAAGCGAGAATCAATTCACTGTAAATTGTCGAGGGTGCTCTACGGCCATGGGTCGTGCCGCTTTGCAGGAGGCTTGTAAGGCTCTGCCAGTTCCCTGCTTCCCTACACGGTTTTGTTCTATTCCCCTCTTCCGATGTACCTCGTTCAGGTCTGGTCGGAATAGTCGTTCTTGATACGGTTATCTCAGACACGAGGAACCCACCCAACCAAGAAGGAGGACAATCATGAACTGTACACGGTGCCAAGGCTTGATGCTGGACGAACACATGCTTGACATGGAGGGAGGCTATGGTGAGAGGTGGGCCGTCAGTTTGCGCTGTGTCAATTGTGGCCATCGCGATGATGCGGTCATCCACCACCACCGCCAGCTACATGCGAAATCAAGAGTGATCACCCCTGCGACAGTGCCCGCTGAGGAGCCCTTGAAACCGTCCTGGGAATTGGAGTCGGTTGAACCACTTGCCGCCTAGGGAGGTGGTGGCTCTGATGAGGACCTTCTTGTCGGGATAGGGACACGGCGATGCGACCTTACAC
>CAZOHW010000501.1:0-3124 GCA_964579525.1 uncultured Nitrospira sp. | reverse complement strand
GTTGAATACTCGCCTGCGCTCGGGCGTCGATCACAGGGCCGACCCTGGTCCCAGGATTCAGCGGGTCACCAATTTCCAAGCTCAGCACAGCATCCCGTAAACGGGTGACGAATGTGTCATACACGGCACGATCAACGATGACCCTGGAGCAGGCCGAGCACTTCTGTCCGGCATAGCCTGAAAAGGATGTCACCACACCGGAAATGGCCTCATCGAGATCCGCTGTATCATCGACAATCATGGCGTTCTTGCCACCCATCTCAGCAATGACGCGTTTGATCAGCGGCTGTCCAGGAGTCACCCGAGAAGCCTCAGCGAGGATCTGGAGCCCGACGGCTTTGGATCCGGTGAACGCAATGGTCGCAACTTGTGGATGGGCGACGAGGGCCTGACCAATTTCGGGACCGCCGGGAAGACAGGTGAGGCAGCCGGTCGGTATACCGGCGTCGAGCAAAATCTCGGTGAGCAGGGTTCCTAGTCTGGGCGATCGCTCTGACGGCTTAAACAAGACGGTATTGCCGGTGACGAGTGCCGCGGACACCAGGCCGGTTGGGATGGCGAGCGGAAAATTCCATGGAGCAATCACTGCAGCCACACCACGTGGTGCGTAGGTCCGATGGTTCAGTTCTCCGGGGCGGTCACCGAATCGTCGAGGCTCAGCCAGGCGATTCATCTCATCGGCATAGTAGCGGAGGAAGTCGATGGCTTCAGCGACATCAGCATCTGCCTCCCGCCACGGCTTGCCGACTTCAAAGATCTCCCAGGCTGCGAGCTCAAGACGACGGTGACTCATTGCTGAAGCGGCTTTACGCAAGATGTCGGATCGGGTTGCTGGAGCGATCCGCCGCCATCGGTCCCATTCTTGAGATGCCTGCCCAATGGCTTGAGTGACATCAGAACGCGATGCCGTCCGGACCTGCGCCACGACCTCACTTGGTCGAACGGGGTTTCGAGATTTGAGCCATGGGCCGGTTAACTGTGAGTCGGAAGGGCCAGCCTCCCATCGTCGGTCGAGCTTCAACCTGACGGATTCGATTGCAACCTGCATCGCATCGCGAGTGGAGAAGTGAGAAAAATTGCTGTGTGGCTCATTTGAAAAACTGTGTGAGTGGAACGCGATGCCGTTCTGAACGTTACCCGGGTGTGTTGGGGCAGCGAGCAGCCGAGCCAATGGTTGCGACTCGACGTATTCTTTCTGAAGAAACGATTCATTGGACGTATTTTCCAACAGCCGCCGCACAAGGTAGGCCATCCCCGGCAGTAGGCGACCGACGGGCGTATATAACCGGACTCGGCGACCGAGTTTCACCATGGCCTGTTGGAACGGTTCGGCCATACCAAAGATCATCTGATATTCGCGTGTCTCAGACGACAAACCGAGTGATTCAGCATGGGCTTCTACTGCCGCGAGTGTTCGAAGATTATGCGTACCGAACGCGGGGTGGATTAGGTCGGTATGTTGGAAGAGTATCGGAATCAATCGTTCGAACTGAATGTCGGTGTCCGCCTTCTGTTCATAGAGGGGGACCGGCCATCCGGCCTGCCGATAGCGCACCGTGTCTGAATCCCAATAGGCGCCTTTGACGAGTCGGATTGTGATAGGCGTACCACGTGCGTGAGTCCACCGTAACAAGTCCTGAATGTCCTGCTCCGTTTCCCGATGGTAGGCCTGTAGGGCAAGCCCGGCATAGGAATAGGATCGATAGGCTGGTTCTGCAAAGAGTCGCTTGAAGATGTGCAGGATCAGGTCCTTTAATTCTGCCTGCTCCATATCGAAAATCAACCCGGCCGGCAGCGATTGGGCGAGATCCACCAGCGGACGCAGACGTGCGGCCACCGACTTGTAACTCCCATCCGGGTCAATCGGGTCCAGTCTGGAGGAGAGCGCGGAAATCTTGAGTGAGAGCTGGACGCGTGGAATCGAGCCAAGATGGTCATGCTCAAGCAGTGTGTTGGCCGGCCAGGTTTGGGCATCACGTCCAAGTTCTTGTAAAGCGTTCAGACACTGGCCTCGATAGCGATCGGCTTCCTGTTCGCTGGTCGTGGCTTCTCCCAACAGATCGACTGACCAGGCTCGGTTGTCTCTCCATAATTGAGACAAGACCGGCACGGCATCGTCGATTGAGTCACCGGCAATGAAGGTTCTTGCCATTTGTTCAATCTGTTTCCTGATCGATTTGCCGGTGAGGCGTGCTCCCATGCTGGTGGCGGTCAATGCCTTTAAGCCCCATTGGAGCCCAAACACGTCAGCTCCTTGATGGCCGAAGTATTCCTCGGCGAGTGTGACGACTCGTTCATCTTCATGGATAACGGGAAGGACATCAATAAACTGAAACAACCTGGTTTTAAAGGAGAGATCCTTCATCGCCGCATTGATGGCAGATCGGGACCACCAGCGGCCATCGAAGATCGAAGGGGACAGCCCGGTGGAGAGTTGGGCCAATTGTTCGCCGATGCGGAGAATTTCTGGTTCCAATGATGAGGATTGTGTCATCGTTTATCCGAAGTGAGGCACTCCGTTTGAATTCAGTATACCTCTCGAAAGGCCGGAGGTCATTGTCCATGACTTTCCCGGTCGGCACTGGGATGATAGCCAGACTGGGCTATATCATTTCGCGAAGGGCGTCACTTATGATAACAATCTGTATTTCATTGCGGCTCGATTCCCGTATCGTTGAGCACAACGATATGTCGGGCCCACGCACATGGGAGACCATACGTATGGCTGACGAGCATGGCCAGGGGGCACAGCAGCCCCAGGCGAAAGATAATTTGATCCCAGGAGTCAAACACGTCATCGCGGTGAGCAGTGGGAAAGGCGGTGTCGGCAAGTCTACGGTGGCCGCGAACCTGGCCTGTGCCTTGGCACTTGCTGGCGCAAAGGTCGGGTTATTGGATGCTGATCTGTATGGACCCAACATTCCCATGATGATGGGCAGCACCACCGGCCCGGAACAGAAGGATGGGAAGATCATCCCGGTTGAAAACCACGGGGTGAAGCTCATCTCTATGGCGTTTCTTGTCCCTGAAGAGGCCCCGCTGGTATGGCGTGGCCCGATGGTCCACCAGTATCTGCAAGCCTTCTTCCGCGATGTACTTTGGGGTGAGTTGGACTACTTACTGA
>CAZOHW010000500.1:0-3134 GCA_964579525.1 uncultured Nitrospira sp. | reverse complement strand
TGGGTGATGTGGAGACAGTAGGACACAATAGAGGCGGCGACCGAGCCGCGGCCACAGGTGGTCCGCTGTGACTGCTGAACGATGTCTTCGACGACGAGAAAATAGTGCGCGAAGCGTTTATGCCGGATGATCGCTAACTCTTTTTCGATCCGATCATGAATCTCTTGTGTGATGGTCCCATATCGGTCCTGCGCGCCGGCATAGGTGCTTCCCTTGAGTGTCTGGAAAGCTTCTTCATCGGTCAGGCGACGAAAGGCTGGGAAGATGGTTTCGCCGAAACGCCAATCGCTGTAACAGGCTTCGGCAATGTGCACGGTGTTTTCCACTGCTTCAGGAACATGCGGAAAGTGAGAGGCCATGCGTGCCGGCGGCATCAACCATTGTGTGGGAGTGCAACAGGCTTCGTCCGGTAGGCGTGATAGCGTCGTATTGAGCGCAATGGCCCGCAACAGGCGATGCGTGGCAACGTCATTCGCATCAGAAAAGTACACGCGATTGGTGGCGACGGGCGGAAGGCCGATGCGACGACTGAAGCGGAGGGCATTGTGCATCGATGGCCCTGGCGTCAGTTCGACATAGAGATCTTGCCGAGAGTCTTTGGCCCATGCTGTGAGTGCCGCTTCGTCATCTGTGACGATGATCAGGCCATCCCGATAACGGGGGATGGTTGTGATGAAAGCAAACGAAGAATCACAATGCCGTTCCGATAGCAGACGGCAGAGGCTGGCATAACCCTCCGGAGTTTTGGCCAGCAACACCGCTCTATGATCCTCTGTCGTCAGCTCGGCGCCGAGAATCGGTCGGAGACCTTGTTGCTTCGCGTGTTCGACGAAGCGGATCGCTCCGTATAAGCCGTTCGTATCGGTCAAGGCCATGGCCGGCGAACCATGCCGTCGTGCTGAAAAGCAGAGTTCTTCCAGCGATGACACACCGCGCATCGGTGAATAATCGGAATGGACATGGAGGTGCACGAACTGGTCAGTCGTCATCGTAACGTCCTTCCCCAGGAAAGGGCTTGTTCGCCGAATTTCGTGCGGATCTGATCCAATGCCAGTATGAGGCAGCGAGAGCGGGGAAGCACGGTGGATTCCAGCTCGTTGAAGAGCAACAGTTGCTGGGCCGGCGGCTCCAGCCGAGTCACTCGAAGTATCAACTGTGTGAGACGCACCCGTCGTTTGAAACTTCGGTAGAACAGACCTGTTAGCACAGGCTGGAGATCGACTTCCCAGTATGTGCCCTGAGGCAATATCTGTTGTGCCGTCTGCTCGACGTGATCGCTGTGTCGAACTGTCAACATGATAAGCCGGCACACACGCTGTTGCTGCCGAAGTGTGGCGCAAATCTGCTCCAATAATCGGTAGAGCGTTCCCTGCACGAATCGATCATCTACTTCATCGGGATCGAGACGCATGGACCGTTCGATTACCGGTTGCGCAATTGGGGGACGGACTGGCGAAGGATCGATCCCAAGGGCCCAGTTATGCAGCAAGTGAGCGGAAGGGCCGAGGGCCGCTTGTAGATGCGCGAATGAGACGGAAGCGATTGCGCCGAGTGTACGTAGGTTCAAGTCTTCCAAGCGTTGGGTGAGACGAGAGACGTGGAACCGGTGAAGGCCTGGGAGGAAGAGGGTCGGTAATGGCGCAAGGAATGATGATTCAGCTCCTTGAGGAATTGATAGAACTTGGGGTGGCTTCGCCAACGTGGTGGCCGCGAGTCGTGAGACCAATTTGTTACCGGCCAATCCGATGAGACTAGGCCATCTCTGTTGGTCGACCAGCTCTCGACTGATGCGGGTTGCGGTATCGATAGGAGGGCCGAAGAGTCTGGTGGTGCCAGTGAGGTCCAGGAAGAGTGAGCCTGGTCTGATCGATTCCCACGTTGGTGCAACGCCTGAAATCCGATGTTGGAGCTCACGATGGGCCGCATGTAGGAGTGATGAATCCGGCGGAATGACTCGTAGCCCAGGGCAGATCAGTCGTCCAATATCTAGGGGGATTCCGGGTTGAAGACCTTCATGGAGTGCTTCGATCGAAAGTTCTCGAATCAGCGCCCTGGGCGTATGGGTTGGTGCGATTGCCACCGGTCTATTTCGCAGTGCGCTGTCGGCAGACCGAGCTAACGCGATCTGAAAAGAGGGAATCTGGAGGCAGATGATGTGGCGGTCCATGGGCAGCATAAGAGTAACCAATGGTTACCATAAAATTCATCCCAGTCAAGTACGTAGATCTGCCGAGGCAGCAATAGGTGAGGAGGGTGGGTGAGTGTCAGGAGGCGCCCATCAACAAGGTGAAAAGCGTCGCCGACACACTGGTGCTCTTGTTTGGAAAACTGCCAGCGCTAATCAGGCAGAATGATAAACCCGCACAAGATTTTCGCTTGAGACTCGCCCGGATTATTCATGAGCGCTTCTCCTGCACCCGCCGATATGTGACGTCCGCGAGACCGGCGAGAGTCGCGAGATCAGCGAAACGGTCGCGTCACGCGCGTCGCGCAGTCGGGCCGAGCCCAGGTGTTTCCATGATGGGAGGGGGAGGCGGACGGTCGGTAATGGTGACGGTGAATGGCTGAGCGGACATCGTAAACCCTGCGTTTGTTGACAGGTGTTTCTATGCTGTGTTACGGTCCACTGTTTTTTGCGCCAATGAGGCGCCCTACACCTCGCTCCCGACTGGTTCGGGGGCCTTTGTCCAGGAGGATTGCTGCATGGAGCTCTACGAGTCTCTGTTTATCATTCGTCCGTCCGTCTCCGATGAGGAGACGAAGTCACTGATCGACAAGATGAAAAGTGTCGCCGATAAAACGGGCGCGCAGTTCATCAAGGCGGAAAATCTCGGTAAGAAGAAATTGGCCTATGAAGTGCGTCGTGAGCGGAAGGGGACCTATGCCTATTTCTACTTCAAGGCGCCGAATAATACGGTCGGCGAGCTCGAACGAGCCTACCGCTTGGAAGACAACATCATCAAGTTTCTCACGGTCCATCATGAGAAACCTTTGGTGGAGCGGCGTCCAGTAGAAACCTCGGCACAGGAGGCCGACGGTGGCCGGGTTTAATAAAGTCATTTTGATGGGGAATCTCACCAGGAACCCCGAGCTCCGGTATACGCCGAGTGGGACTCCGGTGGCGAGTTTTGGAC
>CAZOHW010000499.1:0-3135 GCA_964579525.1 uncultured Nitrospira sp. | reverse complement strand
GCTCAAGACGGAGGCCGGTCGTCTGTTGGCTATTGGGACACACGATCCACATAACGCGGGGCCCATTAAAATTCGTAAAGTACTGAGTGTGGTGAGTCAATAAGTATTTCAGGCGGAAGGAGCAGCAATGGCATTATTAAAGGAAGCGAAGGCAGAGCTCATTAAGCAATACCAGCAACATGACAAAGATTCCGGGTCGCCGGAAGTTCAAATTGCTGTGCTCTCAAATCGGATTACCTATCTGACCGAGCATTTCAAAAGTCATAAAAAGGATCATCATTCACGGCGTGGGTTGCTCCAACTGGTTGGGCGAAGACGACGTTTGTTGGACTACCTCCGTGGTGTAGATGACGCGCGGTATCGAGCAGTGATCGATCGACTCGGTATTCGCAAGTAACCCGGTCGTACCAGGGACGGCGTTAACCGGCGCCAGAGCATCACTCGAATATCCCACAGATGAACACCGACATGCGCTCGGACCATGGACTGTTCAGAGTGGATGTGTGCGATGGAGCGGAGTCGCATCGCGCACATCACTTGACTAGGCTGGGTATTGTGCAAAGTCCGCCCGAGCGTATCTCAGTGGGCATCTGTGGAGCTAACCAGAGGAGACCATAGATGGTACACGTTGTAGAAATCGATATTGCAGGTCGGACGCTCCGCCTCGAAACCGGTCGCGTCGCAAAGCAGGCCGATGGAGCCATTTGGGCTTCCTATGGAGATACCGTCGTACTCGCGACGGCTGTGGCATCGCAAACGGCCAAGCCTGGTACGGATTTTCTCCCCCTGACCGTTGATTATCAGGAAAGGGCCTACGCAGCTGGGAAAATCCCGGGAGGGTACTTCAAGCGGGAAGGCAGACCGGCTGAAAAAGAAGTGCTGACCAGCCGCTTGATCGATCGTCCAATCCGCCCACTCTTTCCAGACGGCTACTATTTTGAAACACAGGTGATTGCGTCGGTGCTGTCGGCGGATAAGACCGGTTCTTCCGACGTCATCGGGATTACCGCGGCATCAGCAGCGCTCACGGTCTCGAATATTCCATTCAACGGTCCCGTCGCAGGTGTCAAAATTGGTCGGATCAACGGCCAGCTCGTGGTCAATCCTGATCTTGAGGCCATGGAACAGAGCGAATTGAACTTAGTGGTGGCAGGAACCGCAGATGCCGTGATGATGGTAGAGGCGGGGGCTAACGAATTATCCGAACAGACGATGTTGGAAGCGCTGGAGCTCGCGCATTCCGAGATCAAGAAAATCGTTCAGAAGATTAGTGAGTTGGCCAAGAAGGTCGGGAGAGTCAAGCGGGAGGTCGTGGCGGAAGCAATCGATGCCACGTTGCAAGCTGAGGTCAAGGGGTTGGTCGCGCAACCGATCCGTGACGCCATCATGATTTCCAACAAGACTGCCCGCCAGGAACGATTGGACCAGATTCTGGCCGAGACAATCGACAAGCTAAAGAAGCCGGAGGACTCTTCGAGGGAACGGCATGTCAAAATCGTGTTTCACAATTTGGAGTATACGGAAGTCCGAAAGATGATTCTCGAAAAGCGCTCCCGTGCCGACGGGCGTGGCCCAGCGGATATCCGACCGATCACGTGTGAAGTCGGCGCTCTTCCGCGCGCACACGGGTCGGCGATCTTTACCCGAGGTGAAACCCAGAGCCTCGCGGTGGTGACGCTCGGAACGACCGATGATGAACAGCGCATCGATGCATTGGAAGGGGAGTACACGCGCACATTCATGCTCCATTATAATTTCCCACCCTTTAGCGTTGGAGAGGCCAGACCGCTGCGTTCACCGGGAAGGCGGGAGGTCGGACATGGAGCGCTGGCTGAGCGGGCTTTGAAGCCGGTCATTCCCACCAAGGATGTATTTCCCTACACGTTGCGCATCGTCTCTGAGATTTTGGAATCGAATGGATCGTCTTCAATGGCAACTGTTTGTGGGGGAACCTTGGCCATGATGGATGCGGGTGTTCCCATTAAGGAACCGGTCGCGGGCATCGCCATGGGATTAATTAAAGAAGGCGAGGACGTGATTATCCTCTCTGACATTCTTGGGCTTGAAGATCACCTGGGAGATATGGATTTTAAAGTCTGCGGGACCAAGAACGGAGTCACCGCGCTACAGATGGACATTAAGATTGGTGGGATTACCACCGGATTGATGCAGCAGGCCTTGGAACAAGCCCGCCTGGGACGGTTGCACATCCTCACCCATATGGCGCAGGCCCTCACGGGCCCACGGACCGATCTGTCGGCGTTTGCTCCACGCATCTACACGATGAAGGTGAAGCAAGACAAGATTCGGGACATTATTGGGCAGGGTGGGAAAACGATTCGTGGAATCCAGTCCGATTGTGGTGTCAAAATCAGTGTGGAAGATACCGGCATTGTGACCATTGCCTCCGCGGACGGTGCGTCACTCCAGAAGGCCAAGGACATTATCAATCGTCTGACCGAAGAAGTTGAAGTGGGGAAGGTATACCTGGGCACCGTGAGAAAGATTATGGATTTCGGCGCATTCGTCGAGGTGCTGCCGGGTACCGACGGGTTGGTCCATATTTCGCAGCTGGCGCATCACCGTGTTAAGGCTGTGTCGGATGAAGTCGCCGAAGGTGATCAAATTCTTGTCAAAGTGTTGGAAATTGATAAGCAAGGCAAGATCCGACTCAGTCGCAAAGAAACCATTCCTGCACCAACCGGCACCGGTGCAAAGGATTCAGCGGGCGGATAACCGTTGTACCGTAAGCTCATCCTTGATAATGGGATTCGCCTGGTTACCGAGCGAATCCCAACCGTCAAATCCGTGACCGTCGGGGTCTGGGTCAATGTGGGATCTCGCGACGAGAGCCCCACTCAGGCCGGCTATTCTCACTTCATTGAACATATGTTCTTTAAAGGGACCACTGCTCGCTCAGCGACGCAGATCTCTCGAGAAATCGACGCGCTGGGCGGGGAAATGAATGCCTTTACCACGCACGAAACCACAACCTTCTACGTCAAGGTGCTGGATCAGCATCTGCCGCAGGCCTTGGATCTCCTTGCAGATCTGTTTCTTCGGTCTCGGCTGGGGCAGAAAGAAATCGAAAAAGAAAAGCAGGTGGTCCTTGAAGAAATCCGAATGGTGCAAGAC
>CAZOHW010000498.1:0-3136 GCA_964579525.1 uncultured Nitrospira sp. | reverse complement strand
GACACTGAACAGTGCATCATATCAAGGTCCGCTTCCTCCACAATCTCGACCTTCTTTCCCTGAGCTTTAGCCTGCTTGAGACAGGCAGAATCGGTCACCGTGCACTTGACAGAATCGGAAGCCTGAGGAACGTTGACGATGGTCACCTCTTTCCCTTGATCCTTGGCTCTCTTGATGCACTCCTTATCAGTGGTCAGACATTCATCTAACTTGTTGAGAGTTGAGTTAATGGTTTTATCAGTTTGCCGAGATAGTGCTTGCTCGGCATTTTGCGTGGCACGTTCGACAACTCGATCGAAAAACCCCTCAGCCTGAGCAGACGACGCACCAACCAGAAGTCCAAGCAGAACGATTACGCTACTCATTCTATTCGTCCTCATCATTTCCCCTCCTTGGAGTGATTGCCCGTTGCGATGACTACCACTAAGAAACACCTATGATAACGGGGCCGGATTATATTCAGGCCGCATACCGTATTCAATATGCCTGTACGATTCGGATTACGTGCCATAAGCTGAGCCCAGCAGGGACTTCTCCGCTAAGTTACTCGTACACAACGCCCGCAAAGTTCAGCAACGATGCTGGTCTAGAACGAAGTAAAGCGCAAAGTTTCTTGATCTGAGCCGTATTCATACCCCTTGCGACTCATCTACTTCGAATCGCTGATGAGACGAAGCGTCGCCTTTAGGACAGATGAAGTCTTCGGTTCAAAAAAGAGCGACTGGAAGGTACGATGCACCATCTCTGTATGGCATCGATGGTCGGCATGGAACAACTCGGCTGCCTGCTTACGATCGCCTGAGCCATATCCCATGCGGACCGCGCAACGTTCCAATTCTTCCCGTTCAGCGGGAAGCGAGTGGGTTTGCAGGTCATGGACCATCTGGAGCTTATGTTCCACATCGCGCAGAAAGACATAGGCTGCGGTCAAAGCATTGCGGTCATCGATCGAAAGTAGTTTTTTCTGAGCCAACCGGTTCAGTGCACCGAGGGTACTCCGGTCCAGCAACCCTGGCACCCTTCGCCCGGCGATGACTTGAATCGTCTGGACAAGAAACTCGATCTCTCGAATTCCGCCTGTGCCTAGTTTCACATTGCGCTGCGCATGGCCTCGATCTGTCATCTTGGCATCGATCATATCCTTTACGGCGCGAACGTCTTGTACGATGATCAGTGCGTTGGCACGGTCAGCGGGCTTGCTTGGCCCCAAGACAAACGGCCTCACCAGTTTAAGAAATGCCTGCCCGACTTCGGGAGAACCGGCAACCGGCCAAGCCTTCAAGAGCGCCAACCGTTCCCACACCTGCCCTCTGGTGACATAATAGGTCTGGTACTCTTCCAGCGAGCGGGCCAATTGACCGATGGCCCCCTCAGCCCGCAAACGCAGATCGACTCGAAAAATGTGTCCGTCTCGCGTCGGTTCGGCCAAGGCCCTCGTCAACTCACGGGCGAGAATCTCAAAATACTCTTCATTGGAAATGCCGATAGCGGCTGGTTTAATAGCCTGCTTGCCACCCGGCGCTCTGGTTTCTCCGTCATGCGACTCATAGAGGTAGATCAAATCGACGTCCGAACTGTAATTGAGTTCGTGCCCACCGAGTTTACCCATCCCGATGACGGCAAATCCGGTCTCCATCCATCGTCCCTGTCGGTTCCGATGCATCGGGATGCCATATTGTTGTTTGAGGTCGGCATCGACGATCTCATAGGCGGCATGAATCAAGAGGCAAGCTAAATCCGATAAGGAACCGGTCGTTTCCGGCACCGTCGCGAGACGCAGGAGGTCCCGCACGCCGATCCGCAACATCTCCCGTCGGCGAAAGCGGCGGAGCGCGTCGAGCTGGACGTCCTTGGACGTCAGATGCCCGATGCTCTTGCGAAGTGCTGTTTCCATCCCCTTCTTGGTTGGAGGTTTTGATATAACGTCCTCCTCGGCAAGCCAATACACCAGCATCGGATCTCGAATCAGTGTAAACGCCAAGGCGTCGCTGTTGCCGAAAATGGCACAGAGCAGATCAAGCATGCGTGGCCAGCTCTGCAAATAATCGAGAAAAGAGGTACGGGAGACACTGGCGAACAGACGCTCCCAATGGTTCAGCGCTTGATCAGGATCGGCCGTTCGAGCAATGGATTCCAGCAATAGAGGAAGCAATTTTGCCAGGCGTTGCCGCTGGATAGGATCACCAGCCATGGCATCCAGGTTGTGATCTGCCTGATCGACACGGCGCAGACCATAGGCCGACAAGATTGCGTGCACTTCATCGGCATTTCGCTGAGCTGCAAGCAGCACCGGCCTTGGATCCGGCGCTCCCGGCGCCGCCAGCGAGACCGCCATATCTGCCTTCTCAGACTTTTGTTTCACGCTTCACGCCTCACGTTTCACGGTATCAGCGTATGGCGCGGCCATTATACTGGCAGGTTTCCCTACGCACAATGAAACCTCTTCGGGTATACTGAGTCCTATGCCGATCGGCTCCCCTGACCGCGCACCACTTCTCACGACCGTTCGTTCACTCTGTCCTGACGTGGCACCCGACGTGCTCGACGACTTCTTTGCCCGCATGGACCCGGAATACTTTCGGCGATTCGAACCGCCGGCGATCGCCGGTCATGTCCAACTCGCGGCTCGGGTGACACCGGAACACCCCTGCGAAATAGCCTTTCTCGAACAGCCGGACAAGCGATTCGAGATCACGATTGTGGCCTACGATTACTTCTCTGAGTTCGCCACGATTTGCGGCCTGCTCTCGGCCTTCGGACTCAACATTGAAGAGGGGCACATCTACACCTTTGCCGAACCGACCTCTTCACCGTCCACTCGCGCAAATTGGGCCGGGTATGGCCCGCGTGTCCGCGCAAAAAACAGCCCAGGTCTGAGCAGAAAAAAAATCGTGGATGTATTCCGCGTCCTACCGGTCACTGGAGAAGAATTGGGATCGACGCAACAGCAACAATTATCGGACGCACTCCACTCGGTCATCACCCTGCTCGACAAGGGAGAATTTGAGGAAGCGCGTTTCGTGGTGAATCGGCGGCTGGTCGAACAACTCGGCATGCGCCGTGCCTCTTTTAGTGGCTTACTCCACCCGGTGCAGATCACGTTCGACAACAGTCAATCTCCCACCGATACGGTCAT
>CAZOHW010000497.1:0-3142 GCA_964579525.1 uncultured Nitrospira sp. | reverse complement strand
GTGTAGGACATGGATATGGGGGTGCTGCCGGCTCAGTTGGTCGGCGAGTTCTCCCGTACCGTCCGGGGAATTATCGTCGACGACCAATATATCGGTGACCAAATATCGACTGATTGCGGCGGCTAGTGCCTCGAGGTTGGAACGTTCATTGTACGTAGGGAGGACGACAAGGATCCGTTGCGAAAAATCAAACGGCATCTCGGGGACAAGTTCCTTGTCGACGGCACGTTGAACATGCCTGGGTGGGTGCTCTTCAAGACGATCGACTTCGTGGATGGCGATGCGAGCACTATCGACTCCTCGTGCAATCAACTCTTCAGCGATATCAAAATTCGGTACGACATAAGCCTCATCGAAGCTCAGTTCTCTGGATAGCGGTGCACCATGGCGATCTCGGATTGGATAGTACCGAATGGGAATGGATTCACCCAGACATGCGAGTGAGGCGGTGGTGTGGCTATTGCCCATAGCGAGCTGTTCGTGTCACCTTCATCAGATTTCGTAAAACACGTCGCATTGTAAAAGACTGACGATGGGCTGGCAAGTAGAGACAGGAGCTACGATCGGTTTTTGCTCCCTGCCATTTTGACAGTGCGAGAACCGCTATGGTACAGTCCGCGATCTGTTGATATTCAACGCGTTTCGACAATTTTTTCTGTAGGGAAGGTATATGAGTGGCGCACAGACACACGTCGTTATTGTGGCCGGAGCTGGGCCGGCCGGTATGGCCGTTGCGAGTTCATTAGCCAAATCAGGGCATCATGTCATTATTGTGAATCGCGATATTAAGTTCGGTGGGCTGGCTGAGTATGGAATTTTCCCTTCCAAGTTGAAACTCCGTGGCGGGCTCAAGAAACAATATTGGGAGTTGCTCGAACAACCGAACGTGCACTACTTCGGCAACGTCTCGATTGGAGCGGGAAAGGATCTGACCGTTGAAGATGTCCGCGGGCTCGGTGCCAGTGCGGTGGTGTTTACGATCGGTGCACAAGGCACCAAAGCCATTGGCGTGGAGGGTGCTTCTGCACAAGGGGTCTTTCACGCGAAGGACGTTGTGTATCACTTCAATCGATTGCCGGGTTTTGGCGATCGTCTCTTTGAGATGGGGAAACATGTTGCGGTGATTGGTGCCGGCGACGTGATGGTCGATATTGCTCACTGGCTGGTTACCTATAAGAAGGTGGATCGCGTCACAGCCATTGTTCGTCGGGGGCCCGTGGAACGGAAGTACAATCCAAAAGAAATTCGGGCCGTGTGCGCGAACATGGACCTCGAGGGGATCAAACAGGAGTTTGAGCGGATCAAGGATCGCATGGCGAAGGTCGGACAGAATTCCGACCAGGTGTTGAAAGCCTTCACCGACGAATTGACGAAATGTGAGCCGAAAGTTAGTGAGGCCAAGATGGGATTCCGGTTCTTGGCGTCTCCTAAGCGCATCCTTGTGGATGCCCAGAATCGTGTGTGTGGACTCGAAATGGAAGAGAACCGGCTTGACCCCAAGGGAGAAGATACGGTTGCCGTGGGTTTGAAACAATATTACCCGTTTCCTTGTGACTCCGTGGTCTTTGCAGTCGGTGATAGAGTCGACGAGACGGTTGGCCTTCCGTATAAGAGCGGCTTGTTTGTCACAAACCCCCACAAGACCGGCAACGATCCCGATGATGCGCTCTTCCAGGCCTATGATGAAACGGCGGGGAAGGTTGTCGACGGTGTATTTTTAGCCGGATGGGCGAGAAAGGCCAGTGAAGGGCTTGTAGGTGTGGCGAAGCGTGACGGCGATTGGTGCGCGGAAGTGGTCGAGCGGTACCTCGCGACGAAGAGCCCAGAAGGTGGAATTAAGGTCGTGCTCGATAAGCTACAGTCTGTGTTGGCAACACGCCACAGCCGTCCGGTCGATATAAAAAGTCTTCGAGTGCTTGAGGCCGCAGAACGTTCATTCGCAGGGAATAAGGCGGATTGTATCGGCGAGTTCAAATTCGCAGCCAATCATGAAATGCTCAAGCATATTGAACAAGGTGGGAGCTAACCGTTCAAAGACATGGAATCTTTATCCATGTCCCCATTTCAGTTTTTCCCGTAGCACCTCGTAGTAGTGACTCTCAGGAAACCGGATAAGTTTCGTCTTGTGGCCTGAAATTTTGGTCGCGGCTGTATCGCCCTGTGTCAATGCGATGCCAACCTGTCCATCTAAGGTGGCCATCGAGCCATCATCCTTGCTCGTCAGGGTCACCTCAATGTCGACATTTCCAGGAACGATTAAGGGGCGATGGGTCAGTGTGTGGGGACAGATGGGTGTCAAAATCAGGGCCTGTACGGCGGGATTCATGATGGGGCCTCCAGCTGAGAGCGAATACGCGGTGGATCCTGTGGGCGTCCCAATAATCAAGCCATCGCCTCTCAGATTCGTGACGAACTGACCCTGAATAGCAATCTGTAACTCAATCATCCGAGCCAACGTGCCTTTGCTGATGACGATGTCATTCAAGACGAGGCCCCGCGCCACGGTTTCTCCCTGTCGATGTATGTGGGTTTTCAGCATCAGTCGCTCATCAAGCGTAAAATCGTCGGCAAAGACCCGTTCAAGGGAAGGGTAGAGATGATCGAGTCGGACTTCGGTTAAGAATCCGAGTCCTCCCATGTTGACACCCAAGATTGGAATGCTACGTTCTGCCGCCAACCGCGCGGCATTGAGAATGGTCCCGTCTCCACCTAGCACCAAGAGCACATCGGCTTGTTCGGCTAACTGAGTTTGCTGAAATCCACTTGGTTCATTCAGTAAGACGGCAGAGGCTTTATCGAGGAGCACCGTGATGTTACGCGCGCGGAACCAGGTGACGACACCGAGCAAGGTCGGCTTAACCTCGGGAAACTTAGGTTTGATCAGTATGCCAATATTCTTACTTTTCATTGTCGGCACTATCGCAGTAGTGAGGAAAGGAGCGAATACTATCGAGCCACATCTTTTTCTGTCAACAGGATGCGGATGGCATAGTAATCGATGAAAGACAAAATCTGTTACTGTTACAGTGATACATCTAGAATATGAATGGGCTAAGGGGTGAGTGCGCTGTTCTCGACACAATCTTGACTCCCACAGACACTCTGGTTAGAATTAGACGAAGTTTTTCCACGAGTTTTGCCT
>CAZOHW010000496.1:0-3160 GCA_964579525.1 uncultured Nitrospira sp. | reverse complement strand
TTGAGACACATGGAGGAATATTGCGAGTCCGTCCCGGTACGCTCATGAAACCGGACAGTACCGTCTGGTCTCAAATCAACATCGAGGATACGGGGCATTGAATTTCAACTGAGAACTTGGAGCAAATCTTTGACCCGTTTTTCACCACTAGACATCGGGATGGAGAGCCGGTTCGAGCAGGACTTGGGTTGACGATCGCCAGGCAGATCATTGAAGCCCATCGAGGCGAGATTCTTGTGCGGAGCACAGAAGGGGTGGGAACAGTATTTTCCATCCATCTTCCGCTCCGCACCGTTTAGTACATTCCGCACCGTTTGGTACATGAGGAGTCTCTGTGGAAAGTTTGTCCCAGAAAAAACGTATCCTTTTGATTGACGATGAGGCACGCGTCCGTGCGTCACTCAAAATGGTGCTCGAACCTATGTACGAAGTCTCCCAAGCAAGCGATGGGCATGAAGGTGTTGAGCTGTTTCGGAAAGAACCTCCTGATTTGGTTCTCCTGGACGTGATTCTTCCCGGAACTGATGGGCTCGCGACGCTGCAAACGCTTCGGGGAGAAAATAAGGTGACTCCGGTTATCATGCTCACTGGAACTAAATCGGTGAAGACCGCTGTCGACGCCATGAAACTCGGCGCGGCGGACTATCTGTCGAAGCCTTTTGATGTGGATGAATTGCGGATTGTCATCGATCGTGCGCTGAATTCATCCGAGTTGGAACGCGAAGTCAAGCAATTGCGGGCCCAAGTTGTTCAGCGATATGCCTTCCATAATTTGATCGGCAAGAGTCCAGGCATGCAGGAAATTTATGCCAAGATCGAACAGATCGCTGATAGCCGAACAACCGTCTTGATCACAGGAGAAAGTGGGACAGGCAAAGAATTGGTTGCTCGAGCGTTGCATTACAATAGTTCCCGTCGGGAACGACCGTTTGTGGCCTTAAACTGCGCGGCATTACCGGAAACACTGATTGAAAGTGAGCTCTTCGGCCATGAAAAAGGTTCCTTTACCGACGCCACGACGAGGCGGGTCGGCCAATTTGAGCTCGCGAATACCGGGACTTTATTCCTCGACGAAATCGGTGATTTGAGTCCTGTGACACAAGCCAAACTCCTCCGTGTCATTCAAGAGCGAGAGTTCACCAGAATCGGGGGCGTTCAGCCTATCAAGGTCGATGTCCGCATTGTCGCGGCCACCAATAAGAACCTTGAGGAACTCGTGAAGAAAGGCCAGTTCCGGGAAGATCTTTACTACCGGATCAATGTCATTGCGCTCTATCTCCCCCCTCTTCGAGAACGTGGGGAGGACATCGCGCTCTTAGCAAAACATTTCCTCGCGAAGCGGGTAGAAGAAGACAAGCGCCCACACGTTGAGTTCGGGAAGGATGCCCTGGAGCTCCTGATTCGCTATCCATGGCCCGGCAATGTTCGTGAGCTGGAAAATGTTGTTGAACAGTCTCTTATTTGGTCTCAACAGACGCCGGAGATCACCACGGAACATGTACCCGCCATTCTAAAGAGCAATTCACGTTCGGTTTCCCTCAGGGATGATACCCTTGCAGGTCGACTATCACTTGAAAAAGCGGTGATGGAATTTGAACGAGAGATCATCCTTGATGCGCTGAAGCGGACCAACCATGTGCAAACACATGCGGCGAACTTATTAGGAATCACTCGACGCATGTTGAAATATCGTATGGATACACTTGGTATCGGTCGCCAAGATACTGCAGCCTCCATAAGTCAAGAGCTGGACCAGGCTCCGCAAAAATGACACACTTACCCACAAGAATGTCACACTTATGCACACATTATTGACAATCCATCCACATATAATTCAGTGTTTCATGCCCAAGAAATCTACGTATAGATACTGAATAAGTAAACACCACATTATATTGGACTGTATGGAACTACCTCGAAACTACATTAAAAATGAATAAGAATTGCTAATTTCTCAATCTATTCGGTATGCTATTAACGTAGGCATGGCTACAGCACTTAATCAAGCATCCGAAAAGCCGACGATTTTGGTCATTGACGATGAGGTTGGCCCACGGGATGCCCTGAAAGTTATCCTGTATCCTCTCTTTAATATTCGCTTGGCTGAAAACGCCAAGACCGCTCTCGCTATTCTGAGTCAAGAACCTATCGACCTCGTCACGCTTGATCAAAAACTTCCAGACTGTCAAGGGATAGACCTCCTCCAAGATATCAGGCAAAGGTATGCCGACATTGAAGTGATCATTATTACCGGATATGGGAGTTTGAAATCAGCGATGGAGGGCATCCGACACGGAGCCGCCGGCTATCTCCTGAAACCGTTCAACGTGACTGAGCTGATCACCCTGATCAATCAGACACTCGAAAAG
Organism: uncultured Nitrospira sp.; assembly: GCA_964579525.1. Taxonomy (GTDB): domain Bacteria; phylum Nitrospirota; class Nitrospiria; order Nitrospirales; family Nitrospiraceae; genus Nitrospira_D. Next base: position 791 of record CAZOHW010000496.1, on the reverse strand, counting down.
AAGAAACGCTTGGCCTTTCTTCGACATGCGCTTCAAACATCCCCCGAGCTTTTGGAATCGAGTGAACGCAGCATACGGGCATGGGAAACATTGAAATCGGAGTATACCGCTTTGGGAACTCGCTCGCTTGGTGAGTCCTCAAACCATCATGACGAGATGGAGTTACTTCCGTTAGTATCGGATCTGCTAGAAGCCAAAGATAAACAATTGCTGAATCATTCAAGCCGGGTGAGCCTCTATGCCACACTGATAGCGAACCGTCTTAACCTTTCAATCGCTGATCAGAAGTTACTCGCGATGGGAGCCTTCCTTCATGACATAGGAAATACCTGCCTTCCCACCTATCGATTTTCCGAGGACCAGGCGCTCCCCTCTGGCGACGCCCTACTGTGCAGGGAACATCCAGAGAGAGGCGCACAGATGACGCTCGCGTTAGGATTTCCCCATGAAGTCAGCCAACTCGTCTTGTCGCATCATGAGCGGTGGGATGGTCAAGGCTACCCCCACGGGCTTCGAGGCGAACATATTCCGCTGCTGGCTCGGATCATTTCCATCGCTCAAGCATTTGATCACCTGACCTTGGAGGCCCCTGACCGCTCTCCCCTTTCAGTCGAAATGGCACTCCACCAGCTCTCATCCCAGGCCCATACCCATTTTGATCCGACAGTGCTCGCACTCTTTATCGATGTGATAAAAGACTACACACCTCCTCTCTCCGCCATGGCAATTGCAGCCGCAGCCTGATCGGACATCTGATGGAAGAAACGGAGTTGAAGTTCGTTACAGAACCA
>CAZOHW010000495.1:0-3162 GCA_964579525.1 uncultured Nitrospira sp. | reverse complement strand
GGAGGAAGATCGCCGGCGGATTTCCCGCGACTTACACGACGACATCAATCAACGGTTGGCCATGCTTACGCTGGATATACGCCAGGCGGAGAAAGCCCCCTGTACCGATCCTGAACATCTACGGAAAGAAATTCGCAGGATGTGCGAGCGTATCATCACCGTCTCTGACGATATTCGTCGCATGGCCTATCGCTTTCATCCATCCATTTTAGATGACTTGGGACTGGTAAAAGCCGTGCGTCGCCTGGTCGACGAGTTTTCATCCAATTCGGGCATCAAGAACACCTATGTGTATAACGATCCTGTCTCGACCCTACCGGCCGAAGTCACCATCTGCATCTTTCGGGTTGTGCAAGAGAGCCTGAGCAATATCGCCCGGCATTCCGGTGCATCACACGTCGAAGTGGAACTAATGTGCGAGGAAGAGAAAGTCTATCTCTCCATTTGGGACGACGGAGTTGGATTCACTGTTCAGCAGTCCAGCACGCCCGGAGGACACTTGGGACTGTTAAGCATGAAGGAGCGCGCACGTTTGGCGAAGGGCGCTTTTGAGGTGACGTCGACACCGGGACACGGCACACGCATCCGAATGGAAATCCCGCTTAGCCAAGGAGGATGCCATGTCTAAGCCTCGCATATTGTTGGCGGATGACCATCTCCTCGTATTGGAAGGCTTTCGTCGCATCCTCGAAGGGCAGTATGAGCTGGTTGGCACAGTCGAAGACGGGCGCGCGCTGTTGGATGCCGCGAAAGAGCTTCAGCCCGACATTGTGATTCTCGACATATCCATGCCTTTGTTGAACGGGATTGATGCGGCGGCTCAGCTGAAAAAGATCTGCCCAAGCACCAAAATTATCATCGTCACGATGCATGCAGACACGGAATATGTCCAATCCGCCTTTGAAGTGGGAGCAATGGCTTATGTGCTCAAACGCTCAGCGGCGGACGAATTGGCACAAGCGATTCGGGCGGTGCTCGCGGGACGAGCCTATATCACCTCATTGATTACCAGAGATATGCTCAACGTCTTTCTCTCAAAAACCTCCGACACATCCGCTGAGACTCACTCCCTCACCACGCGCCAACGGGAAGTTCTCCAGTTGCTGGCCGAGGGACGGACGGCGAAGGAGATCGCAAATCTATTGAACATTTCTTCGCGGACGATTGAGTTTCATAAGAGTCAGATCCTCACGCGGCTCAATCTGCATACCACTGCGGATTTGATCAAATACGCCCTGACCCACGGGATCGTACAAGCTACCTAGCAAGCCTTCTTGACCGATTGGTCTCGTAATAATCTTCTTCTGTTCTTCTGAATTTACGAGTTCCTCACATTTGACCCTTACCTTATAAATGTAAATAGTTGCTTGAGGCCTTTCTTGGGAGTGAGGTGAATGAGAGAGGAGGCAAGGATCAGTATGAAAAATTTAACCATTGTGGCTCGAGACTGTATGATAACCAGTTTGGAAGAAGTCTTGCGTAAGAATGGGGTCACGGCGTACACCATCGTAAACAACGTCATGGGGAAGGGGTTACATGGTCGAGTGTACGGGACCTTCCTCGACCCGGACATCAATGTCCTGATTTTTGCGGTTCTTGCATCTGAGCAAGCAGAGCAGGTGGTGAGCGCTTTGAAGATGCATCACGCAGAACGAAAAGCGGATTTACATCATGAGGAGAAACCGATTCCCCTCAAGGTGTTTTTGTCTCCTTGTGAAGAGCGTATATAAGTGGGTTCCCGTACAATCAGCGGATAGAGTTGCGATCGCACATCGTACCGTACGTATTTACATTATTTGTTATTCAGCGGTATCCGAAACTACGGGCGACGCTACTCTTGATCTTATGAGCCTTTTCATTCAAACCCGACAAATTCCCTTAGACGTACGGGAACACCATCATAATTAGGTTGTTCGGCATTCAGGAGAGCACTATGCAGCAGAGGTACCGCCGTAGTCTCACAATGAATGCGCGAGAGGAAATAATGAGATACATTGTCATTAAAGATGAGGACGAGTGGTGGGGCTATCCGAAAGACTGCACTGCAGATGAAACTCCATCAACTACGCACACACAAACTCGCGATGACATCGTCTTAGGCGATAAAGGAGGCCACATGAAACCAACGGGAATGCGCCCCATCGCCATGTGCGCGGTGCTCGGGGTACTCGATGTCTGTACGACGAACGGCCTGGCACAATCGACAGTGTCTGCTATGGCATCGGTCGAGACACAGACAATGCCCCAGATGCGTGCGTCAGACCAAATGTTTTACTGGCGAGAGGAAGCGCGCGAGCTGCATGCCATGGCCATGCACAGAGAGCGTGAGGCTGAGTTGATACTGAAAAGGAAACCAGGACCTGCAACACATGAGTTCGTGAGGCGGATGCATTTACTCGTTCACCAGCTGCACCAAGCTGCCGATTATGCGCAAGTACAAGCTCAGGAGGCTGAGCGAGAAATTTCTACGGCTGTACTCCAGGAACTTCAATCGGTGCTGCAATGACTCGCTGAGAAGCGGTGTCAAGAAGATCTAGCACCTTGGTGTTTGTCGGTGAAGCCCCTCGAAGTCTATGCACTTCGGACTTGAGACCGCCCTTCATAAAGATTGCCGACGCTCCATCCTATGCTGTCGAGACGGTATCTATGCGCCTGGCAGAGGCTTCTCCATGGCCACAGCGTGAGCCCTCAAGCGATCGTTGGATGTTACGACAACGCGAATGAGGCCGTCCGGTTGTCAGACAATTCGCTATTCAAATCGATGGTCTGACTGTGGACACGCTATCTGAATTGTCGCGTGCACTAGCCATGGCGATGTCAATCTCATCATAAATAATCTCGGCAAGGGGCCTTTCTCAATCGGTCGACCTCGTAATTGTTCCTTCTTCTTCTTCGGAATTCACGAGTTCCTTCAGTCGGTCCGTTTACGATAGGTTCACAAGCGAACAGTGATGGAGAAGCTGAGTGATCATGAACATTGATACGACAGCAAGGACCTCGTCAGCCGATGTGTCCGGCGCTAGATCTGCCGTGATGAATTTCCCGTAAGCCTTCTGAGGCGAAGAAGAGAAATAGGGGAGTCAAAGCGTATGAATAAGATCGTCCATATAGCCTTGCGTCGGCCGTACACCTTCGTGGTGATGTCGATTCTTATCGTGCTGT
>CAZOHW010000494.1:0-3167 GCA_964579525.1 uncultured Nitrospira sp. | reverse complement strand
GCGGCCAGTCACAATTTACTCTCTGCGTTCCTCGATAATCATCTGTTTCACGGGAATACGCTCTCGATCGATCCTCAGAGGATAATGTGGCCACGGACGTTGAACGTCAACGATCGAGCGCTTCGGGAGATCGTATTGGGGGAAGGAACAGGGGGGCGCCGAGGGCAATTCGTCATTACTGAAGCGTCAGAGATCATGGCAGTCCTGGCTTTGGCGAAGGATCAGCGAGATCTCCGGGAGCGCCTCAGCCGCATTGTGGTTGGGCTGACTACATCAGGGAGGCCGGTCACGGCTGAAGACCTTGGGTGTGTGGGCTCGATGGCCGTGCTCCTCAAGGATGCCCTCATGCCGAACTTAGTTCAAACGCTTGAAGGGACACCGGCATTCGTCCATACAGGGCCATTCGGCAATATCGCGCATGGCAATTGCTCGATCATTTCCGATGCGATAGCTCTTCGCTGTGCCGACTTTGTCGTTACTGAAGCGGGATTCGGCAGCGATCTAGGGGCGGAAAAATTTTTCAATATCAAGTGTCGTGCCTCGGGATTTGTACCGGCTGTAGCAGTGGTTGTGGCAACATTACGAGCACTGAAACTCCATGGTGGTGGAGGTGTGGCTAAGGCTGGTGCGCCTTTACCACCAGGCCTCACTGGTCCGAATCAGGCCGCACTCGCGAAGGGAATTGCTAATTTGGAACAACATATCGTCAATGTCATGGCGTACGGGGTGCCGGTCGTTGTAGCCGTGAATGGTTTCAAGGATGATCCCCAGGATGAATTGGATTGGGTTCGGGAACAGTCGCTCAAGATGGGAGCGGTAGAGGCAGCTGTCTCAACCCACTGGGCCGACGGGGGCAAGGGGGCTGAACAGTTGGCCGCCGCCGTGGTCAGGGCATCTGAAAGACCGGCGCACTTCAGATATCTCTATGAATTGTCGTGGCCGATCAAGAAAAAGATCGAAACCATTGCGACCCATATGTATGGAGCGGCCGCAGTAACGTTCGAGCCGGAGGCTGAACGTCAAATCGAGACGGCTGAGGCGCTGGGGTATGGAACCTTACCGGTCTGCATGGCTAAAACGCCGCTCTCACTCTCACACGATCCGGCTCTAAAGGGGCGGCCGACTGGGTTCACGGTACCGATTCGAGAACTACGGATATTAGCCGGAGCAGGATTTGTAACCGCCGTCTGTTCAGGGATTCAACTGATGCCGGGGTTGCCCAAGAAGCCAGTCGGTGAGCGGATCAACCTTGATCCTGCCACTGGGAAGGTCGTGGGCCTCTCTTAACAGAGTAATCAAACAGCTTGTTAGTTTATTCTCCGCGTCGCTGGGAGGGCTCAAGATACAGCTTAGAATACACGTGTTGTACATTGGGACGAGCATGCTTCACCCATCTGGCAGCACGTATCATTCCAAAAGTAGGAAGTAATGGCTAACTGAAGGTCAGCGTTGCTTGAGGTAGCGGAAGAATTCGGAGTCCGGGCTCATGACCAACGTTGAGCCATCTTTAAATGCGCTCTTGTAGGCCTCCATCGATCGAGTAAACTCGAAAAACTTTTGGTCCTGCCGGTAGGCATCGGCGTAGATGCGAAACGCTTTGGCATCGCCGCCGCCTCGTAACTCTTCCGATTCTTTATAGGCTTGAGCGAGAATAATCTCACGATCTTTTTCAGCCTCAGATCGGATTTTTTGCGCTTCCTCCGCGCCTTCGGCCCTATACTGCTTGGCCTGCCGTTCGCGCTCTGCTTGCATGCGCGCGAAGACCGCTTTCTCGTTCTGTTCCGGTAAATCGGCACGCTTGATGCGGACATCCTGAATCTCAATACCGTATGCCGAGGCTTTTTCATTCGCTCGTTCGGTGACCACCCGCATAATATCGGCTCTTGTACTGGACACGATTTCGAGCAGCTCGTGCCGACCTAACTCTACGCGGAGCTCTGAATAAATGATATCGTGCAATCGTTGCAGCGCGCCTCGCTGGCTCTGAAAATTCTGATAGACCTTCAATGGGTCCACGATGCGCCATTTGGCAAAGTTGTCGAGTAACAGCGTCTTCTTGTCCGAGGTAATGACGTCCTGCGCGTTCGAATCGTAATCCAGCAGACGTGTCTCGAAGTAGGTTACTTCCTGAACAAACGGCATTTTCACGTACAGCCCCGGTTCAGTGATATTGCGGACAGGTTTCCCGAGCTGCACGACGATCGCGGTCTGGATCACATCGACCACGAAGAGGGGGGAGGCTCCAAGTACGAACAATGCCACAGTCACGGCCAGGAGGGCGATAATCAATCCTTGTTTGGTCATGGTCTCGTGCCCCTGGGCTTGAGCGTGGGTGATGAATCTGGCCTGGGTTCCTCGACGTCAGGTTGCGCGGTCGGTTTAGCCACGGGCGTAGATCCTCGTTTGGAGAGACGGTCCAGCGGAAGATAGGGTAAGACACGCTCTCCGCCTTTCCCATCGATGATAATCTTCTCCATATTGGGCAGGATTTCTTCTAGGGTTTCGATATAGATGCGCTTGCTGATGACGTCCTTGGCTTGGTTGTATTCCTTCAATGTGGCAAGGAATCGATTGGTTTCACCCTGAGACCGATTCAGGCGAGCCTGGGCGTATCCTCTTGCTCGGTTGACCAACTCAGCGGCTTCGCCCTTCGCTCTGGGAATAATATCGTTTCGGTAGCCCTGGGCTTGGTTAATGAGCTTTTCTCTGTCTTCTTTGGCGTTCGTCACGTCTTTAAATGCGGCAGCCACGGCTTCCGGAGGATCCACGTCTTGGAGCTGCACCGCAGCGACCTGAACACCGGCATGGTATTGGTCGAGGATCGTCTGCAGCAAGGTCATCGTGCCTTGTTGAATCTCGGCTTTTCCAGTGGTCAGGGCCTCATCGATTTTGCTTTTGCCGACCACTTCTCGCATGGAGGCTTCGGCCGCCTTCCCGATGGTTTCATGGATATCAGCGACGTTGAACAAAAAATCGCGGGCTTCTTTAATCTTGTACTGCACGATAAACTCGATCCCGAGGATGTTCATGTCGCCGGTCAGCATCAAGGCTTCCTGAGGCACCATCTGTTGTCGGCCTTGCTGGTTCGTGCGGAAACCGACTTCCACACGATAGAGCTTGGCGACTTTTGGTTGGAGCACCGTTTCGACGAGGGGAATCTTAAAATG
>CAZOHW010000493.1:0-3170 GCA_964579525.1 uncultured Nitrospira sp. | reverse complement strand
AATAGAGACAGATCGGCTGTGGAATCCGTTGTGCGTGTCAAGAATTCCCAACGATGGACGACCCTGGCATCCTCCCTACCTCGCTTAACGACTTGCTCCACCGGGAATTAGGCTCATAGGCGAACAGTCGGTGTTCTATGAAACTCTTGATCACCGCACTCCTGACCCTCATTCCGCTCATGGCCTCTGCGGAATCTCGCGGTGGTGTGACCGTCGGCCCTTCCACTGTTCCTTATACTGATGGAACAATTCCTTTTGGACTGCACGGTGCTGACATCCAAATCATTGCGCCTCACTTCCCACATGTTCGTAGCTTGCACAGGAGCGGGATAAGACCTCTGATTGGCTTCCCCATGACTCCGAATCTCACGATCGTGAACGTTCAAGTCGAAAGACCTGAAGAGCCACCTCCCCCACCGCCGAAACCTCCTGCTCCAGCCAAATTCTGGATCGCCCGATGTGGAAGCTTCGTCGAGCTGCAAGTCAGTCCCACCATGAACCTCATGGAAGAGGAACAGAAGGGTTGTCCTAACTGATCAGCTGTCCAGCTCACATAAACCCAATACCTGGGAACAGACGGATGAGGAACTGATACGGCGACTGCGGGAGGGAAAACGCCATGACAACGAAGCGCGGGCGGACAAAACTTCCTGAACCTAGCTGACGACTAACCTCCCCTCCGCTACATCTTCAGACGCTCGACATAGCCGGTGAGCTCGACGTAGCCCTTCCCTTTTACAGGCCGACCTTGTTTGCTACCAGTCACTGCGACAGCCCCTTCCCAGTATGTCACTTGGGCGCTGCGTGAGGTTCGCAATTCCTGGTCGGCGAGTAATGGGACGACATCCAACACCAGGCCGAGAGAGGGGCACTTCAATTGCCATCGACTGGGATAGGTGGCCTTGCTTTCGGCACTGGTCCAGGTTGCAGTGGATTCAATCTGAAAGTCTGACACTTCCAGATGACGACTCTGTCCATCCGATGACACCACCGTGCCGCTCGACGCCAGATCGGACGATCCATCGCTCAACCGCATGCGATACAACATCAGCTCGCTGTTGTCTTCCAGCTGGATGCTGAACCAGTCCCATCCCACTTGATCCGTTCCAAGATCACCAGACCCGAATTCATGGTCCATCCAGCTGGTACCGGTGACATCGAAGGATTCGCCGTCGATCATCAGCTTCCCGCTCGTCGTGAGCCTCGTAAAGGAATAATAGTGCGAGGCCTGCCCCACGTCTTTCCCTTTTCGGCTGATACCGCCTATACCGTGTGTGACGAGCGGCTTCGCCGGTTGAAGCGTGAGGGCCAGCCGATGGGTTTTGTCGTGGGCCACCAAGGTATGGATCCCAGTGTGATTCATCGCAGCCTCCGCACGCCAATCGTCGATCCACACGTGAAGCTGTGACTCCTCAGCCCCGGCTTTCCCCAACCCCTCCCGACTGATTTTTTCCGAGAAATGGAAGCGCTGTCCGGTGAGATCCGTCACGGCAAAATGGGCCAGATAGACGTGATTCAGCGACCATTTCGACGGCAGGGTTTTGATTTCCTCCGGTGGGACGCCTCGGCGGAAGAAGGTCAACTCAAAGCCGAACGACCGCCCGTTCTTCGACTGGAGATGCCCCGTGTAGTACCACCACTCGGTGCGATAGTTCGGATGTGAACCGTGGTCTCGAGGAAACTCGTACCGATATCCAGCAATGGCCGGTTGAAACGGTTTCGGAACAGGCTCCGCTGCAACGGCGCTCGTCAAGTTAACAAAAAAGAGCGCCGCGACCAGAATCGCCGACCATGCGCCTTGTCTTACAATCGATCGGGGCGTTATCACACCGTTGTTGTGCCGGCTAAACCTTGTGTATCGCATTGCACTGTTTATAGCACGAGTTTTTACGGACGAACAAATCGGCAGTCTCCACGCGGCGTTTTGAATTTCTCATAGCCCCATTGCTCAGTGATCAGCGTTGACAATTTTCACAAGTCTCGGCTATCGTGAACCAATGTATATCGACCACGAACACGAGCCTACTGGGCGAGCTCAGTCCGACACAGCTGACTCATTTCCGATTCCCAAACGCCTCCCGGTCTTTCCATTGCCGACGGTCGTGTTCTTCCCCAAGACGTATTTGCCCCTGCATGTGTTCGAGCCGCGCTATCGCCGGATGGTGGCGGATGCCACCATCGGCGGGCAATGTATTGCCATGGCCTTGTTGAAAGAGGGATGGGAGTCGGACTACTACGGCAACCCGGCGGTGTATCCTGCCCTCTGCGTCGGGCGCATCGTTAGTGTGCAGCCGTTACCGGACGGTCGTTCCAATATCTTGCTGCAGGGACTTGAGCGTTGCGAAATTCTCGAAGAACACTTCGAGAAACCCTACCGGGAAGCGACGATTCGCGTCACCCCTCTGGCAGAGGATCACTCACTTCCCAAAGAGGCTCGCCGCAAGCTCGTCGAGGTGCTGAGCCGATATCTCCAGTCGAGGGAAGACCACGCGGCATGGCAAGGCTTCTTCCGCGAAGAAGTCAGTGATGAAGCGTTGGTCAATACCCTATCGACCTATCTGGACTGCACGCCGTTAGAAAAACAATTCCTCCTGGAAGCCGATGGACTCCCTCAGCGTGCCCGTCGGCTGAACGATCTCATTCAATTTATGCTGCACGATCATCATGGTGCGAAGGGTTGGGGGTAATGGATCGGACGATTGCCATCAGTGTGACGAGCCTCTGTAAAACGTACGACAGCCACAAGGCGGTCGATGATGTATCGTTTCATATCTATGCCGGTGAGATCTTCGGTCTGCTTGGACCGAACGGGGCAGGGAAAAGCACGACGCTGCGCACCCTTATTACCCTGCTGCATCCAACGTCCGGTACCGCCACGATCATGGGACATGACACGGTGCGCGAGGCGGATACGGTTCGGACCCTCATTGGGTATGTTCCGCAGGAGCGCGCGATCGATCGGTTCCTGACCGGGCGTGAGCACCTGCAGCTCCTCGGTGCGCTCTACCATTTAACGAAAGACGAAGCCACGAAGCGGATCAACGAACTTCTAAAATTGGTGGACTTGGAAGCCCACGCCGACAGACCAGCCAAGACCTATTCCGGCGGCATGAAACGGGCAGTCGACGAACGACACGACCCCGACCGCCATGCGCCTCGCGCACCTCGAG
>CAZOHW010000492.1:0-3184 GCA_964579525.1 uncultured Nitrospira sp. | reverse complement strand
TTAAGGATAGCAGTCATGATCATTCTGGTAGATGATCGTGGACAGGCTAACTAGTAGGTTCCCTGGCCTATTGGCGTAGGCGAGGGAATAGTGACATGTCAAAACAAAAGAAGCTCTCTCTTCATCCCCTTTCGGTTAATGATGCACTCAGGGCCGCTCTTTCCGTAAAACTGCCGAAACGAACGTCGTCCAAGAAAGCATCGAAGAAGTCTTAGTTCCCCTGCGCTTTGCTAGCTGACCGATATTGTAGGCGCTTCCCTTCCGTAGCTTTCAAAGCAGACAAATTCCGCTCAAAATCACTCGCCTTCCGTGCATTGTATCGGAAGTCGAATTCCGCCAAATACCGGTGTAAGTGCTCTCGGCTCACATGATGGAACGTCCCGTTAATGCCACGCTTTAAGAGGCTGAAGAATCCTTCCACCGTATTCGTGGTGACTTCCCCTCTCACATATTCCTTCTCGAAATGATTCACGGTTTCATGCGAAGCGAATTCTTTATTGAGGCCTTTGTAGCCTTTAAAAGAATCCGTCATGAGGCTAGCAGACTGCTCCACATTGGCCCTGATCATTTCCTTCAAATTGTCGGCGTTCACAACCGGCAGGACAAAGGATCTGACTCGGCCTTCTCGTTCAACGAGTGCTACCACTGGCGTTTTGTGAGCTCGGCTTCCCCACTTCACTTGATTCTTCTTGCCCCCAACATAGGTTTCATCAACCTCGACCGTTCCCCCTAGCTTTCCAGTCAATCCATGAGTCATCACGTACCGAATGCGATGAGCCATGAACCAAGCGGATTTATAGGTCACGCCTAGCATGCGGTGTAACTGGTGGCTGCTAATCCCCTTCTTGGACGAACACACCAGTTGAAAGGCCTGAATCCACTTAGTGAGAGGAATATGGCTATCCTCGAAGATCGTGCCCACTGTGACCGTAAATTGCTTCCGGCAAGCCGCACACTTGAGGATGTCGCGGTTTGTATTCTTGGCCTTGAGGCGATAGATCTTTGTGGCTGAACAATGGGGGCACACTGGCCCATTCGGCCAACGAATAGCTTCTAGGTGGGCTCGTGCAGCGGCTTCATCGGTGGCATGTTTCTCGGTGAGTAGGCTCGTTCTCATGACATCCTCCGTAACTGGTAGGAGGATCATAGATTTTTTGACTTGGGTTTGTCAAGTATATAATTGTCCTGATCAGATACAGCAGCTGATCGACACTCAACCACTCCTACGCAATTTCATGACGTTCTGCCTTCCACGCTGATGTAAGCGGCTCACGAATTCTACGTATCTTGCCAATTCTACGTATAACGTATAGATACTCAGGCTCAGGCACAACGTCTGCATTGCGATATGAATGGCTTTCTATACGCAACCTCTCGGTGTCGGGATGGTATGGACGGAGGAGGATATGGTCATGAAACGGATACGGACTGTACTCACATTTACTCTTGGTCTGGCCTTGTTTTCAGGGTCTTTCATAGCGACCGAGGGGCCGGCAGATGCCGCAGGAAGCGCACAAGACCCTTCGACGTTTCGCTACAGCAAATCGTTAACGGATGCTGAACGAGTCGGAGCCGAGATCTGGTTCAATGCCACAGCCGGCAACGCTCGTTTTTTTACCTATGTCTATCAGCAACGGCTCGGCGTCATGATCGATTGGTATCGGGTCTTGAAGAGCGAGACGCGTGACGAACGCTTCAATCGATGGGGACTCATCAATGACCCAGACTGCTGTAAGCCAGGGGACCCCAACTGTCCGGCAAAGAGTTATGACGAGACGTATGGCTTCGACTATTGTCCCGGCGACGATGAACTCCTCAAGTATGTGGGAAAGACAGGCTACCGGGATCCGGCATGCGACCTCAAGGACGTCCCGGTCATGCAGGGCGATCCCCATGGTCCGAAAGACCAGCGCCAGTCAACCTGCGATCTCGAATTCGGGACCTCGACCGGCGCGTTGGGATTGCGAAAGTTTCCCAATCCCAAGTTCGACAAGGTAAAGTGGCTACAGATCAACGGCGGGCATCAGGATACCTGGGACGGCTATACGGCCAAAGTCACTCCGCGTAAGGACCGTGAAGCCCCCGCCAAGAGCCATTTGGTCGACGGTTCCATTGAGCCACCCTATCGCATCGGGATGTCGTGCGGGGCCTGCCATATCGCGTTCGATCCGGTCCGTCCCCCCAAGGATCCGGCCCACCCAAAATGGGAGAACATCTCCGGCACAGTCGGCAATCAATACGCCAGATTTTCACAGATTCTAGGGTCAGGCATGTCACTGAACACCATCGAGTATCAGATCTACGGACATGCACGGCCTGGCGCTGTCGATACCTCGGCCATTCCTAATGATCAGATTAACAACGCCGGCACGATGAATGCCCTCATCAACCTTGCTAAACGCCCGCTCCATAAAGAAGACATCATCAAGTGGCGCAAGACCAACCAATGTCCCGCTGGAGGAAATGAGCGGACCTGTTGGTGCGAACCGGGGAAAGACGGCAAGTGTTGGGAACGGAGCCGCAAGGAGGAACTCGTCCATCACATCTTGAAGGGTGGAGAGGATAGCATTGGGGCACTCGAGGCCATTCAACGAGTGTACTTCAATATCGGAAGCTGCTCCGAAGAAGGCTGGGTCAATCACCTGACAGATATGCGGCAACTCGATCCCACCATGCGTGGGTTTGGCCAGACCCCGTTCGACATCGGACAGGTCCGTCGAGACTGTCCGCAATTCCGCGCGATTGAAGATCGGTTGGATGAAATCCGCCAGTTCTTGTTTGCCGGAGCACCAGCCGAGCTGTACCAGGCGCGTGGACTGAAGGACAGCGCCACGCTCATCAAGCAGCTCGACCAAGAATTCGGGAAGGGCGCTGTTGAAAAAGGCCGCGCCATTTTTGCGAGTAAATGTGCCTCCTGCCACTCGACTCAGAGCACTCCGTTCGAGAATCGTGATTTTCGAGCTGTTTCGGCTGACCCCAAAGATAAAGGAATGCGGGTCGACTGGCTCGGCAACGATAAGCTGATTCCCGTGAGTGAGGTGGGCACAAACCGTTCTCGTTCCCTCCATTCCAATCACATGAAGGGCCATGTCTGGGAAGAATATGCCTCAGAAACCGGACGGGCAGAACCCGGTGATCCTCAGCGCAAAGGACCCTCCGACGGCGGACGGGGCTACTATAGACA
>CAZOHW010000491.1:0-3188 GCA_964579525.1 uncultured Nitrospira sp. | reverse complement strand
GGAAGCGGCTGAGGAGGAAAAGTTTCGGGATTATTATGCCTATGCAGAGGCGATCAAGACGATCCCCTCGCATCGAGCTCTTGCGCTGTTTCGGGGGGCCGCGCTGGAGATCTTGAAACTGGAATTGGGCTTAGGGGAACAGCTCGATGCCGTGGTACCACATCCCTGCGTGTCGATGATCGCGGCGCACGTGGGTATCGAACAGCGGGGTCGACCGGCCGATGGCTGGTTGGCTGGCGTGTGCGAGTGGACGTGGAGAATCAAGGTCCATTCGTATCTGAGTGCCGAACTCTTGGTGCAATTGCGTGAGGCGGCTGAGGCCGAAGCCATCAAGATTTTTTCCCGCAATCTCCATGAATTGTTGCTCGCCGCACCAGCCGGGCTGAAAGTCATTCTGGGGCTGGATCCTGGGATCCGGACTGGGTGCAAAGTGGCGATTGTTGATGCAACGGGAAAGCTGTTGGATACGACAACGATCTATCCGCATCAGCCTCGCAACGACTGGCAGGGAGCATTGGAGACACTGGTCCGTCTCGTCATTCAGCATCATGTAGACGTGATCGCGATCGGTAATGGGACGGCAAGTCGGGAAACGGACAAGCTTGCGGTTGAAGTGACCAAGCTGGTTGCGGCTCAGCATCCTGATCGAAAGGTCGCGAAAGTAGTGGTGAGTGAAGCGGGAGCGTCGGTCTATTCCGCATCAGCCTTGGCGGCAGCGGAGTTTCCCGAGTTGGATGTGAGTTTACGAGGCGCCGTGTCCATTGCTCGGCGTGTACAGGATCCCTTAGCTGAGCTCGTCAAGATTGAACCGAAGGCCATCGGCGTCGGGCAATACCAACATGATGTAAACCAAAAGGCGCTGGCACGATCGCTTGATGCCACGGTGGAAGATTGTGTGAATGCGGTTGGTGTGAATGTGAATACGGCTTCGGCGCCCTTACTGGAACGAGTATCAGGTTTAAATAAGGCGTTGGCAAAAAATATTGTAGCCTATCGGGATACCAATGGACCGTTCCCAAACAGAATGGCGATTCGCAAGGTGCCTCGTCTGGGTGAGAAAACCTTTGAGCAGGCGGCTGGCTTCCTGCGTATTCCGGATGGGGACAATCCGCTTGACCGATCCGCTGTTCACCCGGAGGCCTATCCCGTCGTCGAACGGATTTTGTCGCGGTTGGGAACCGAAATTACCGAGGTGATGCGTCAGCCGGCCGTCTTGAAAGGGCTGTCCCCGACGGATTTTACGGATGACAGGTTCGGTGTGCCGACGGTGCAGGATATCTTTACGGAGTTGGAGAAACCGGGCCGCGATCCGCGTCCGGAATTTAAGACCGCGGCGTTCCGCGAGGGAGTCGAGTCCCTCAGTGATTTGCAGCCTGGTATGGTGTTGGAGGGTGTGGTGACGAATGTCGCGGCGTTCGGGGCTTTCGTCGACATCGGTGTGCATCAAGATGGTCTCGTCCATGTGTCTGCGCTGGCCAACAAATTCGTGAAAGATCCGCATGAGGTGGTGAAGCCGGGGCAGATCGTCACGGTCAAGGTGCTCGATGTCGACCACAAACGACAACGTATCGGATTGACCATGCGGCTAGAGGATCCGGCAAGCCGTCCTTCGTCGACAACACCATCAACGAGCCATGCAGATCGTGATCAACGTCGACCTGGGGGATCCGTGGGGCAGGCGCCGCGCGCATCTCAGCCGGTCGGTGCTATGGCGCTAGCGTTGGCCAAGGCGAGACAAAAGTCCTAACGAAACCTTAACCGATTGTCACCATCGAGAGGCGACTATCCATGGGAAATCACACTACCCGTACTTGATTTTCAGCGCGATGATTCCACCTTGGAGAAGCAGGGTGACGGCGTTCGCGAGAATGACGGGCAACGAATCAATCCAGATTCCGTAGATGAACCAGAGCAGCACTCCTGTGCTGAACGTGATCACCATTGCCCATGACAGATCACCGGTTGATTTGGATCGCCAGGCCTTTGCCAGTTGAGGAATAAAGGCGATCGTCGTCAGTGTTCCGGCCATCAATCCCAATGTGGTGACAGCCTCCATTTCCTATACCGGCCACTGTTCTTGATTCCAGGCCATCTCCCAGAACATCCACTCGTATCGTGAGCTGATGAGGAAGGACTCTTCCATCCGTTGTGTCTCCTCCTTGCCGGCGGTCTTGGCCCACTGGTCGACCTTCTTTCTCATCCATTGTTGCACTTCGGCAAATTCCGGCGAGGCGTAGAGCATAAGCCAATCCCGATAGGGATGGTTCTTGGGCGGCGGACCTTTTTTCAACAAATGTTGACCCACGACGCAGTAGATCCAGGCACAGGGGAGGGCAACCACTGTGATCTCTGCTGCAGTCCCCGACGCAGCCACCGTGGGCATGTGTCTGGTAGAGGCGAAGTTCGTTGGCGCCATCGGGACGGAGATCATCTGCTTGGCCGTCATCTTCCATTGTTTTCCATAATTCTCATGCAGGCTCCGTTCGACCACGATCGTCTCCTCAGCAAGTTTGGTGAATCGCAGCGCAGACTCGGAGTCCGGCGCTTGACACGCACCAGCCGAAAAGACCCGGGCCAAGTCGCCCAGGAACCTGGCGTCTTGGAGGATGTAGTACTTAAAGTTTTGCTCCGGGAGAGTGCCATTGCCGAGTGCGACGACAAAGGGATGGCTTAATTGCGCATCCCAGATGGATGTGGCGAGTCGTCGAAGATGGTTGGAGAATGACATGTCAACCCTCCTGGAGAGGAGTGATTAATGTTGAATTGTAAGTGTTGAGTTTTAACTCAAAATTCACAACTCATAACCTTCCGCTCTGTGTGCAAGATTAGAGGTACGGGACCCACGGTCGGGGAAGGCGATTGATGCCGTCCAGGGCCGCGACTTTATAACATTCCGCCAGCGTCGGATAGTTGAAAACGGTATCGATGAAGTAATCGATCTTCCCATGAAAGGCCATGACGGCCTGTCCGATATGGATTAACTCCGTCGCTCCTTCACCAATGGCATGGACACCCAGCAGATGTTTCGTATGTCGATGAAACAGCAGCTTGAGCATGCCGGTTTCGTCGCCGATGAGTTGCCCTCGGGCGATCTCTTTGTAGCGGGCGAGGCCGATGGAATAAGGAATCTCGTACAGGGTGAGCTCTTCCTCGGTGCGTCCGACCATCGAGATCTCAGGGATGGAATA
>CAZOHW010000490.1:0-3197 GCA_964579525.1 uncultured Nitrospira sp. | reverse complement strand
GTTTCTATACTGTTCGGGAAATCGGACCACCAGATCAAACCGCTGCTGCCCTTCATACACCCTCGTTGCGGCATGGCCCCCAATGGCGGTGGTGATAATTTCTCTTACATCGGCGACATTGATACCATGCCGGGCAATCCTGCTGCGGTCGATATCAATGGTCAGATATGGTTGTCCAAAGAGCTGCTCGACCTTGATATCCCGTACTCCGCGTACGGTTTCGAGCACGTCCGCGATTTCCTGAGCTTTATTCTTCAGCATTTCCAGATCATCGCCGAACAGTTTGACGGTCGCTTCGGTGCGAACTCCTGAGATCAGTTCGTCGACCCGCTGTTGAATAGGCTGGCTGATGAGGAACGATGCCCCAGACACACCAGCCAATCGTTCGCGAAACTTCTGCATCAGTTCAGGCATGGTCGTAGCCGTCGTCCACTGATCCAGCGGTCGTAGCCGGACGACTGGGTCGCTTTCATTGGGTTCCTGTGGATCATTGCCCAATTCTGTGCGCCCGATTTTCGACACCACCATTTCGACTTCCGGAAACTCCATGACGGCCTGCTGCATGCGTTTCTCGATTTCGATGGATGCGGGCAGCGACACACTGGGCAGCCGAATAGTCTGAGGAGCGATCACCCCTTCATTCAAAATTGGGATGAATTCAGTTCCCAAGGACGGGACTAAGGCCAGCGCACCGAGCAGGGCACCGATGGCCATCGCCATGACAACTATTCGATGCCCAAGGGCCCAATGTAGCATCGGCGCATAGAGACGTTTGGCCAAGTGAACAACCCAGGGATCTTCTTCGTTTCCATGCCGCAACATCAGAGAACAAAGGACCGGCGACAACGTCAGGGATAGGATAAGCGACACCAGTAAAGCAATCATGATGGTGTAGGCCAACGGCTTGAACATCTTGCCTTCCATCCCATGGAGGGAGAGCAGCGGGAGAAAGACGATAATAATGATCAGAATGCCGAAGACGACTGGTTGGCCGACTTCTTTTACCGCCTGAGTCACCAGCTGTACCCTCGGCATCGCAGATGAAGAAGAATGAGAGAGATGGCGATAGACGTTCTCGACAACAACCACAGACCCGTCCACGATCATCCCAATCGCAATCGCCAGTCCACCTAACGACATGAGATTAGCCGTCACTCCAATTTGTCCCATGATGATGAAGGTGGCCAGGGGCGCAAGTAGGAGTGTGCCGGCGACGATCAGCGCACTGCGGAGATTACCGAGAAACAATACGAGTACGACCACAACCAAAACCACCCCTTCCGCAAGCGACTTGTAGACTGTGTTCAACGCCGCGGTAATTAATTCAATGCGATCGTAAAATGGTACGATCCGCAAGCCATCCGGCAACAAGTGTTTGGCATGAATATCGTCAATACGAGCCTTGATTCCCTCCACAACATCCCGAGCATTGCCGCCCCGTAACATCAAAACGATTCCACTGACGACCTCGCGCTCCCCGTTCAGGACTGTGGCTCCATGCCGCACGGCGTGATCGATCAACACTTGGGCCACATCGGAGACATACACCGGAGTCCCGCCCGTTTCCTTGACGACAATCCGCTCGACATCTTCGAGTGAACGAATCAGTCCGATGCCTCGCACGATGTACTTTTCGGCATGTTTCTCAAGAATGTTGCCACCAGCATTTGCGTTGTTTCTGGCGACTGCATCGAAGACGTCATGAACCGTCAGATTATATTTCCTCAACATGCCAGGCTCGACCAACACTTGGTACTGTTTGACATAGCCTCCCATCGAATTGACGTCGATGACCTCCGGCGTACTCTTCAGCAACGGCCGAATGACCCAATCTTGAATGGTTCGCTGGTCAATGAGGCGCTGGCGTTGCGCCTCGGGAGTCGTCGCAATGCCTAGCGACTCTTCCAAGTAATACTGGTACACTTCCCCAAGTCCGGTACTGTTTGGAACCAACATGGGTTCGGCCCCTGGCGGAAGCTGTTCTTCAACCTCCAATAACCGTTCGAGCACCAACTGACGAGCAAGGTTGATGTCCATGGAATCGTCGAACACGATCGTAATCAATGACAGGCCGACTTTTGTGAGCGAGCGCATTTCGGTGAGGGAAGGGACACCGGTCAGCTGGAGTTCAATCGGGTAGGTCACGAGCCGTTCGACTTCGGCCGGGGAAAGTCCTGGGGCCTTCGTCACCACTTGCACCAGGACACTGGTCACGTCGGGAAAAGCATCGATCGGAATGGTTCGAAAGGCGTAGAAGCCTCCGGCTCCGATCATGACGGCACAGATGATGATGAGCAATCGCTGGCGAAGCGAGATATCAAGAAGGCGAGAGACCATCAGACCGGTTTCTTTAGCAGCTCGGACTTCAAAACAAAGGCGCCTTGGGTCACCACCTGCTCGCCTTCATTAAGCCCACTCAGGATAGCGGTGACCGTTCCATTCGATTCTCCGGCATGAACCTCCCGTAGTTCGTACTCGGTCACACCTCGCTGGACAAACACAAAGATCTTCCCCTGATCTCGCTGTAGGGCTGCTTCAGGAACTGCCAACCGATCGGGTTGCGCTTCGGAAAACAGTCGAATTGTGGCAAACATTTCAGGCTTAAGACGCCCATCGCGATTTGGCAGTTCAATCCTAAGTTGCATGGTCCGTGTTACGGGATCAAGCACATCACCCACATAGGTGATCGTTCCCTTGAAGACTTCCTTTGGATAGGCATTGACCCGCACTTCGACCTGCGTGCCTCCGGAGGCATGAATCGTATGGACGAAGGGAATGTCCTTTTCAGGAATATTGGCTTGCACCCACACTTCGGAAAGATCCGCGATGACGAACAAATTTTCGGTCGTCTCGACGACCTCTCCACGCGTCAATTTTCTCCCGATAATCCGCCCGGCAAACGGTGCCACAATCGGCACCACGGACCGGATTTTCCGACTCTGCTCAAGACGTGCAAACTCTTGGTCACTCATACCAAGCAGCTTGAGCCGATCATGCGCCTCATTCGCTTCAGCCTGGATGCTGAGAAGTTCAGCATGCCGACGCTGAGCTTCGGCTTCCCCGATGACTTGTTCCTGTAGAAGAAACTCGGCTCGGCTATAGGCCTGTTCTGCTACATGGAGTCTGGCCCTGTATCTTATACACATCCCGAGCCCACGAGACTCCTGAGCATCTCGTATGCCGTCTTCTGCTTGAAA
>CAZOHW010000489.1:0-3212 GCA_964579525.1 uncultured Nitrospira sp. | reverse complement strand
GCCTATACAGCTCTGAAAGAATGGCACAGTCCCGAGTCGATTCCCTTCTTGGAAGATGGGCTCAGCGACGGATCCGGTCTGGTCCGAGCCCTGGCGGCTGAAGGACTGGGGAAACTGGACTCGGGCCGCCGTTCGACTCGATTCCGGCAGGCCCTAGACGATCAAGCGGTGTTGGTGAAGGAAGCGGTCCTCAAGGGGTTTGCAAAATCAGATGATACGTCGGTGATCCCGCTCATCGAACCGGTACTGAAGGATCCCGAAGTACGGGTGCGAGTCGCGGCTGCCGAGGTGCTCTGTAATCTGAAGCGACCTAAGGGCTGCGAACTGCTTTTGCAGTATGCGAAGGCACCGAATCCGGATGAGCGGACCTCGGCGATTCGTGCTTTGGTCGATTGGCAGTCGGCGGAGGCTTCGTCGGTTCTCTTCGAATCAAGCGAACACAAGCAGCCGTCGGTTCGCGGGGCTGCCGCCATAGGGTTATCCCATGTATCCACTGCGGCGGCGGTTACTGCGTTGACACGACTGCTGAAAGATCCACTTCCGCCCGTACGGATTGCCGCGGCTGTCAGTTTAGGGCAATTGCACGAATTTGATACACGTGCGTCCCTGAATAAGGCCCTTGATGACCGGGATCTCTCAGTCAGAGCATTCGTCATCGGTGCGTTGCTGGAACAGAGAGAACGGTATGAGGTCGTGGCTGGCCCAGTACTGACTCTGAGCAATACGAATGAGCCCGGTGTTCGTGCTGCTGTCGCCCGAGCTTTGGGGCATGCTGAGGAATCCAATCGCGAACCGGCTCGATCGGCCTTAATGCTGTTGGTCCAGGATACGGTGCCTCGGGTGAGGATTGCGGCGATCAAGTCTATCGCAAAAATTGAAGGTGTGAGGGCGATTTCGCTCCTCAAACAGAGTCTGCACGATGAGGATGATGCCGTTCGGGCAACAGTCGGAGGCGCGCTGTTGAAATTCCTTCCACCAAAAGTATAGGGGGATATGTCAAGCCCCTCCGTTTATCGATTGGTTGCTTCCCATAGCTATGGTTCAATAAACAAAATTTTGATCTTGTTGAAGGAGTTTCGTCTATGGTTGTTCGACTTCTTGCCGTGGTAGCACTGTTGTGCTTCAGTCTCAATGTGCCCGTTCTGTTTGCAAATGAGCAACCGGCTCATGATCTGGTCGAGTCGCCGACGGGTAAAGACGGTGCACCAATGATCTTGGTCCCGGTTGGCTCGTTTCCAATGGGTGTTCCTTCCGGAGACAAGGACGGGGGACGCGATGAGTACCCAAGACATGACGTGTTTGTGGACACGTTTGCGATCGACAAGTTTGAAGTGACGAACGGCCGCTATCTGGAGTTCGTCAAGTCCACAGGGCATCGTGTTCCACAAAATCCAAGAAATCCGACAAGAAATCTTTGGCAAGGAGACAGCATCACGGAATCGCTCGCTGAGCGCCCTGTGATCAATGTCGATTGGTTTGACGCTGAAGCCTACTGTAGGTGGGCGGGGAAACGGCTGCCGACGGAAGCAGAATGGGAAAAGGCCGCCAAAGGGACGTCTGATCGCCGATTCCCTTGGGGGAATGTCGAACCGACGGCCAAGCATCTCAATTACAATCAACGATGGATTGGAGAGAAGACTCTCATGCCTGTCGGCAGTTATGAGGCAGGCAAGAGTCCGTATGGCGTTTACGACATGGCCGGCAATGTTTGGGAATGGGTGAACGATTGGTATGATGCCTATTACTATGAGAAGAGTCCGAATAAGAATCCCAAAGGCCCGGATACAGGCACAAAGAAAGTCATCCGGGGTGCGGGCTGGCAAAACGAGACGCCTACGGTTCGCATCTTTACTCGTGTGGAGAGCGATCCAACGGTTCGAAATGAGTCCACAGGATTTCGTTGCGCGTCCGATGCACCGATGAAACAGTCAACAAAGAGTCCGGCAATTCGCTAAACCTCCAGACAGCGCAACCACATCACCCTTGCCCAAGATGAGGGTGGCCGGTATCGAGCGGAAACACAGTCATTTCATCTTGGGTGAGGAACCCACCTTGCTTGGCACACTGGAGCCGATGTGTTTCCGGTAGGTTAGGGAGTAGCAGAGATCGACGATCGCGCGCACCGGAAGCCGATCGTGGCGGCACGTTGGTCTGAGAGGGCGCCGCCTCGGGTCGCCGTTCGAAGCATGATGCGTTTACTTTTCCAGGAACCACCGCGAACGCTCTTGTAGCGCCCGGTGGTTGGGCCCGGCGGGTTGCGCTCCGGCATGTACGCATAGTAGTCGAATCCGAACCAGTCCTGCACCCATTCGGCGACGTTGCCCGCCATATGGTGCAGGCCATAAGGACTTTTGCCTTCTTCATATGAATCGACTGCTGCGAGAATGGGGATTTCATGGACATGGTGTTGCCCAAACATCGCGAGAGAGGAGTTGGGAATCGCTTCGCCCCATGGAAAGGGAATGCCTTCAGGCCCTCTGGCCGCTTTTTCCCACTCTGCCTCTGTTGGTAGTCTCCCGCCCTTTGCGGTGCACAGGTTATTCGCCTCGGCCCAGGTGACATACAGTGCAGGCCACCGGGTCAGGGTCTGATCCGATACGAAATGGACAGTGATGACATGCCAAAGGAGTTTCTGCAGCTCGTCCGAGGGATCAAGCTTCTGTTTTTGCAGGAAAGCCAGGTATTCTCCGAGGCTCACTTCATCTCGATCAATTTCATATGTATCCAACCAGACTCGATGTTGAGGCAGTTCCGTATCGTCAAACTGAGTCCGGCTTCCGTGCGGGTCATTATCGACCCGTTTACTCCCGAGCAAAAACGTACCGGCTGGGATGGTGATCATCGGTGACGGTTTGGCTAGTCTTACGATTTCCATTAAATGGCGGGCCAGTTCCGGTGAAGGATTTGAGCCGGCTTCTACGATGCACGGGCCTTCAACCACGATCAGGAGAAGTAGCGCGATCACAAGCCGTGTTGCAACAAGTCGGCCTTGAGTCTTGTTGTGGAGATCCATGGTTAACACCGGACCCTATTGCGCTCTCAACTCAGAGTCTGTGGTGTACTATCGTAATTCGGCACTCTTTCAGAAATCATGCGATCCGCATTATAGTATCCAGCCTTGGGCCGGTGCACACCTTTGGAAGGGAGTGTTGATGAATACTAGTGGACTGTAACGCCCATTTATAGACTATAATCGTGTTCATGACGAACAC
>CAZOHW010000488.1:0-3220 GCA_964579525.1 uncultured Nitrospira sp. | reverse complement strand
CTCCATACTTCTTGGCAATCTCGGCCCCAAGCATGGCGTGCGGTCCTTCTTCTTCATGGCTGACCGCTTTGCCGATGTCATGGAGCAAAGCTCCACGCCGAGCCAGCCTGACATCGAGCCCTAACTCCGAGGCCATGATGCCGCAAATATACGAGGCCTCTCGGGCATGATAGAGATTATTTTGTCCGTAACTGGTTCGGTACTTGAGGCGCCCCAAGACTTTGATCAACTCAGGATGAAAATCTGAAAGCCCCAATTCAAAAATGATTTTTTCCGCCTCTTCATACATCAGCTTATCGATGTCAACCTTGACCTTTTCGACGATCTCTTCGATGCGCGTGGGATGAATGCGCCCATCATGCATCAGCCGTTCCAGCGACACCTTCGCGATCTCGCGCCGCAACGGATCGAACCCGGAAATAATCACGGCTTCAGGAGTTTCATCGATGATCAGATCGATACCCGTGGCCGCTTCCAGGGCACGGATATTCCGTCCTTCCCGGCCGATGATGCGACCTTTCATGGCATCGTTTGGAATGGGCACCACCGAAATGGTCGACTCCGAGACATAATCGCGAACCACACGCTGAATCGAGGAGGTAATGATTTCTCGCGCCTCCCGTTCAGCGTTCTCGCGAGCCTCTTCAATGGTTCGCTTGGCAATGCCGACGGCATCGAGTCTTGCCTGGGATTCCATTTCGAGAATCAATTGTTTCTTGGCTTCATCAGCCGTCATCCCGGCAACCCGTTCCAAAGCCTCGCGATGCTCCCGCTCAGCCTTTACGCAAGCCGATTCTTTCGCCGCGAGACCTTCCTCGCGTTTCGTGAAATCTCCTTCGCGTTTACGCGCTTCGTTTTCACGCTTTTCTATGGCCGTGAGCTTTCCCTCCAGCGCACCTTCCCGCTGAATCAGTCGCTTTTCCATTGCGGAGAACTCCCTAAGCTTGGCTTTCTGCTCTTGCTCGAATTCAGACTTGGCCTTAAACGCAAGATCCTTGGCTTCAAACCTCGCCTCTTTGAGCACGTTCTCCGCTTCTCGATGTGCATTCTGCACAACTTGTTTAGCAAGGTCGTCTGCCTCTGCCTGTTTGGTACCCGCCACGCGGCGCCGAAGCAGGTCAAAGATCCCCATCCCTCCAACGGCACCCACGATTACCGACAGCACAATGTAGACTACAGTTTCAGTAGAAATGGGAGTCACCCCCTTCTTGAAAGGCCAGACATCTGGCCTCAAATCATTCGCTGATGAACAA
Organism: uncultured Nitrospira sp.; assembly: GCA_964579525.1. GTDB lineage: Bacteria > Nitrospirota > Nitrospiria > Nitrospirales > Nitrospiraceae > Nitrospira_D. The sequence continues at coordinate 1,967 of CAZOHW010000488.1, read as the reverse complement.
ACACTGGATCACAACGTGGGATCAATGTGGAAGGAGAAGGGGCTCGTGGGAGATCGATCTCTCAACCTGGAAACGGAGAGTGACCGTTGAGAGCTACAAACACCACACCTGGATGTTGGTTCTGTCCTTTATCCACAAGCTCGAAAAACCTCACAGCCGTGGGTCAAGAAATAGAGAGACAGCGGTGGACGACATTCACCATGCCCCAGTACCATACCTTGACCATCTGCTGCTCGTCGATGCATGGCCTGTACAAGCCGACCCTTGGAAGAAGTGGTCTTCACCGTCAGTTCCTCCAGATCGACATCCCGCATCGCAACCGCCCACCATATCTCATCTCAGGTATGCTCACAACGCTCGTATCCCAATTAGAATCAATGTACGATAACGATCCTTTGACGACCCCTCGTCACTCCTTAACATATATCCCGTATAGCCACGATAACAAAGGGCTTCTTTGAAAGCAAGGCGAATTCCACTAACGAAAAAGTGACATCGGGACTTGCTCTTCAATGGACTCCATGAGCGTAACCATCCGCCGCTCCACATCCGCTTCCCCCTGCGTCCGTTTTCGCTCGGATTCGAAGAGTTGATGCGCGAGGTTGATGGCCGTCAGGACGGCCAACTTTGATGGGGTTGTCGTCTTCATGCCATCAGCCAAGTGCTTCATATGATCATCCACAAAATGAGCCAGCCTTCGAATATAGACATCATCAGCCTCTCCCCTAATTGCGTACCGCTGACCATAAATTTCCACATCAATGGTCTTAGTCAAGGGTCACCTCCTTAGGGTCGTCCACACACTCCAACAATTCGATCTCACTCATGACCTTTTCGATCCGAGATTTAATATCGACTCGTTCTTTTTCCCACCGACGATTGAGGTCGTCCTGCGAATTCAATCGTTGCCGGGCCGCCTTGATTTCCTCCTCCAGTAAGGCATTCTTTCGTTTAAGCTCCTGAACAAGCTTTACGAGATCCCGAATCCTGGTTTCAAGCGCATCAAGTCGATCCAACGACATGGCAATCATTCACCTCCCCTATGGATTGTGGTGCAATATAAAACCTCCGCAACATCTTGTCAAGAAACAGGTTTTTGCTGACCTGCGAGACGCAGATACTCCTTATAGCTCCTGAGTACCCGTTTCACATACTGCCTAGTCTCTTGATACTGGATCAGCTCGACAAACTCATCCTCACTGTGTCCTCGATAGGCTGTGGCCCAACTCTCTACGACCATCGGCCCCGCATTATACGCCGCGATCGCCTGTACCAGGTTACCAGAAAACTGCGTCAGCAGCTGTTCGACATATCGGACGCCGATCCGAATATTGGTCTCTTGATCGAAGAGATCTTCCCGCGAGACCCCTGGAAGACGATGCCGTTGCGCCACGGCACTGGCGGTTGTCGGCATAACCTGCATCAGCCCGATCGCACCGACACGCGAGACAGCCCGCCAATCATACTGACTTTCCTCTCGAATAATGGCGGCAATAAGAAAGGGATCGACGCCGGTTACCCCCTGCATCTTGATGATGGGAATCAATCCCGTGGGATATGCGGCACTCCACACTCCCGCGTCCATAAAACCACCGGTTCGCTCCAACTGTTCACGAAATCGAGCGCGCACCAAACGCAAGGCCTGATGATGAGCCCCTACTTCATTCAAGAGTACCGAGAGCGTCAATAACACCTCGGGGTCTCGGGTGTAACGATCCGTCAGGGCACTGAGCTCCCGCGCCGCATGCTGTTCAAGTCCGAGTGTCCGGAGTTCCATCGCTCGCTGAAAGATCGGTTGCTGTTCGATCTCCATCCTCTTGGTCAATGCTGAGGGCGGCGCAGCCTTGGGCTGGACCGATGAAACGGCGATGGCGGCTCCTTCTTGACTCGATGCCGCGACCGTTAAAACCGGCGTCACCATATCATCCGAGTGCCCTCGAGCTAACTGGCAATAGTAGGTATAGGGA
>CAZOHW010000487.1:0-3247 GCA_964579525.1 uncultured Nitrospira sp. | reverse complement strand
GATAAGCACTTGGTAGGAGAGAACGATGGAAACGAGACTCTGCAGGAGGAGCACTTGCGCGCGATAACGATCCATTCCCAGGAAAGTGGGGAAGGAGGTGAGGTCCTGGTCCTTTGTCCGAGACGGCATCCGTTCCATCCGTAGAGATTTCAATAACAAGTCTATCTGAACGACAACGATGTGCAAGTGAGGCAGCAGGCCGGCGTTCACGACACCGTTCTGTCATCCAGATGCGTACATGATACTTCTAGGTCTTTCCATACCGAGTTCACTCGGCTCTAGTCATTTTGCCGGGACGCTTTAATAATATGGATGGATGTTCCGTACGCCTCCCAGTGAATGCATTGCCGCATTCGAGTGAGCAGCAAGGCGATAATTTTCCCCGGTGAGTTTCTCGCGATGTTGATCTCACTTCCGGGACGGGATGTCCCGTTGGCCATTGGTCTCGCGGCGGTTCGTTGGTCGATCGGCCGAGAGTTTGGGGTGGAATTCATCCGTATGGAACCGGAGTGCCAGGCGCTGTTACACAGACTCATCCAGAACTTGGAGCGGAGCTTCGAGCGGCCCTCGGTGAAATCCGCAATGCCGGCCATGTCCGGCTAAGGGAGGCCATGTGCGGCAAGAGGTCGGGTGAACGCCGCATCAGCGCAGGGCTTGCCGATGCATGGCGAAGCACCCTATCTGATCAAGCCGATAAGACTCTATGATCGAAACGTCTGATCGAAGAAAGGCGCGACGTTTCCACGTGAATTGTCCTGTCGATTACTTAGCCCATGATTTTCTTGGCAATGGCCTGGTAGTGAACGCTTCTCCGTATGGAGTCCAGATCATCGGAAACTACCCTCCCGTTGTCGGAGTGCAGGTATCCCTGCGCATGTTTCTGCCCGTGAAAAAGAAACCTCTTTATATCGAGCGGGCGGTGGTGAGATGGAGGTGTGACTGTGAATTCGGCGTCGAGATCGTGGCGATGACATCAGACGCACGTATCGGCCTGAATGATTTCATTGACTCTCTGCTTCGCGAGGGTGGTATTTCGCTTCATCCGGAATACCCTGCCGGCAATGAGCCGAGTCATTAGCCGACGCGCCGGCATCGGCTGTCTGCTCAAGACGGGCACAATCGGGTCGGTATGATAGGGAGTTGAAGCGGAAATTGTAAGACCCTCAGCCCACTTCAGGATCCGCCCCCTTAAGCTTGATCTCGTATTCTTCGCTGCCTATCATTTTGTGGGCCAGTAGTCCCCCTAGTGCTTCACGAAATCATAGGGCCTAAATTTAACCGAGAATGTAAGCGTTAGCTTATAGACAAAACGAAGCTACTCGCTATGATTCGACCCAATCTAGGGGCACTTCTAGCATCGAAGTGTCAAAGGGGCTCATTATCACCTCACTCAGATGTAAGCAATGCAGTGCAAAACCTGTACGCGCATGGGGATTGTCGTGACCAAGAAGAATCAAACATTGACTTCCTTCGGAAAGTCCAGCTTGGCTCTAGCCAAACTCCTCAAGGAAGGAGAAAAGTTAGACACAGACGACCAGACATTCATCGAGAATCACTTCCTCATCGTGCAGCTGGCCTACAGTGCTTGGAAGCTTGGGCATCAGAAGAAATGATCTCGAAGCGGGTCGCTGCCAGCTTCACCGTTCAGAAGGTTGCGGACAGTAGGTCCGCCGAGATAAGCACATAAATTATGATAGAAGCGCTTGTTGTGGACGACCATCCCATCGTGAGGCAAGGTATCAGGGAGTTGCTCCAAAAAGCGTTTCCCGATATCAAAGTCAAAGAGTCCGTCGGAGGCGCTTCAGTGTTGAACGAGATTTGCGGACAAGATTGGGCATTTGTGGTGCTCGATATGAATTTGCCCGGGAGGGATGGCCTTGACCTGCTAAAAAAGGCCAGAGCCGGCTGTGCCCACGTCCCGATTATCGTGTTCAGCTTATATGCGGAAGAGAAATATGCGGCTCGAGCGTTACGGGCCGGTGCCAAGGCCTATCTTTCGAAAGACCGCCCACCGGAGGACCTGGTGGACACGGTCAAAACCGTATTGAGAGGCGGGCATGTAAAGATGTCTCCCCCCGCGATCTTAGTTCGACCTGTCTTGTCGGATCGTGAAATCCAAGTGCTCTCATTGTTCACCAAAGGAATGACACGAAAAGAAATAGCTTCCTTTCTCCACATCCATGAAAAAACCGTCAGTACCTACCGAGCACGATTACTCCAAAAACTCCATCTGCGTACCACCGTCGATCTTATTCGCTATGCGGCCGAAGAAGGCTTCGTGGAATAAGGAGATCCGCTCCGGCTCAACGTCACTTTCATGGCTGGAGAGAGATGGGTTTTGAAAATTTTCAGCACAATTTTAGCACATCCGCTTTACGTAAAACGTAAAATCATGATAGTCTGGATGCCGTGATCCGAGGTTTTCGGGATAAAAAGACGGAACAGTTCTTTGCGGGGCAGGCAGTCAGGGAATTCTCCAGCATCAGGAAGGTGGCTGAACGGAAACTGACCATGCTCGACAGTGCCTCCGATCTCAAAGACCTGTTGGCGCCAGCCGGAAACCGACTGGAGAAGTTAAAAGGAGATCGGGCTGGACGGCACAGTATCAGAATCAACGATCAGTGGCGGATCTGTTTTGTCTGGATGGCTGACGGACCCCATGACGTCGAGATCACGGATTATCACTGAAGGAGAGACCACCATGGTTAAGAACGGCATGCGGCCGGTTCATCCCGGCGAGATTCTAGTGGAGGAGTTCATGAAGCCGTCAGATCCTCCGATTAACGCCAATATGCTGGCTAAGGCCCTTGAGGTGCCGGCGAATCGGATTACGGCAATTATCAAAGGGCAGCGGGGCATCACGGGCGATACCGCCGTGCGCCTGGCGACCTTTTTCAATACCACTGCCGAATTCTGGATGAATCTGCAGAAGACCTATGAGTTGCGCCTTGCTGAAAGGGCGCTGTCGGTGAAAGTGAAGAAGCATATTGAAGAGCAAAGAAGTGTACTCGTGTCCGCCTGATAAAGGTAGTCGACAATATTGGAGGAATGAAGATGTTAGCCAGAACGTGAGCTGTAGGCGTATCTAGGCTGGTGATCTGCGCCCAGCCGTCAGGCCACCGTTTCAGTTCGGTCACGCCGATGTTCCGGCAAATTCCAAGACCATCCGAGACTCTGTTGGGGAATGCCGGGATACCCGCGAGGTTGAGCAACCCCGCGGGTACCCGGCGCGTCGAAGGGTCAGTGC
>CAZOHW010000486.1:0-3258 GCA_964579525.1 uncultured Nitrospira sp. | reverse complement strand
GGATAGGAACCGTCCATCGCAGTCTTGATGGAAGGTTCGACATATCGCCCGCCTTTGACTAAGGCAACCGGGACTGCCTTCACCATGGATGTTCCATAGCCGACGGAGCTGAATCCGATGCCGTAAGGGTCTTTTCCCACATCCAAGAGGGTCGAGGCTGGTCCCTGTCCCTCAACGAGCTGGTGACGAAAGGTTCCACCTTTGCAGACCTCATTGCGAAAGAAATGGCTGCTGCCCGATTTCCCGTTCTGGCCATAGATCTGCACGGGAACCTCGAACCATTCGTCCATAAGTCCGACCAGTCCCCAAGAGTCGATGATGTAGCTCAACCCACGGCGTCGTTCACGACAGAACATTGCGTCCAATTCGTCGAGCGCAAGACCGGCGAGCGGATTGTCCTTATGGACGAACACGGCCAGCGCGTCACCCGCCACCGGAACCTCCGTCGGCTCATATCCATATTCCCTGATGAACTCGGCAATCTCGTCGGCAGTGATGCGGCGAGGCATAGCCGCGACCTCCGCGTGGTGCTCCAGAAGCGCGGCGAGCCCGGTTTCTGACCCTTCTCCCGTGAACGTCACTTTAAGTTTTGGATGCCTGCGGACCAAATCATCAACCAAGGTACGCACCAGCGGCTTCATCGTTTCGGCCGTCGAGATCGTCAATTTGCCGGAGGTCTGATCAAGCTGAAGATAGGAGGGGATGTTTGGATCTAGAACGGGGCGGACTTGCGCCCAGGTTACCGAAGGAAGCACGGCCAGCATCGCTGTGGCGGTGAATGAGAAACCGAGCAGCAGTTGCGCACACTTCATGTCTGACCTCCTCCGAATCATCCTAAATGAAGCAGCTTCAGACCACTTTATGGGAAGCACGTTTCCGGATGATCACCAATTCATTAAATTACTGTTAACTCCGATGGTGTCGGCGCGCACAGAGAGGTAGAAGAGTTAACCGATAGTTTACATCATCATGATGATCCTTTGTTCTCTAGTGACTACTATCATCCTCGCTATGATATTTCCCTCGGCACCTGTGACAACGACGTTAGAACACGTTCTTCTCTTTGTACGATCGGAAGCACTTGGCCAAGCCATCAAAATGGCATTCATAAAAGGAGGTTATCAAGTTACATGCGCCACAACGGAATCTGAGGTGCTCACGGTTGTGAAGGAAGCAGCGCCGCTCCTTGTCATTATGGAACGGCTCAATAACACCTTTCCCATCGTGCGTCAGTTGCGGGAAACCGGAGCCATTCCAATCGTGGTTGTCGTCAATGAGAACGAACCCTGTTCCGATGGAGAGTATTTGAGCGATTATGATCAAGAAGTTGATCTCGTGCTTTGCAACCAGACGCCTCGTCAGATTCTCGCTCGTGCCAGAGCTATTCTGAGGCGTCGCGGCCCGGTGGCTCAAGCAACCCGCCACTTTCGCGCAGGGAGCATTCAGATGAACCTTGATCGCCATGAAGTGACGGTGAATGGACGCCTGATCGATTTAACGCCGAAAGAGTTTGAAATCCTCCATCAATTCATTGAAGCTCCGGGTCGCGTGTTTTCACGTCAGGAAATGCTCAATCGAGTGTGGGGTGAAGGGTATGCGCTTGAAGAACACGCTTTGGATGTGCATATCCACTCACTCCGACAAAAGCTTGAAGTGCATCCATCCGAGCCAAGCATTATCATGACCGTCCGAGGGGTCGGCTACAAGCTCCGCGCATAGATGATCCCATTGTGCTCCCTTCACCGATGAGATGACTCATCTCTCACGCGACAACCTGTCGAGGTGTCGAAAGAGCACCAGTGACGAGATGGTCAGAAGTTGTCGGCAGACACAGGTCTCAGAAAGTCGCGAACAGATACCAGTCCGATGAGGGCGCTTCCTCTCATCACACCCAGGTGCAGCGTGCGACATTTGTCCATGATGTCGGCTGATTCCCTCAGGGGCTGACGTTCTTCAATGCTCGGGATCGGGCTGTTCATGATTTCTTCGTGGAGAACAAAATATGACACGTTCTCAGCCCCGACGAAGTTTTTCACGATTGTCGGATTCCGTCATAATGATGCAACCTCCTTCTTGTTGTAGGCAACGATACAATGAGCCTATTGACGAGCCTATCGACCGGACATTGCATAAGTATTAGCTGGCCATTGTCGGTCAATAACATTTTGTGCGAACCGGCGAGCACGGTTTACTCACTATTAACAGCAAAGCAATAAATTGATGACTCATGGTGGGTAGTCCATGGCGTATAGGATGTCTGTCCGGATAAATAAGGAAGGGGGACATCATGATGGCTGATCTGCGCGGTGGATTCGTGCTCGCTCTATCGCTTCTGTTCTTCTTAGGTATCCTCCTTGTGCTTGCCATAGGCTCGATCATGAGGCCGGATAGATGGAGTGACCGATCGAAGCCAGTGAGTTGAACCGAATCGACCAGGCGAACGGCGACACTCATCACCGGTATGAGCGCGATCCACTCTGTTCCGGGGTGCTGGTGAGGCTGTGCCGTTCCCGAGACATCCGATGTCACGACACTTTGATAACGAACTGTCACGCCTGAAAGCCAGACTGCTGTTCATGGCTGCAGCAGTGGAAGCTCAACTATTGGATGTCTTGGAGGCGTTGATCACACGCCGATATGAGTTGGCGTATCAGGTGATCACGAACGATCATCTTGTGGATCAATGCGATGTAGAGATTGACGATACCTGTTTAGCTCTGTTGGCTCTTCACAAGCCGACGGCCGGTGATCTTCGATTCGTGACAACGACCATGAAGATCTCTGGTGAACTGGAACGGATCAGCGACCTCGCCGTGAACATCGCGGAACGAGCGGTCGAGTTGAACGCCGAACCGCAACTCAAACCATACATAGACCTCACAGCAATGGCCAAGTTGTTAACCAGGATGGTGAAGGATGCGCTCGAGGCATTCGTGAATCTTGATGCCGCCTTAGCCCGCAACGTTTGTCCAAAGGATCAGTACATTAATGATCTCACCGAACAACTCTTTCGAGAACTGATGTCGTTCATGCTGGAAGATCCAAGAACGATCTCTCGGGCCGTTCGTCTCACCTTCATTGGGAAATATTATGAGCGGGTCGCCGATCACGCGACCCACGTGGCCGAACTCGTCGTCTACATGGTAGAAGGAAAGATCATCCGTCATATGCAGGGGAGTGCTGACGGATCGTTCTGGTCACCTGTGACTTCGTTGGCGCGAGACGAACGTCCGTGAGCGATGCACACTTCCATAACAT
>CAZOHW010000485.1:0-3289 GCA_964579525.1 uncultured Nitrospira sp. | reverse complement strand
GCAGCTCGCCTGCATCACCATGCTCCTTAAACAATTTTGAGATAGGTTCTAGTCTCAAACCAGTCCACATGCTCCTCGGAGTCCTCAATCATGTGCTCCAACAGGTGGCGTGTAGTAAAGTCGCCAACCGTCGAACAATGGGCAATAGCCTTTCTCAACAATTCGACATCTTCACGCTCAAATTCCAGATCTGCAGCAAACATTGTCGCCACATCTTGTCCATGTGCGATGGTATCCAAATGTGCGGCATCGGGCACTCCCTCGAGATACAAAATATGGTTCATCAACTCAGCCGAGTGTTGCACTTCTTCATTGGCCAGATGGCTGTAGTAATCGTGTAACCGTCCATAGCCCCAATTCTTACACAAAGCTGCATGCAACAAGTATTGGTGTACTGCCGTCAGCTCGGCCCTGAGTACTTGATTCAGAAGCGAAACGACGCCTTCTTTTGCTTTCATGATTTCCCCTCAGGACTCTTTCTTGATCTGCTCTGCGAGATAGTTTTCGAGACCAACCTGCTTGATGGTTTCCAATTGAGTTTCAATCCAATCAATATGGCCGTCTACGTCTTTCGCCATATCCTCCAACATGTGTCTGGTTGTAAAATCACTGACCTTCGCGCAGTGAACGATTCCCTCGTTCAACAATCCAAGCATTTCCTGCTCAGCCTTTAAGTCGAGCTTCAGCTGTTCCGGTACGTTCTCACCCACCTGTACCGTATTCATTCGCTGCACATTAGGCACACCATCCAAATACAGAATGTGGCCAATCAACTCATCCGCATCTTTCATTTCGTCAATGCTCCGTTCTCGCACCTTAGAATAAAGGCGCTCGTAACCCCAGTTCTCACACATTTTGGCATGGACAAAATATTGATTAATCGCCGTTAAATCGGCAGTTAACACTTTATTCAGGATGTTGAGGACCCCTTCCTTGGCTTTCATCTCTGACCTCCTTTCACTGGACACTCATGTGTGTAAACACATTATCACCAGCATTGCTATGAGTCGTCAACCTTTCGAATAGACGCATTTCGATTTTAGCTCTCAGTTTCGTTGATAGAGATTCTCAATGCTCAGCTACCTGGGGGAGGAACATGCCGCGTATTGATAACTCCCCGTGCACTTCTTCTCTGAGCCGTACTTCCTTCCAGCTGAAAGTGATGGTCTCTACCATGATTGGGCCTCTTGCTTCAGATACAGGGCCTTTCGCCGGTTGGAACTTTCGATCACATATGGGAATCGCTCGTTCAGCCGATGACTCATCACGCGCTTTCATGGTGCCACGTTAGCCACCTCGACTTCGTCGGAATCACCATGTGTAACTGGACATGATCTTGACCCACTCCGGTCTCCTCTACAATTGGGTATAAAATTCCCCTACGCCTTGGAGAACCTTCTTCAGACTCTCTGCCATGCCGGCCACAAGGACGTTCCGTCGAACCGCGACATCTACTCCAAATGGTACTGAGGCTTGTACATCACATGGGCCTATCGGTGGAGTCTCATCGACGACCATCATCGTATCAGACGAGCAACGGGCGGCGCCCGGCTCACAATCTCGACCCTCCCAGGTGTGGAACTCCTGCGTTATTAGACGAACCCCTGCAGGCAAGATCACCTAGCCTACGTTCAAGCCTATTCCACATTGGTACAGGTAAGAAATGAACCCGGACTCCCCCATGGAAAATTCAGGCCAAAATGGATTTCTAAGACTTCCTTGGTTTTAACTGCCTGACATTGTTGGTTTGAAACTGCACTGCAGTTGAACTTGGTGGCTCTGAACTGTGGTGGGACAATGAATCTTGCGAATTGACGAAACTGTTGTGCGAACTTTCAATTTCAATTGTCGAATCCTGGATGAAGGGAGATGGGAGGATGGGCAGAGGTTATTTTTAACATGCAGAATAAAACACCGGCCCGTCTCATCTTCCGATGAGACGGGCCGGTATTCTTACTTATCCACCAGGTTCGTTATGCTCCCAATCGTGTGAAGACTGGAAGTACTGGAGCCCAGATTGGATTAATGAGTCGCTCGCCCTTTTCAGTCCAGGACATAAGCAACCCTGCGAAACGTTGATCCGGATCGTGGAGGATGTCCACTAACCGTTGCACTTCCCACAGGACATCCTTGGACTCGATTTTAATATCAACAGTCTGACCAGGCATGATTGGGGCTTCATTATCCATTGTCAAACCAGCCTGAGCGACCAGCTCCGGTGGATAGTTTGGATCCAGCTTGGCTGCACCGGCCTTGTTGGTAAACCGGATACCAGCTGTTGTAAATTCCCCAATCGTCACTGGCTCAGTCCCATTATTTGTTGCATGAAGGACCATGCGCAGCGCACGACCAGGCACGTCGTACTCGGCATGAGTGACCTCGACAACAAATGGATTGGGCTTCACAGCCATCGGCTTCACTTTGGTTTCACCAGCCTGCAAAGGCACAGTGACAGGGTGCTTTGCATCAGCCGACAGATACCCAACCGTCACCACCACGAGAATAAATACCAGAAGGGCTGATCCCAACTTCCGATCAATGGGATCGAGCAAAATCTCATCTCCATAAGCAGCCAAGACCCGTGCCCGAACTAAATACATCGGCCGGACCATGAACCAACCTACCCAGAAGATGGCCACTGCCGCCCAAAATAAGTGCCACATAACCCCAGTGGCAGTACCCACGGTTTCTGAATCGAAAGTTTCACCAGTCAACGTCTTAATCGGATTGGTGAAATCCTCATAACGCCCGGTGATATCCATCCACCCACCCGGTCCAGCAATAGGACCCGCGTCCTTGACTGCGAACATCGGATGGAGGTGATGGTGGCCAGGGAGTCTTGCCTTCAAAGTCACCACGTACTCGTAATCCTTTCCGATTTCCATCGGACCGGACACGAACATTGGAGTGCCATTCACTTTAGAGCTTAGCCGTACAAACACCGAACTTGGTGATCCCACGTTGATGAAGGTACGGTTTGGCTTCACAACCGCGCGGGGCCAATCCTCGGACAAGTGAAACTTGCCCCGCAGCTCGGTCACATCGTTCACTTTCGTTGTCTTACCTACCCATTCCGTATCGTACCAATTTACGGTGCGCATCCGAAGAAATGGTTCTTGCGAACGTTCACCATGAGCAAACGCGGGAGTAGTATCAAAAACCGGCGTGAACGCCAGCGTTGCCACCCCGCAGAAACCCAACATCATCTGTTTGAAGAGGTGTTTGGCGTTCATGCTTTCCCCCCGGTCTTGGCCTTGTCTCCATGGGCCAATGTTGCATAGGCGAACAC
>CAZOHW010000484.1:0-3293 GCA_964579525.1 uncultured Nitrospira sp. | reverse complement strand
ATGCTGTCCCGCAGAAACAGAACCTGTCACGTTGGTCAACGGTACGCGAACCGGTTCTTCCCAGGTTCCCCATTGCCAAAACCCAACCCCTCCCCATAGGGCGACCAACAAGACGGCAAGAATCTGTTTCCTCCGTTCATTCACGCTTACCTCGTAACCTCTTGACCAGATGGCTTCACAGGATCGGACCGAAGATAGGTGGCAATCTTGATATTGAATGTCAGCGCTGAGTCATGGCCGCCTCCAGAGCGAGTCAACTCCAAATCCTCGATCAACAGCAATTCTTCAGCCGTCTCCAGATCATAAATAAATCGCCGGAGATCTTCATACCGTCCGCTCATTGATCCCTGTAGCACCCCTTTGCTGGTATTAGCCATGAGAGTGGGCTCGGTCTTATATGACAAGGCCGGCAACGTCACCCGATCATGTTTCGCTTCTTCCGAAATACCCAGGGCTAAGGGCGCAAAATCTTGTTCAGCCGGAAGCACGGCCCATACTTGGCTTAAGTCTTTTCTGATCTTCCTGGCTTCTCGATGGCTCATCAACGACTGACGCGCTGCGGCCCACTCTTGCTCCAAGCGCTCCCTGGTCGCATGAACCCCGGCGACGCCCAGATCATGCACGACAAGCAACAACAGGAACAGACAGATCGCGATCCCGATCCACGGCAACAATGGGGCCGTGGGATGCTGCCAGATGAACCACAGACGTTCTTTCACCTCGTTCACGCTCCCCTGAGTCGGTATTTCAACATGACGTCGAATTCAACAAGGCCATTTGCCCCAACACGATGTTGGGCCAAGACCGGATCCTTAAAAGTCTGGTGCTCCCGAAGTCCGACCGTGAAGGCGGTGATGTCTTCAAGGCTCACGGCCGTTCCCGTGAGATGAACCGTGGTCCCGCTCTGGTCAAGACGCACGCTGCTCAGAGCCAGACGCGGAGGAAGAGCCTGTTCCAACCCGGTAAGAAACTTCGTCCATGAGAATACTCGTTTTTCCAGCAGTTGATTAGCAAGATCAATTTCCGCGGGCATTCGCCGTAATGCCTCCTCTGAGAGATCGATCCCTTCTTGTCTCGCTTCCGCGACCAATTGAGCATCCTGTTGACGTGTTCGTTCCAGTTCCGTTTCGATAGTCCAACATTCTTGATACGCCACCATCGCCTGTCCAAGGCTCCAGAGGATACTCAACATCAGGAGGACACAACTTCCGATCAACAATCGCCGGGCTGGAGCCAACCCCGCCCGATATCGACTGCTGAGGTTCATGTGGAAATAGCGGGCGTCCCTTGATGGAACGATGTGTTTGAGTCGGTCGATCAGTTTTCCGGCAGTCAACACGGCCATTCCTCTGTGTCTTAGGATACCCCTGCCATGGCGGCCAATGATGTCATCGTTCTGTGGTTTTCCGCAGACATCCACTCAAATCGAATGTGGAAACAGCGCGCGTCCCTTGATGGAACGATGCATATGAGTCTGTCGATCAATGTTCCAGTAGTCAACGAGGTTATCCCCTTACGTCTTAGGACACTCCTGCCATGGCGGCCAATGATGTCATCGTTCTGTGATTTTCCGCAGACATCCACCCAAATCGATTGATGGAGCGCCATCCCAACTGCTCGACCGACAACTCCAGTTCTGATTCCATTCTTGCCTGCAACGTGGACAAGTCTCCATCTGCGCAGACGACAGCCTTCTGAATGACCGCCGATGGATGCTGCTGTTGACAGACCTCCAGAGATGCTCCACATTCTTCCAGTACTTTGTTCAATAACTCACTCTTGGTACCCATTTCCGTCGCTTGACTTCCCAATAATTTGCATCGATAGAATAGAAGCTTGCCTTGTTGAAACACCATCGTGGTCAGCGCTCGATCGGATAAATTGGCCCAGAGAACATTGTGACGCTGCCACATTGACTTTCCGGAAGCACTTCTCCAGAAATCAAAAAGCCGAAGGCTCGTGATTCCCACATCCTGTGGAATGAGACCAACCGATTCACACATCGATTCATACTGACTCAAGACCGATTCTTGAATTGCGACTGTCAAAACCGTATGGATGTTTCCACCAGTTCCCGACTGACTCGTGAATACCTGGTACGCGATTTTGGCCCCGGTGACTGGGAACAGTTGCTGTTGTCCCAACCGCCACCGAATCAACGCCTCGCGTTCCTCACTCTTCACGGGAAGCTGGTCTAAATGGAACACACTCGCTCGTACAGCCGCATCAGGAAGCAGCAGGACAATCCGTCGAGGACGATCGGAAAGCATGGAACGGCTTACAACATGACGATCCCCCCCGGCCTCGGTCAAGCTTCGGAGGCGTTCTGCTAATGTGGAAAGCTCCGACAAATTTTCTTCGACGGGGGACGGTTTCACCATTCCGTCGGAAATCGGAGCGGTGACGCATGTGCGCCGACACCGCCCCCTCCAATTTCGATGCGATTCGGCCCAGGCAATGGAATCGGTCCCAAACTTCACACAGTACTGTGGCCGGCTGCTGGCCCATTCCCACATCACTCAACCCTCTTCGCTAAACGTCACACGATTGATCTCACGTAACGATGTTTCCCCGCTAAACACCTTCTTCAGCGCAGACTGTCGGAGCGTGATCATCCCATCGGTCACCGCGCGGTACCGAATTTCGGAAAGCGGTCGTTCGGCATGAATCATTTCCTTGATTTCGTCGGTTAAATCGAGGAACTCCGTGATGCATTTTCGCCCGCGATACCCGGCGCCATGGCACTGATGGCACCCTTTCCCCTCATAGAATGGCGTCTCTTTGTATTGCTCATAATCCAGACCAGACTCTTCAATGAGTGCACGTTCCACTTTGACGGGGACTCGACAGAATGGACAGAGGATTCTGAGCAATCGTTGAGCTAAGACGCAATTCAATGCCGCCAGGAAGTTATACGCGTCGATTCCCATAGAGGCGAACCGCCCGATCACATCGAAGACGTTATTCGCATGAACCGTCGTCAACACCAAATGTCCGGTCAGCGCCGACTGAATGGCGATCTGTGCCGTCTCGGCATCTCGAATTTCACCCACCATGATCTTGTCCGGGTCATGACGCAGAATAGATCGAAGGCCGCGCGCAAAGGTCAGCCCCTTCTTTTCATTGACCGGGATCTGCACGACACCCGACAGCTGATATTCGACCGGATCTTCGATTGTAATTAATTTGTCTTCGAGCGTATTCATTTCCGAAATGGCGGCGTACAGCGTCGTCGTTTTCCCGCTTCCGGTTGGTCCCGTCACCAACACCATGCCATAAGGACGGGTAATAGC
>CAZOHW010000483.1:0-3295 GCA_964579525.1 uncultured Nitrospira sp. | reverse complement strand
GAGCAGGCTCAGGCCCAGGGCATGGTCCCATTGGTCGGGATCAATCGTGACATTGAATTCCAGGGGGTCTCGTTGCGATATGAAAGCCAAAAGATTCCCGCGTTGACCAATGTGGATCTGACGATCAGGCCCGGTGAAATTATTGCGCTCGTCGGGAGCAGTGGAAGTGGAAAAACCACGTTGGCCAGTTTGTTGCCGCGGTTCTATGAGCCGACCACCGGCCGCATTCTCATCGACGGGGTTCCGCTCGATTCGTATGAGCTGCAATCGTTGCGCGCGCATATCGGGATCGTGTCGCAAGAGATTGTGTTGTTCGACGATACGATCCGTAACAATATCGCGTTCGGACGCACCGGGGCCGGTCAGGCTGAGATTGAACAGGCTGCTACGTTGGCCTATGCGCATGACTTCATTCTCCGTCTTCCGGACGGGTATGAGTCGCTCATCGGAGAACGGGGGCTCAAACTCTCGGGGGGCGAGCGCCAGCGTTTGGCCATTGCGCGCGCATTGCTCCGCGACCCGCCGTTGCTGATTCTGGATGAAGCGACGTCGGCCTTGGATAGCGAGTCTGAACGGATCGTGCAGTTGGCATTGGCGAACTTGATGAAAAATCGGACAACGCTGGTAATCGCCCATCGGCTGTCCACGATTCAAAATGCGGATCGCATTGTGGTAATGGAACGTGGGACGATCGTCGAAATCGGCTCGCATGAGACCCTGCTTCGGCAGGGAGGGAGCTATCACCGCCTGCATTCGTTGCAGTTTCAATCAGAAGAATTGGCCCATTGATTCCATGGGACAGACGCGCATCGAAACATGGTTGAAGTTGTCCGTGCTTCCGCCGGTCGGAGCCGCACTTATTCGTGGCGTTGCGCGTTCGATGCGGTATGAGACCCGCGGGTATGAAGCGGTCGATGCGTTGTATCGGGAAGGGCGCCCCATTATCTTGGCGTTTTGGCATGCTCAACAGTTGATGATTCCCATCGGATATCGGGGACCGGGTGCTCATGTGTTGATCAGCCAGCATGGTGATGGAGAAATCATCGCGCGGATCATTGCACGATTCGGCCATCAGGCGGTCCGTGGGTCGAGCACCAGAGGGGGATCCGGCGCGCTCCGGGCCTTGATCAAGTTGGGTCGATCCGGCCGAGATGTCGTCGTGACACCTGATGGGCCAAAAGGGCCACGTCACGTCGCCAAGCTGGGGGTGATCCAGCTGGCGAAAGCCACGGGACTTCCCATCGTGCCGCTAGCCTTTGCCTGCTCAAAAAAAAACTCTTCGCGAGCTGGGACCGCTATATGGTCCCGTATCCGTTTTCCAAGGGCCTATTTTGTTACGGACGTCCGCTCTGGGTTTCGCGTGAGGCTGATGAGGCGGCGCTCGAATCGGCCCGCCTGGAGCTCGAGACGGCTCTCAATCAGCTTACAGACGAAGCTGAGGCAGTGGTGAACGTCGTGCGCGAAGCGCGAGACTTGTAGGACAAGCGAGAGGTGCGCATGAAGTATTCGCGATTCTCGCCCGTCGCGTTTCTCTCGCCTGTCTCACAGGGTGAAGAAGACCATGTGGAAACTCCTCTATAACATCGGTCTTCTTCTCGCGGCGCCGGTGATCATTGCGGTGCTGTTGGCAAAGCCCCGCTGCCGTCCCGGGTTGGCGCAGCGGCTGGGGTGGGAAGCGGGTTTGTCTGGTTCATCTGGTTTATTTGGCGGTGGAGACACAGACCAATCCGATCAACCAACTAAACGAAATAAACCAGACAAACTAGATAAACCAGACCGACCAGATGAGCTCAACAAACCTGTCATCTGGATTCACGCGGTCTCGCTTGGCGAAGTCGTCGCTGTCTCGCCGCTTGTCAAAACGTTGCATGCGCGACATCCGGAGTTCCGTTATATAGTCACGACCGTGACTGAAACCGGCCGCGAAGCGGTTGAACAGCGCTTAGGTGGGATTGCTGAACATCGGTACGCGCCGCTGGATTTTCCCTGGGCCGTGTCTCGTCTGATCCGGCGCCTGAGGCCGGTCCTGTATGTGTTTGTTGAGACTGAACTATGGCCCAATCTCTTGTGGACCTTACGGGACTATGCTGTGCCGTCCGTGCTTGTCAATGGGCGATTATCTTCTCGTTCATTTGGCCGCCAGGACATTCCTGTCATTCGCTCTTTTTATCTGTCGGTCCTTCGCACACTGACGCTCTGTTTGGTGCAATCCGATCGAGACCGGCAACGTATGGTTGCACTGGGGGCTGAACCGACTCGTGTCTATGTGACAGGGAACATCAAGTTCGATCAGCCTCAGCCTGAAGGGAATATTGATCAGTCGCTGCGCCGAAGTCTTGGGATTGAAGAACACGAGCAATTGATCCTCGCCGGCAGCACGCATGCGGGAGAAGAAGAACTTCTGGTATCGGCCTATCGACAGATCGTGCAGATCTGTCCCTCGGCGGTATTGATGTTGGCCCCTCGCCATATCGAGCGAGCGGGCCGAGTGGAAGTGATGCTCAAAGAGGCTGGATGTGTTGTCCAACGACGGAGTCAGATGCTCGAGAGACTCACGGGTCCTCGTGTCGTGATTTTAGACACCAGAGGGGAGTTAGCCCGTGCCTATCGAGAAGCGGTCGTCGCATTTGTGGGTGGGACACTGGTTCCAGTGGGAGGGCACAATCTCCTGGAGCCGGCGGTGTGGGGTACTCCGGTTGTATTTGGACCCTATACTGACCATTGTGCCGAAGTCGCGGCGCTGCTGTTGGAAGCAGGGGGCGGCCGTCGAATTACGGGAGTAAACGAACTTGTCGGCTGTTTGCAAGAATGGTTGAGCAGAGTTGATGTTCGTGAGCAGGTTGGACAGTTTGCCAGACAGGTTGTATTGGAGAATCAGGGTGCCCTGGCCAGAAGTTTGGAATTCATCGAATCTTGCCTCATGGCTGTGCCGGCACAGTCGGACCGGGTCGTAGCGACTGAACCGGGGCCGATTGTGGTAAGACCGTAACCCATATGATTCATGAACGCTTCTATTGCAACCGCCGATACGCCGCTGCGACAAGCCTGGCGGTGGTTGGTTCATGGCCAGGCGGGCAGGCTCGCCCCTCGCGACCTCGACATCCTGTTTCAAGGATACCTCGGTCTCTCAGGGCTCCACGTGCCCGTCTCGCATGGTGTCTTGGCGGTTTCGTCACGAACCCTCATGAACCATATGGGTTAAGATGGCATTCTTGAATCCAGGTCAGCCGGCTTTCAAATGGCTGTACTGGGCTTCCTGGTGCTACGGTCTCTTCGTCCGGATTCGTTCCTGGTG
>CAZOHW010000482.1:0-3305 GCA_964579525.1 uncultured Nitrospira sp. | reverse complement strand
TAGGAATAGGGCGTCGTGAGGTACTGGCCTAATCCAGAGGCCAGCATTTTAGCGCTCATGTCCTGGAATAGATCCAGATCATAGCTGATGCGCCAGAGCATAAAGTCACAGTCGCCACGGATGCCGACTGCGGAATAGGGGACCACGAGAACCTTGCCGGTAAAATCTTCTACGGCACGGAGGAATTCTTGTTTGCCTTGGGTTCGCACGTCCTCCGGTAACCGTCGCCAAGCTGGGTCCACCTTATAGAACGCAAAGTTGACGAACTGGCGCCGTGGAGGGGCTGGGGTAGGGGATGTTTCCGGGGTCGACATTCAAAGCTCCTTTAGTGTCAAATGGTATCCAGAAAAGTAGAGGAGAGACTCCCTCAATCCTCTTTCGTTTAGCACTTCCCCTTCCGTCTTGTCAACGGGAGCTCCCATCCATGGATGCATTGACAGGACGCCGAGCATCTGTTACTGGCAGTCGCATGAGATGCGTTCATCTACTTGCGGTCGTCACGGCTGTGACGTCAGTCCTTGGCATGGTCAACGCCTCCTCGGCGATAGAAGTGCACCCGACACAGGCGCAGGTTCGGGCCGCCATGGAACGAGGAAAACATGCGGGGGTCGAGCATCGTTCGCCTGATGTGTTTTATGTCCGTTTCGGGGCCACCGATGGTCGGCAAGCGAGCGGATATCTGGTCACCAAGCTTGGGGGAGTGTCCGTGATGACTGCGCATATGGCACTGCGCGGTCTGGATCCGAACGAGTCGGATATTGCCTACCTGTTGGAAAACCCGACCATGCTAATCAGTGTCGTGATTGTTGGGGACCATCCATCCTTCGCAGAACACAGTTACATGGTGCTTGATCAAGGGAGCCGGGTGATCAAGCCGATCACGGTTCGTGCTGATGGGCAGGCTGATCGCAGTGCGGCCTGGCCGGAGTCGCCTCGATTCCAAGCGAGAGTCGTGGCCCTGTTTAACTATGCCGACTTTGATCCCAAAGCCCCTGCGACGATTTCAATCTTTCCTGCCGGCGGTGGAGAGATCCATTTCTCCGTGGATTTCGCTCATATTGAATAGGGACTCACAGCGGCCTATGTCAAAGGTTGCTTCATCAGATCGTGCGCGTATCGCGGAAACCATTGCTATCGGGTCGGAGTTGCTGGTCGGGGGACGGACCGATAGCAATTCAGTATTCATTGCGGAGTCCCTTGCGACCATCGGTGTGGAAGTGCGGTTCAAATCCATCGTCGGTGATAATGAGATCGATATTGGGCATGTGCTCAACATCGCGAGGCAACGGGCCGGAATTGTCATCATGACGGGAGGGCTTGGTCCTACGGTTGATGATTGTACTAGGGAGGCCGTTGCAACAGTGACTGGTTTCCGGCTTGCTCGACGCAAAGAAGCACTTGAGGGGATGAAGGCTCGATTGGCTCAGTGGGGGAGAGTGCCGAATCGGGGACAGTTGCGGCAAGGGTTGATTCCGGCGAAAGCCATTGTCTTACCCAATTCGGTCGGGTCTGCTCCGGGATTCGCCCTCACATGGAAGGGGACGCACATCGTGGCACTGCCGGGCGTTCCGAGTGAAATGCGAGCCATGATGCAGGAAACGGTCATTCCCTTCATCGTCGATCGGCTGAAGCAGTCGAAGCAGACACCACCACATCCCATTACCAGGGTGATTTTCCAGACCTGGGGGTTGCCGGAAGCGGAAATCGATACCAAGTTGCAGGGATTGCTTCCTAAACGGGGAGCGATCGCACTGGGTCTGCTTGCTTCGCCGAACGGTGTGCTGGTGTCATTGACGACGAGTGCCCATCGTTCGTCAAATCCTCGCGCACTCATATCGTGCATCGAAGAGGTGCGTCGGCGATTGGCAGAGTGGATCTTTGCAGAAGGTCACCGCACCATGGAGGAGGTCGTCGGTCAGTTATTGATCGAACAGAAACGCACGATTGCTGTCGCGGAGTCCTGCACCGGCGGGCTGATCGGCCATCGTCTCACGCAGGTGCCGGGATCGTCTGCCTATGTCGATCGCGGAGCCATCTGTTATAGCAACCAAGCCAAATCAGAGATGCTTGGGGTGCCTGCGAGTCTCATTGAGCAACATGGAGCAGTCAGTCGTGAAGTGGCCCAAGCCATGGCGACCGGGATGCGTGAACGTGCCGGTGTGTCGGTGGCATTGGCGGTTACGGGGATCGCAGGACCCGGTGGGGCGACGGAAACGAAACCAGTCGGCCTGGTCTATATCGGACTCGATGGAGGTTATGGTGAGACCAGGACCAAAGAGTTTCGTTTCCATGGCGATCGCGCCGTCATTAAACAGCGCGCGGCTCAGGCCGCACTGGATATGGTCCGTCGATGGTTACTTGAAAAGGCCAAGACATGATTCGTGCCTTCCTCGCCGTCGAACTGAGTGAGAAGCTCCGTCAACAGATCTCGCTCGTTCAACAAGACTTGCAATCACGGTTTGACCGTGAATCTTCAAAAGCGATCCGGATCACCTGGGTGCAGCCGTCATCCATTCACCTCACCATGAGATTTCTCGGCGACATGGATGAACAGCTAGTAGATCCGATGCGTGAAGCCATAGCCACCGTCAGGCGATCCCATCCGACTATTGAGATTCCCATCGATCGGCTCCAGGCATTTCCCAATCTTCGACAGCCGCGGGTGCTATGGATCGGTCCATCTGAGCAATGGTTCAAGAGCGACGCAGCCAACCAGTTGACGGCGCTGCATCGGGGGATCGAATCCTGTTGCCGGTCCCTCGGTTTTGTGACGGAGGACAAACCATTCACACCACATCTGACCGTGGCACGGATCAAGGCTGGCGATCGAGAGGTAGGGCAGCGACTTGCCCAAAGCGGCCTGTGTGATCGCGCACTCTCTGTCGGTGTTATCACCGTTGGGCCGCTGGTGTTAATGAAAAGCAAACTACACCCGACTGGACCAGTGTATACGAAGCTGTGGGAAGTGGAGTGAAAGTGTGGCGATTCGTGCCGGTGATGATAGGAAGCATGGTATGAGGATCCGAATAAGCCCATGTTGCAAATAGGTTCGTAGCCGCAACGCATTAAAGCAAGAGCAGGGGTGGCGTATTGTCTGCGAACGAAAGCGGCCTGTTCTAGGGATAGAAACGAGCCGATCCGGTTCTTATGCGGATTGGCCTAAACATTGTTAGGCGCGTATGAACGATCTCCGCCAAAAACTAGTGGAAGCTGCTTTGGCGTGGGAGCGTGCTTTTGGTGTCGCACCATCCATCACGTCAGCGCTCTCCGCATTTGATGCCGCCATGTTAGTTGGTTGCTCCCTC
>CAZOHW010000481.1:0-3320 GCA_964579525.1 uncultured Nitrospira sp. | reverse complement strand
ACATGCCATCGGGACTGGCTGCGTTAGTCGGCCTCATGCAGCGATACCTCCGTGGCTTAATGGATCCCTTCATCAGTCTGTTGGAAGTCCATAAGCTTATGTATTTCATGCAAGTCGCAGGAGAACCTCTCAACCTTCGCTATGTGAAGGCCCCATATGGGCCTTATGCGGAGAATCTGCGCCATCTTCTCCTTGCCCTGGAAGGTTATTACACAGCCGGGTATACCGACGGGGTTGATGATCCAGGGAAACAACTTGAACTGGTACCTGGTGCTGTTGTTGAAGCCGATCAATTTCTCGCGGGGCATCAGAAGACGCAGCACCGATTCGATCGAGTCGCGGATTTAGTCAGAGGATTCGAAACCCCATTCGGCTTAGAACTGTTATCCACCGTCCATTGGGTTTCGAGTCAAGAAGGTGCGAAGACACTAGAGACCGCTATTTCATCGACCTTCGAATGGAACGAGCGGAAACGCCGGTTTTCACCCCAACAAATTGCGCTGGCCTGGCAGGTGCTTCAGGACAAGGGGTGGCTTTCGTCTCAGCCGGCTGCGCATCCAGCATGAACTCCATATCGGCGGGTAATCCGGAATCCTCTATCGCAGTTATAACAGTTCCCTGCTGTCGAGGTATGCGAGCTCCTTGAACCTTTCAGAACGAAATCCCATTGCTTGATGGTTGTTTGATTAAAGCGGGTGTTGATAAACGAAACCGAAGGTCAGCTCCTTTAAAATCAATAGATTAGCGAATCCTTGGTACTTGATGGGTACTTGATTAGAGGTTCCTTGTGAGCACCGACACCAGCGAGAAGGGCCTTGAAACGCTCATCATGCGGCACATGACCGGTGAGGATGGTCTCGCCGTGGTGCCCAACATGGCTGCTGAACGACCTGCGCCTTATGGCGGGACTGGTTATCTCGCTGGCAGCGCGCAGGACTACGACCGAGCTCATGCCCTTGATTTTCCGCCGCTCTCTGCCTTTTTGCGTGCCACCCAGCCGGAGTCGTTCAAGAAGCTGGCTATGGTCGATGCCAACGACCCTAAGGACATCACCCGTCTCAAGTTCCTTGCGCGTCTCTCATCCGAGATCGGCAAGCGCGGTGTCATCGACGTGTTGCGTAAAGGCGTAGACCACGGGCCGCTGCATTTCGACCTCTTCTATGGCACGCCGTCGCCTGGCAATGCGAAGGCTGAGGCGCTGCACGCGCAGAACCGCTTTTCAGTTACACGCCAGCTTGCCTATAGCATGGACGAGACGCGTCGTGCGCTGGACCTGTGCCTGTTCGTCAACGGGCTGCCGATCGCCACGTTCGAGCTAAAGAACAGTCTTACTAAGCAGACTGTTGCGGATGCCGTTGAACAGTACAAGCGTGATCGCGATCCGCGTGAGCGGCTCTTTGAGTTTGGCCGCTGCGTGGTGCACTTTGCAGTGGACGACAGCGAAGTGCAGATGTGCACAGAGCTCAGGGGCAAAGGCTCGTGGTTTCTGCCGTTCAATAAAGGGTACAACGACGGTGCAGGCAACCCGCCCCGCCCGCAAGGCCTCAAGACCGACTATCTCTGGAAAGAGGTGCTTACGCCGGCGGGGCTGACCAACATCCTCGAGAACTACGCGCAGATCGTCGAAGAGAAGGATCCACGCACTGGCAGGAAAAAAAGGAGGCAGGTATGGCCGCGCTACCACCAGCTTGGTGTGGTGCGGCAGGCACTAGCTGATGTTCGCACTCATGGTGCGGGCAAGCGCTATCTGATCCAGCACTCGGCGGGCAGTGGCAAGTCCAATTCCATCGCCTGGCTCTCACACCAACTTATTGGCCTGAAGCGCGAGGATAAAGAAGTCTTCGACTCCGTCATCGTGGTAACCGATCGACGGATACTCGATGATCAGATCCAGACGACCATCAAGCAGTTCATGCAGGTGGGTGCGACGGTCGGTCACGTTAAGGACTCGGGCGACCTGCGCAAGTTCATTCAGGAAGGCAAGAAGATCATCGTCTCAACGGTGCAGAAGTTCCCTCACATTCTCGACGAGATCGCGACTGAGGGCGGCAAGACGTTCGCCATCGTCATCGACGAGGCGCACTCAAGCCAGGGTGGCAAAACCTCGGCGGCGATGAGCCAAGTGCTTGGCGATGCCAAGGATGATGGAGAAGAGGGAACCGACCCGGAAGATATCATCAATGAGGCGCTCGCACGACGAATGGCGGCGCGCAAGATGCTGGCGAACGCCAGTTACTTCGCCTTCACCGCAACGCCCAAGAACAAGACACTGGAGATGTTTGGCGAGCCGCTGCCGCCCGATGCCGAGGGCAAGGTCAAGCACCGACCCTTCCACAGTTACACGATGAAGCAGGCGATCGAGGAGGGATTTATTCTCGATGTGCTCAAGACCTACACGCCGGTGGATAGCTACTACAAGCTGGTCAAGAAGACGGAGGACGATCCGGAGTTTGACACCAAGAAGGCGCAGAAGAAGCTGCGGCGGTATGTAGAGAGTCACGACCATGCGATTCGGCTTAAGGCGGAGATCATGGTGGACCACTTCCATGAACAGGTGATGGCGGCCGGAAAGATTGGTGGCCAGGCGCGGGCGATGGTGGTGAGTAACGGTATCGAGCGGGCTATTCAGTACTTCCATGCATTCAAAACATACCTGGTAGAGCGCAAGAGTTCGTATCAGGCGATTGTCGCCTTTTCGGGCGAGCAAGACTACGGCGGTGCCAAGGTCAGCGAGTCGTCGCTCAATGGGTTTCCGAGCAGTGGGATTGCCGCGAAGATCCAGACCGACCCGTACCGCTTCCTGATATGCGCCGATAAGTTTCAGACCGGCTATGACGAACCACTCTTACATACGATGTACGTGGATAAGCCGCTTTCTGGGATCAAGGCCGTACAGACTCTGTCGCGCCTGAATCGCGCACATCCACAAAAACACGACTGCTTTGTGCTCGACTTTCAGAACAACAGCGAGACGATCACCTGTGCTTTTCAGGACTACTACCGCACGACGCTGCTGGCCGAGGAAACTGATCCGAATAAACTGCACGATTTGAAGGCAGCCTTGGACGCTGCTCAGGTCTATTCGCCCCAGCAAGTAAGTCAGGTGGTGGCGTTATTCCTTGGCAATGCCGACCGCGACCAGCTTGATCCGATTCTTGATGCGTGTGTGGCGGTTTATGTGAGTAAACTTGACGAGGACGGCCAGGTGACTTTTAAGGGCAAGGCCAAGGTCTTCTGCCGAACATATAGCTTCCTTTCATCGGTCATTCCCTACAGCAATCCGGAATGGGAGAAGCTCTCCATCCTGCTCAATCTGCTGG
>CAZOHW010000480.1:0-3321 GCA_964579525.1 uncultured Nitrospira sp. | reverse complement strand
TTAGGGAAGTGGCACTTGAGCGGAAGAGGAGCTTCGGTAACGAGGGGAAGATGTACGTGCTCGACGGGGATCGTGGACGGGTCAAGGCCGGAGAGTTGAAGCCGAGCCCACTGACTCTGCATGTCAACGTGGGCGACTGTGTGAAGATCAATCTGAAGAACGAAATGGCCAAAGAGCGAGCCGGGTTCCACGTCGATATGATGGCGTTCGACCCAAAAGACTCGTTCGGTGCCAATGTAGGGAACAATCCTGGCGACCAGACAGTTGGCCCAGGCGAGAGCAAGACCTACACCTATTACGCTCATCCTGAGTATGGCGAACTCGCCGCACTCATCCAGGACTGGGGTAATGTAGTGGAGAACCCACGGAACGGCTTATTTGGGTCCATCATTATTGGACCGAAGGGCTCACGGTACCGGGATCCGGTGACCGGAGAGGATATTACGATGAAGAGCAGTTGGCGTGCCGACGTGCTCGTCGATCGGACCCTTTCTGGAAATGAAACCCGGAAGAACTATCGTGATTTCTCACTGATGTTCCAAGACGAGGATAACATCGTGGGTGTCAGCTTCATGCCTTACATCCAACAAGTAGCCGGCATTACGGCGGTGAACTACCGTTCTGAGCCGACCGCGTGGCGGATGGAAAAGGGTTGCGACATTCCAGAGGTCTTTGCCTGCGTGAAGGCCGGGGAGACACCATCGACTCCGTTGCTCCAGGCTCATGTCGGCGATCCAGTGGCTGTTCACGTCCTGGGTGCCTTCAGCGAGCAGGTGCAGCTGTTCACGATCGACGGCCATGAGTGGCCGCATGAACCGTACATGCAGGGTGCCGACCAGGTCAGCACCATGGAGTTCGGTGGGTCAGAGATCATCAATGCGCATCTTACGGGTGGAGCTGGTGGTCCTAACAAGATCGCTGGTGACTATCTGTGGAAGAATCAGCGGCCGGCGTTTGCAAATGCCGGACAGTGGGGGCTCTTCCGAGTGCTCCCCACAGATGATCAACGGATCAAGCCGTTGACGCCGCAGGTTCCTCAGACCAAGACGGCAAAGCAAAATGGGAAGGCTAAAGTCTCTCCCACTTCGCTCAACGTCAAGTAAGTGAAGGTTGGTGGCGTACCCGCATGAAAGCGGGTACGCCACCGGTGCTCTGATCGTTTCCGAGTGGGCCTCAATTGGGGGCTCCTGCCAGTCAAGAATACCTTCCAAGCCATTAGTTGCAATGAATCCTGGATTACACGTACCATTCCTCGTTCAGGAATAGCCTATGACTCTGTTACATGTTCTCATTTTGATCATCGTCACGCTTGCTGCCGGCGAACTGACTGTACCGAACGCATTTGCAGACAATGCTGCTGTTACCCCTGTGAGCCGGGTTGAAGTCGTGCTTGCCTATCAGTATCGGACTCGAGAAGCAGACATAAAAAAAGAATTTGTCCAGGCGGGTTTGACGAATGTTCACTTCCAATATGCAAGGATGGGTCAACCGCCTCAGAACATTGGGCTGGGCCGAGAAGTGCCGGCTGATAAGGCCCGAGAGGCGATACGTCTGGCTTTGAAGTACAATCTAGGTGTCAATATTTTGTTACCGGAGCGATTATTTCCCCCTCGGTTTATTACCATTGCCTCATCTAACTACGACGATACCGTCGAATATCCTATTTCCCAGGAAACCCTAGCGAAGCTGAAGGACCCCGAGTTGAATACAGAAGCTTTTCACCGGCTCTATCGAGACCTGACGTCGGGGGCGGTTGATCCAAAAGGGCACTATTGATGAAGAGAATAAATCGATCTCACTTCTGCACGATGTTGTCTCTCAGAGTCCTCCTGGTGGCCATGATGGTTTCTACCACTCCTGTGTCGATGGTATGGGCCGGTGACCTGGACAAGAAGCTTTTGGAACAGAGAGACGGACTCCTGCAAAACGTTGAAGATATGGTCGCGCATGGTGGAATGGGCGATGCCAAGGCAATCTTGCACCATTGTAGCGAGGCAGCTCGCCATGCGGACTTACTCATCAAGCAATTGCCGGCTTCTCAACCTGGCCGTGAGGAAGGTGTTGCGTCTCTGAACGATGTGGTTCGTCACTGTAAGCGTGTGTCTGAAATCGGGATTCACGCTGATCCTGGTGTGCTCCTGGGCCCTGCCGTCAAAGCCCGTGCGGCAGCTCGGGCAGCAGTAAAGACGCTCGGACTCGCCAAATAACAGCCATCTCATCATTGGTCAACGTGGTTCTTCTCGTGCTGCGCAGCGGCGCAGACGGTCCATGATTGCCAGCCCGAGTCCTTCTTCCGCACAAGGCTCCACATAGATTCGGTCCAAATCAAGACGGTCTAATTGCCGAAGCGTGGCAAAGAGATGGCAGGCCGCTTCTTGGAGATTGCCTGATGGTGAGAGCACTTCAACGGCAGCAAAACAGGTGTCACTTGCATTCGTTTCAGAGAAGGTCAACAAACCCGCTCGTTCGTCATCTTTCAGCATTGGTCTGGATTCGGCTGAGGCAAGGATCGTTACAGGAGTCCGTGTCGCATAGTGACGTGACAATTGTCCTGGCGCGACGGGATTTTCCGTAACCGAGGATGATCGACGCACTGGGCCTATGACGGCGTTGAGTTGTTCAATAGTGATACTGCCGGGCCGCAACAGTTCCGGCGTTTCGTCTACTAGTGAAACGATTGTCGATTCCACGCCCACTGAGCATGGTCCGCCATCGAGTATGAGATCCACATTGCTCCCAAGCCCGTCAGAAACATGCTGGGCGGTTGTTGGGCTGACGTAGCCAAAGGGGTTGGCACTGGGAGCGGCGATCGGAGTTTCCGATTCGCGAAGCAGCGCCTGCGCCACTGGGTGGTTCGGCATGCGTACAGCAACGGTTGTCAAACCGGCTGTGACAAGATCGGGCACGGATGGTTGTTTGGGCAAGACCAACGTAAGAGGGCCTGGCCAGAAGGCCTCCAAGAGTTGTTCAGTCCGAGAAGACAGTGATGAGACCACAATTCCTAGCTGTTTCCGAGTAACCACATGGACGATCAAGGGATCAAACTTGGGACGCCGTTTGGCTTCGAAGACCTTTGCTGCTGCGTTCTCATTCATCGCATCGCAACCGAGTCCATAGACGGTTTCGGTCGGGAACCCGACCAGTCCACCGGTTTGGATAATCTTCGCCGCTATGCGAATGGCTTCCGAATCAGAAGCTGGAAGAACGGTACCTTTAGGTCGGTTGGCCATGGCGCTTGTTCGGGCATCATATCAGGGGGAATATCGAGAATGAAGGGTTCATGTGGTTGTAGAGACGATTGAGTTTTGAGGGGGCCTATAG
>CAZOHW010000479.1:0-3324 GCA_964579525.1 uncultured Nitrospira sp. | reverse complement strand
GAAAATCGCTATGGACAGTCACTCATCATAATTACTCGGACAGACTCCTAGCCTTAAGCGCTTCTCCGAAACGGGACACGAGCAGCTTGTAACAGCCGAAACGGGAGTGCACCGTAGCTGTGTAGTTTTCAGGAACGGTAATACCTCGCTTGTGGATACCGTTGGCTCTGTATCGGGTATCGATTGGGAAAGTGGGTGTTAGGAGATATGGACTACACGGATTTCGGTTGATCGTCGTGAGTCGCGGAGAGATCCTTCGCAGCCTCGAGGGATTGCTGCAACTCCTTTTGGGCGACATCCATTTCGGCTTGGATTGTGCGAACATGCGGAGCGATGCTGTTACGGGTGTCAGTTACCGTTTGCTGGAATGTTCGGACAATATCGCCGATATTTTCGCCCAGGTGCTGCATATCATTCGGCGAGAGGCCCTGTTCTGGTTGCAGAGTTTTTGTTTTGAGGGCCGCTTGTTGAGCTTGCACCCGGGCGACGGCATCTTTGTTCACAATGGCAGAAGGACGTTTTACAGCCGGTTTGGCGTGGGAGTTGGGGGGTAGTGGAGGATACGTGGCACGAGCCATTGGAGGAGGAGCTGCAGCACGTTCCTCCATTGAGATCGCCGGGCTTGAAGGGGTTGAGCTTTGAACTGCAGGAGGCGCTGTGGATTGCGGTTGTGCTTGGTACAGCAATGAAGCCGTCGTCCCCGGTGTCATTTCAGGGCCTGGAGTATATGGTACATTCCGTTTATCCGTTGGTGGCAATGATTGCGCTGCTGTTGACTGACCTGCTGCCATGCCCTGAGGCTGAGCGTGCCCCCCTTGTGTGGGACCTTCCGCTTCCTGTTGGACGGAACCTGTCTCAGGGGATGTCCCGTCATGGACTTCTTTCTTAAACCCTCGCAAAGCCTTCCCGACACCCTCCCCGATCTGGGGAAGGCGGCCCGCGCCGAATATAATGAGGATAATCAGAAGAATGATAATGAGCTCAGAGAACCCCATTGTCCCAAACATCCGTGACCCCGTGGTGCCTGTCTATAGTACAAAATCTCACTGTGAATCTAGCTGCCATTCACAGAGAGAGTCAAGGAAGGGAATGGAGTTGTCAATCGGAGGAGTCCTATTCAGAGCAAGGGTACGACCGCTGTCTGGAGTGGTACGCCATAGACCTCGGCGTTTCGATCTGAAATGTAGACATCAAGCTCACTCCTGATGCCGAATTCTCCCGGGAGATAGATGCCTGGTTCGATGGAAAAACAAGTCCGTGGGATAAGTCGTCGGCCATCCTGAGTTTCCAGGTTATCGATATTGGCTCCATTGCCATGCACTTCCTCACCGATGGAGTGTCCCGTGCGATGAATGAAGAAATCCCCATAACCCGCTTCTCGAATTACCTGACGGCAGACGTCGTCCACTTCCCATCCACAAGGAAAGTGTCCTCTTGTGACCTGTTCTTGGACAAACGACAGGGCTGCATCACGCCCTTTTCGGACTTGTTCAAATATCAGGCGGGGCTTGTTCGGCACGGTCTTGCCGGTATATCCCGTCCAGGTAATGTCGCCGTAGACAGCTCCTGGGGCTGTTCGCTTCGCCCACAAATCGATCAGCAGCAGGTTGTCTCGAGTAATCGGTAACGAGCCTGATTCAGTCGGGCAGTAGTGAGGATCAGCGCTATGGGCGCCCATTGCGGCGATGGGGGCACTGGATGTGGTCATGCCCGCATCGCGAATACGAGCGAGAATGAATTGTTGGAGGTCATATTCCGACAATGGTCGTCCGGTCGAGAGGCAATGTCCGGCATGAGCGAATGTTTCATCAACAATGTTTCGGAGTCGCTCCACGGCATATTGATGGGATGCAAGTTGTTCATCAGTCCAGACCGCCTCAAATCGTTGGACCAGATCGGCTGATGTGACAACCTCGAGTCCAAAACTGCGAACGAGCTCGATCGTTCCAGCATCGACGCGCGACAGATAGGGGACAGCGTTGAGGGGCGAATACTGCATGGCGATCCGTCGCTGCCCTTGCAAGAGGGAGGCGAGTAACAGGCGTTGTTGCTGCCAGGAGACGTAATGTTGGGTCTGTCCTGGCAATTCGCTAAGCACATGAGGTTCAATCTGGTGAAGCAATTTCACCGGTACCCCTTGTGCTGGGATCCAGTAATACCAGCGCCTGGTGACATGCAGAGTTGGGTCAAGCAGCAAGATCCGATAGGCCAATGGATCGCTTCCTCTAAAGTCATAGAAGAGCCACCCATCGGCTGAACCGGTGTCTCGAAGTGCCTCTTGGATGGCCATGATTCGCTTCTGCTGCGTGGTCTCATTCATATGGCCGCATCATATCCATGCGTGCGAGGAGCGTCAATAAAACCTAGGAATGAAGTGGTTAAGAACGATTCACAGCGGCCTAATCGTTCGACTGATTATTCAGCCTTGCTTCTTGAGCAATGACGTGGATCTATCTGACTCTTATGGCTTGGGGTTTTTCTTGCCGAAGTATTCCTGGCGGCTGACCGCCACGTCGGCGACAAGCATGAAACCGGAATGCCGCTCGAAGAGCGGTCGGAGCCCGGCGAGAATGGGGTCGACTTTCTCTTCCGGTACGACCGTGAGGATCATTTCAAGGCTTTCCTGTTCACTAAACATGAAATGCGCCTCCCGTACGCCATGGTGGCCCTTCCCCGAAATATTGCCGATGATCGTGTAGCCGGTCGCTTTCACGCGATCCAGCAGATCTGTGACAAAGGAACGATGCTCTCCTGCGATAATCACACGAATCTCTTTCATCGGATGCAAGATTAGCCCCATGAGTGCACTCCTTTCACGCCCTGTGGTCTGTCCGGAGATGTACTGGTGATGACTCTTGCTCTAAAGCACCCCATACTCCATCCAGGCGATATCGATACCATATGCCGTCTTCCGGGTCGAGCACGACAAGATGAACCCACTCGTTATGATAAAAATGCTGTAAGACTTCATGTCTCGCGATGAGTTTCTCAAGCCGCGCGCGTGGTGCTTCCACCACCGTGAGCAGTCGCATCGGCTCATGGTACGGCATGTCTCCGTTCATGACGGTTTGTCTGGCGAGACCAAGCCTCAGGTCGCTCCACGGGCCGGACATGACACCGAAGCGTCCTACCACGTTGTGGTAGATCTTGCTGCCGCTTCCATAGATTTCGTTGTCGACCGCTGAAAAATAGTGTTCCATGTTGATCCACTGCGCCACGACCTGCGGGGCGGTCAGCAACACTTCGAGCAGTCGATTGCTCCGATCTTCGCGATAATCATAGGAGTGCAGGAAGACGCGCCCTTTCAGGTCCAGTCCTTTTGTC
>CAZOHW010000478.1:0-3331 GCA_964579525.1 uncultured Nitrospira sp. | reverse complement strand
ACCACCTGCAGCCGGAGCTGCTGCAACCGCCACCGGAGCCGCTGCCGTGACACCGAAGCGCGCCTCCAACCCCTTCACCAATTCAGCGAGGTCGAGCACACTCATTCCCTCGATGGCCTTGATTAATTCTTCTTGTGACAACTTCCCTTCTGTAGCTGGCATGTCCCCTTCTCCTTTCCGTTTATCCTGAATAGCAACAATGGTTCGCACAAACTTCGACAACACTGCACTGAGTGTATAGACCACACCACGAATCGGCCCTTGCATGGCCGAAAGCAACATCGCAATGAGCACTTCCTTCTTCGGCAACGTCGCAACTGCCGCTAGATCGGCCGGCTGAACGAGTTTGCCTTCCAGCACGCCGACCGTCATCCGGATTTTCTCATCGCGCTTTTCCGCACCGATGAAATCCTTCAACACCTTCGTCGGCAACACAGGGTCGTCATACCCAATCACCACCCCAGTCGGCCCCTTGAGGTACGTTCTCAGACCAACCAACCCCGTCCCCTCAGTGGCACGAGCCGCCAGCGTATTCTTGACGATCCGATATTCAGCCTTGGCACCCCGGAGTTGCTTCCGCAATTCCGTGACCTGATTGACTGGTAATCCCACACATTCCGTGAGAATGGCCAACCGCGCCCGACTGAATTTTTCGGTCAACTCCGCTACTGCCGAAACCTTTTCTTCCTTTCTCATCGCTCCCTCTCTCGTCGTTAATCGTTATCCGCTACAATGTTAACCGTCCGGCGAATCACGATTAACGATTCACGTTTCACGTTGAACGCGTTACTCAGCTCCATTGTTTCGCCAGCGCGACGGCATCCAGCTGCACGCCGGGCCCCATCGTACTGGAGATCGTGGCACTCTTGAGATATCGCCCTTTACATGAGGACGGTTTTGCCTTGATGACAGATTCGATGATGGCCGCCGCGTTATCGTAAAGCTTCCCCGCATCAAACGATGCTTTTCCAACCGGCACATGTACGATACCGGCCTTCTCAACCTTAAACTCGACGCGCCCCTTTCGAATATCCGCAACGGCTTTTCCAACTTCAAAGGTGACGGTTCCGGTTTTTGGATTCGGCATCAGCCCCCGCGGACCCAACACCTTCCCAAGCTTTCCGACCGATGCCATCAGATCCGGGGTAGAAATTGCGCAATCGAAATCCATCCACCCTCCTTTAATCTTTTCCATCAAGTCATCAGCCCCGACGTAGTCGGCCCCTGCCTGCCTTGCTTCCTGTTCTTTTTCACCCTTGGCAAACACCAACACACGCATCTTTTTCCCCGTTCCGTGCGGAAGCGATGTCGTACCACGAACCAATTGATCCGATCGCTTTGGATCGATGCCAAGCCTCAGCGCGAGGTCGACCGACTCATCAAACTTCGCAAACGCCGCCTGCTTCACAGCCTCGACAGCCTCTCGCAGCCCATAAACACGCGGCTCAACCTTTTCCAACGCCGCTTTCATCTTCTTTCCCATGCTTGCCGCTCCTTCGTTCCTCAGCCATTATCCCTGAATGACGACCCCCATACTGCGAGCCGTGCCTTCAATGATTCGTTCTGCACCCTCCACATCAGCCGCATTAAGATCTCCCATCTTTTTCCGAGCAATTTCGTTCAACTGCTTCCGGGTGATCTTTCCCACCTTATCCTTTTGCGGCACACCGGACCCCTTAATAATCCCTGCCGCCTTCTTCAAAAGATCCGAGGCAGGTGGAGTCTTCATGACAAATGTGAAGGTACGGTCTTTGTAAACCGTAATCACGACAGGAATGATACTGTCGCCTTCCTTTTGAGTCTTTGCATTGAACTGCTTGCAGAACTCCATGATATTGACCCCGTGCTGACCAAGCGACGGGCCAACGGGAGGAGCCGGATTGGCTTTCCCTGCTGGAATTTGTAACTTAATGAGCGCAGAAACTTCTTTAGCCATTGCCTTCTCCTCAACACTCAATCATCAGCGCGAGCTGACGACGGTTCAAATTCTTTCAACCTGCAAAAACCCCAATTCGACCGGAGTCGACCGACCAAAAATGCTCACCATGACCTTCAAGCGGCTATGATCTTGATCAACTTCCTCAACCACACCGTTGAATCCAAGGAATGGGCCATCGACAATACGAACATTGTCACTCTTGATAAACTTCACTTGCTCACGCGGCTCGGCCTGTCCGGCATCAACTTGCTTGAGCAATGATTCAACTTCTTCATCGGTCAGCGGAGTCGGCACCGCCCCTCCCCCCACAAAGCCGGTCACCTTTGGAGTCTCTTTGATCATCTGCAAGGTATCGTCGGCCAATGGGGACTCCAATTCCACCAACACATAACCTGGGAAGAATTTTCGCCGAGAAGTCCGCCGCTTTCCATCCTTGATTTCAATCACATCCTCGGTTGGGACGAGCACTTGTCCAACCTTTTCGACAAGCCCCATCTGACTTGCGCGCTCCATGAGACTCGTTTTCACACGCCCCTCGAATCCCGCGTACGTATGGATGACGTACCAATTCTTTGTCATGCACCACCCTTTGGTCTCGAGATCACTGCTCACCCTTCGCCATAGGTCCCGATTCAAATCAGTTTGCCGACCAACCACGCAAGCATGGAATCGACAATCGAGAGATACATCGACATCAGAACACAAAACACAATCACCACGGTCGTTGAACCAATCGTTTCTGCGCGGCTCGGGAACGAAACCTTTTTCATTTCCGCCCGCACGTCCGTCATAAACAGTCGAATCGAGTCGGTCATACGCTTGAACATCTGAGACTCCGCTTCTTACCGTTATATATTTCAGCCAACTCCGCCTGACAGCAGCCTATGGTCGAGCAACCCCGACTTGGCAGGGGCACTAGGATTTGAACCTAGACTCTCGGTTTTGGAGACCGATGTGCTGCCATTGACACCATGCCCCTATTCTTCAGCGTGAAATGTGAGGCGCGAGACGTCAGCCAATCGGTAAGGCTCTTCACCTCAAACACTTCATCCCTCACCCCTTACCTCTCACTTATTTGACCTCTTTATGAGGCGTGTGCTTTCGACAGAATTTACAAAACTTGTTCCGCTCCAACCGATCAGGGTCATTCTTTTTATTTTTCATGGTCGAATAATTTCTCTGCTTACAAGTCGTACAAGCCATATCAATGATTTCGCGCATCTCTTTCTCCTCGTCAGGCGTGAGGCGTGAAACGTAAGACGAAAAAACTTCCGAGTCTCATCATTCCCACACCCCTTTCATCTAACCCCTTAAGCTTTTTACGCCAGGATTTCCGTGACGACCCCGGAGCCCACCGTCTTGCCGCCCTCGCGGACCGCAAACCGTAAGCCC
>CAZOHW010000477.1:0-3332 GCA_964579525.1 uncultured Nitrospira sp. | reverse complement strand
ACTAGTTAGCCTGTCCACGATCATCTACCAGAATGATCATGACTGCTATCCTTAACCTATCACCAAGGAGGCTGTCATGGCAATGACTGCACAACAATTCAATGAAGCTATCTCTGAGAGTGAGAGGCCTACTGCTGACTTGTGGGCCCCAGAATGGCTAGTGGATGTCGGAGATGAAGTCCAAGTAGGAATCGCAATGGATGACGGATGTTATGTTGTGCTGGCTCAAACGAACATTGGGCAATGGAAACCCACAACCCATATTCCTGTAGAGGCAGCCAAAATGATTGGCCGCCTCGCAGGCGGTTAGCCGTTACAGGAAGGATTCCATTTTCTTATTAAGTCCGTCTCCTCGTTGAGACGCGCATCCTGACCTTGTGAGTTAACGTGCGCGTGGATATGCGTTGCCCCGTTTCGTGAGAAACATGAGGCCTTATGATGGTTTTGAAACCGCTCACTTAGATCGACGGTTTCTCCGAAATAGAGCGGCCTGAAAGTCCCAGGAGACACTTCTTTTGCGAAGCAATAATTCCCTGGTTTCTGGTCAAACTGGGTGTTAAGTGGGTATATCCAATACTCATAGGTGAGACCGGAAGCCCCTGTCCATCGTATGGTGTCAGCCATAACCTATACCTCCATACAAGGATTTACCTTGTTGTTTTACAATCTTCATGTGTATATTCTGCTAACATTAATAAAAAGGTGGTGCGGCTTCCCCCGCACCTGGGCCCTTTCGGGTGCTCAGACTGACATTCGTGTCACCGCCTTTCGCTTTGGGCGACTTCGGACTCCTGCCAGGGATAAAAACCGAAGTCGCCCAACCCAAAACTCACCACTTGACATAGCTTCCACTCTCGGGGTATAAACACAACGACGCCTCCACGAATAGTGGTCGCATCCCAGACTTCTACCGACCCCTGGCAGGGTCGGTCAACTTAAAGCCGCTTGGTGCCTAGTGCATCAGCGGCTTTTTTGTTGATGGGCCCATCATATAGATATCCACACTTCAATGCAACGCCAAATATTGTTGTCTATGATTTCCAAATGGCCCTATTAACAGGTGATATCCTGTGAATATCTTGAAATGGATTCACACAAAGCGAATTCACAATGATAGACATCACTTATAAACAAACACTGATAAATTACAATGCTTAAGTATAATACCTAGAAATAGGTATAAATGGACCAGGGAAGTACCTTGATTTGGGTATGTTGGAGACTAAAAAGATACGGGGGTGTATCTAATATTTGGGTTTGTGAAATATATAATCATCCTGATCAGATACAGCTCCTGCATTGGGAAGGATACAAAGGGAAGAGTATGTGCTCGTCGTTAACCACCATGAAGAACCTCTCCGTCATGACAGATGATATTTCGCCATACGGTAACGTAGAGTGTTCCGTGTCATTTTAAGGAGGCGGCTTGCTTCCGAGACATTCCCGGAGGTCTTTTGCAAGGCTTCCTCAAGCATCTGTTTTTCCATGTCCTGAAACGAGAGGCCGAAGGCAAGCAGGGAGGGTTTGAGTTCGGCATTCAGAGGATCGGGTAGGGAAACAGATTTGACGGAAGCCGGCAAATGGTGAGGCTGTATGACTTCGTCTTTGCACGTAATAGTAAGCCAATCGACGACATTATGCAGTTCTCGGACATTGCCGGGCCAATTGTGTTGGTGAAGCAGTGCAAGGGCCGCCGGGGCAATGGTCTTGATACGGCATCCGCGTTCGTTCCTGGCCCGCTCCAAAAAGATCATCAGAATCGGTTCGATATCGTCCAGCCGTTCGTGTAAGGGGGGAATACGTAATTGATACACGTTGAGCCGATAGTAGAGATCCAGGCGGAAACGCCCCGCCTTGATCTGCGCGAGCAGATCTTCGTTTGTGGCGGCAATGATGCGGATGTTGACCTTATGACTTCGCGTATCGCCCAATGGATCAATGGTATGGGTTTCTAACACACGCAGAAGCTTGGCCTGAGCGATCGGACTCAACTCTCCGATCTCATCAAGAAAAAGTGTCCCGCCCTCCGCCATTTGAAATCGGCCTGGTTTAGGCCGCTTGGCGTCGGTAAAGGCGCCGGACTCATAGCCGAACAGCTCGGCTTCTAAAAGATGTTCCGGGATTCCGGCGCAATTCAGGGCAATCAGCGGACCAGTGGCTCTGGGGCTTGAAGAGTGAATGGCCTCGGCGAACAGTTCCTTCCCGGTTCCACTTTCGCCGGTGATGAGAACGGTTGCCTCGGTTACAGCGACTTCCTTGGCGAGCTGCTTCATCAGATTCATTTGGGGGGAGACGCTGATAATGGAGGCAAATGGATCTGGTGGCGAGCTAGAGATGACAAGACGAGGCGATTGGAGTATCCGACTAATAGAGGTTTGTAAATCGACCAGAAGAAGAGGCTTGGTCAGATAATCGGCCGCACCAGCCCGCATGACCTTGACGGCATCGTTGACGGAATGACTGTCTCCGATCACAAGCAGAGGAGGAGAGGAAGATAGTTGCCGCGCATAATCCAGGAGTGGCGTAAGTGCGAGGTGGTTTCCATTAACAACTACGAGGAGCGGCGAAACTGCCGGCCAACATGCAAGCGCTTCTGTAATGGTCGGCGCTGAATGGATATTAATACCAGGAAGGGCAACTTGTAACAGTTGTTTGAGATCAGGATCTTTTGAGATCAGAAGAGCGGTTTGACGGTTCATCGGAGCGCTCCCTCTTGTGGCCTCCAGCAGAACCATTAATCTTATAATTATACCTTATACCTCTTTCCATGGTGAAAGAAAGAGGGAGGACAAACAGAATCCTTCCTGGCGTTCACTGCGAGATTTAGGTCAGCAATGGCTATGACTTCAAGGTGGTGAAATGGT
Organism: uncultured Nitrospira sp.; assembly: GCA_964579525.1. Taxonomy (GTDB): domain Bacteria; phylum Nitrospirota; class Nitrospiria; order Nitrospirales; family Nitrospiraceae; genus Nitrospira_D. Next base: position 468 of record CAZOHW010000477.1, on the reverse strand, counting down.
ACTCTGGCGGTATAACAAGCGAGCTGTTGGTCGAGGTCCTCAACCAACAGCTCGCCTCATAATCATACGATAGGACTCTTTCAGCTCTTATTCAGTGTCTTTACAGAAACTCCGTTCATACGCAATGATCGTCCAAGCCTCATCCTCAGTGAGTACGCCACCTTTCACTAAGGCCGGCATTCCGGTGCCAGGGCTTCCGTTCTTGACAACCCAGAGCAGCTCACCGTCGTTTCGCTTCTTGTGAAACTTGCAGTTGGTGAAGTTGCGGGGTCCCGGTGTCAACAGCATTCCACCCGGGCCGTTGCCATCCCCATTCTGACCGTGACAGTTTGCACAGGTGCCCTTACCCTCATAGAGCTCTTTACCTTTGGCAAGGACTTCAGTGGTGACGGTAATCGGGCTCTTCATTTTTCTGGCGTCACCACGTTCGGCATCCGGAACCAGCGGTTTCAATGGATCAGCCTCAGG
>CAZOHW010000476.1:0-3368 GCA_964579525.1 uncultured Nitrospira sp. | reverse complement strand
GCTCTGGAGAACAATTGGCCGAAGAATTGCTGGCATTGTTATTTGACGCAACGAAAATCAGGTTGCGGTCAGATGTTCCGGTTGGGACCTATCTCAGCGGAGGCATTGATTCAACGATCATTACGGCTTTGAGTCGGAAACTCGGGCAAAAAGAGCTGAAGAGCTTTTCCGTAGGGTTTGAACAGGCTGATCTCGATGAAACAGGTTTCCAGCAGGAAGCCAGTTCATTTTTAAATACGCGCCATAGTGCCCTTCGTTGTCGTTATGAAGATATCGCTCAGGTGTTTCCCGATGTCGTGTGGCACACCGAACAACCGGTCATTCGAACGGCACCAGCACCTTTGTATCTGTTGGCCAAGCTTGTCCATACCAGCGGGTATAAAGTGGTGCTCACGGGTGAAGGGGCCGACGAGATGTTGGGAGGGTATGACATTTTCAAAGAGACAAAGATCCGGCAATTTTGGAGCCGCCAGGTCGACTCCTCCTGGCGCCCGCTACTTTTGAAGCGTCTCTATCCGTACATGGAAAATATTCAACGTCAATCGCTTGAGTATCTCAAACACTTCTTTCATGTGACCGGTCAAGATATCGATAGCCCATTTTTTTCTCATTTGCCGCGGTGGGAGCTTACTGCAAAGTCAAAGGTCTTCTACTCTGACGAGACAAAGGCCGGGCTTGCGTCATATGACGCAGTAAGATCCCTTTTGCCCGATCTGCCGAGTGGGTATAGCTCGTTATCCCCGTTCAGAAAGGCGGAATTTCTCGAAGCGAGGTATCTCTTGCCCGGATATATCCTCTCGTCACAGGGTGATCGCATGACCATGGCTCATGCAGTCGAGGGACGGTATCCATTTTTGGATCATCGGGTAGCAACATTCGCCAGCCGACTGCCGAGTCGTTTGAAAATGAAGACTCTTGACCAGAAATATCTGCTGAAGCGAGCTGTGAAGGGCCTGATACCAGAGTCGATCAGGACTCGCCATAAACAGCCATACAGGGCTCCGGATGGCAAGAGCTTTTGGGGATGTCACGATGCGTATATTGAAGACATCCTATCTCCTGCTAGACTCAAACAAGACGGGATCTTTAATCCCATTGCGACGGAAGCACTCGTGAAGAAGTTTCGATCCGGTCGTGAAACAAGCGTGAAGGATAACATGGCCCTCATCGGCGTGTTATCGACGACTCTCCTCATCGAGCGGTTTATACGAGGGAGAAGCACTTTCTCCTCAATACCCTACGAAAGTCAGGCTTTCTCCTGATAGCCGATCATATATACTTAGCATGGCCAATTGAGATGACCGGGGTTCGAGTTGGAAATATAGTTGGAAGGTAGGGGAGAGCAAATGGTGCACACCGTCAGGAAGTTTGTCGTCGATAATTACCTTTTTGGCGAGGCAGATAAGCTGAAGGACGATGATTCCTTTATGGAAACCGGCATTGTCGATTCTACTGGCATCCTAGAACTGGTTCGATTCCTTGAATCGACGTATGAGATCAAGGTTGCCGATGAGGAGCTCATTCCCGACAACTTAGACTCTATCAATAAGATCATCTCTTTTGTTCAGTCAAAGAAATCTTCCCAGATTGCTGTAAACAGCACCTGTTCAACTCAATCTGCACACCGGTAACCGGCGATGAATATTCCTCCAGGGACTTCAGTCGAGTTATTATATCTCGATGTGAAAGCGGAAACGGACCGTATTACATCGTGGATTCGAGATACGGTTCTTCATAATCTCCGGCGAAGAGGAGCCGTGATTGGGGTATCGGGAGGTATTGACAGTAGCCTGGTCGCCTTTCTCTGTGCGCGTGCTCTCGGTGCAGACCGAATTCAGATTCTTTTTACGCCTGAAGCAGATTCGTCGCCCGACAGCTATCGATTGGGTAATTTAGTGGCGAGTAGCCTTCATGCTAGGCCGGTACTCGAGGATATCAGCGTAATTCTCAAAGGTGCTCGGTGCTATGAGCGGCGAGACGACGCCGTTCGTTTGGTGGTTCCAGAGTATGGTCTCGGGTACAAATGTAAGATCGTGCTTCCTGGCCTACTTGAGCCCAGTCGCTATTCGATATTCTCAGTGATCGTTCAGTCTCCTGATGGTCAGACCAAGAAAGTTCGGCTCACACCAGAGGCTTATCTCGGTATCGTCGCCGCAACGAATTTCAAACAGCGATCCCGCAAAATGATGGAGTACTACTATGCAGACATGCTGCAGTATGCTGTTGCTGGTACCCCGAATCGTTTGGAATATGATCAGGGTTTCTTCGTGAAAAACGGTGACGGCGCTGCGGACTTCAAACCGATTGCGCATTTGTACAAGTCGCAAGTATATCAACTTGCACGCTACCTCGGCGTGCCAGAGGAAATCTGTCAGCGGCCTCCCACTACTGATACCTATCCGCTGGAACAGTCACAGGAAGAATTTTATTTCGCGCTTCCACTGGAACAGATGGATCTCTGCCTCTATGGAAGGGAGCACGACATGTCGGCTCGTGATCTGTCCCAGAAGACGGGTATGTCAGAAGAGTTAATTGAGCGTGTTTATCAAATGATAGACTCCAAACGGAGAATGGCCAAATATCTGCACGCCAACCCTGTCGTTATCAAGTAATCACAAAACCTTTCTAATCCGTATCCAAGGCTATCATGGACAGCAACGGAATGAACGTCGCTGAATACCTCCTTGCCGGCAAGGACGGTGCGAAGATTGCCCTCAGATTGCCGAACGCAGCCTGTTCTTATGGTGAACTCACAACGTCTGCTGGTTATGTTGCCGCCTACTTAGTGAAGCTGGGAATCCCACGTGGGGAAAGAGTTTTTCTTGTTGCTGATAATTCGATTTTCTGGGTTGCCTGTTATGTAGGCATTCTACAAGCAGGTTGTGTCGTTGTGCCGATTTCTACCAGCAGTTCACCCTCCGATTTTAAATATATTCTGGAAACAACCGATGCGTTGGTCGTCTGCGCACAAGCGTCAGTTGCGGTAGCTCATTCTTCCGCATTGGCAGGAAAACATGTGATGACGGATAGGGCGCTTCCGCCTATCTCATCGGTTGCCTCTCAGAGGCCATTTGAAACACTCCATGTTGACGCTCCCTTTGAGAAGTCCTATCGCCCAGCTGAGGCCAATGACCTGGCGGCGGTGATCTTTACGTCTGGGACCACCGGACAGCCACGTGGGGTGATGGTTTCGCACGGGAATATCATCGCCAATACCGAGTCGATTATTTCGTACCTGTCATTGACGAACGCAGATCGCATCATGGCGGTTCTCCCCTTTCATTATTGTTACGGAGCCTCACTGCTCCATACTCACTTGCGAGCCGGCGGCGAAGTGGTCATTGAGAATCGCTTCATGTACCCGGAAG
>CAZOHW010000475.1:0-3377 GCA_964579525.1 uncultured Nitrospira sp. | reverse complement strand
GTTTGGTTCATTTGGTGGGTTTGGTTTGTTTGGAACGGAAGTATTTAATCAGACCAGAAATGATTCTCGCCGTCTTGTCAGCTTGCTTATAAATCGATTCAAATGTTTCCTTCGACACATACCCTTGATCTACTGCAATGTACATGTGACTCTGGACTTCAGCCGCAGAGGACATCGCGATGAAGAGAAACTGCATAAACTCCTTGTTCGACCGACGGACAAATCCTTCGGCGATGTTTGCCATTACAGATCCAGCAGCACTTTGGATTTGACTACAGAGCCGCACATCTTTTTGCCAGTTCAGACTCTGATGAACCGCTTCATATACCTGGCGCGTGAGCTGTCTGGCTTCTTTCCAACAATCCAGATCCTCAAAACGTGTGAGTTTCATACAACGGTTTGTTTGGTTTATTTCGTTTATTGTGTTTATCTTGTTTGTCTCGTTCCGTTATGAACCAAACAAACCAGACAAACCTCCTTAACCAAATAAACATCTTCGGATACAGCTTCGCCCTCTCACTTACAGTGAACAGAAAAACGAACCGTCTTAAAGCCTCAGGTCAATGGTCCAAGTGCCAGAATTTTCTGGGCAAGCACATTCTGCCGCTCGAGTGTGGCGCGGTACTGTGCGACATGTTCGAGATCCGCCAGCAACACCACGTCAAACTCCCACTCGGCCAACATCTCCGGCCCCCAGACCGGGTAGGAAAGAAACGACTCCTGCCGGCCGTCATCCACAAACCCAACCAAGGTCATCTGCATTTCACGGAGTGAGAGATAGGCCATCTCCGCCAACTCGCCGGTTCCATAAATCACGACCCGTTTGACGTGCTGTTGCGAAGCCACAGACAGAGCCTCTCGAAGCCGTGCTCGCATTTCACGGTAGTGCGATAGCGAATACTGCATATACAGATAGGTCAGCCGAGATTTTTCCGCGAACCCCTGTGGAGTGAGCAAGTACCGAACACGGTGTGACGGGATCGTGGTAATTTTGATATACCCTTTTCGAGCGAGCCGCTTCAGATAGAGATTGGTCAGCCCAAGGGCCACTCCGAGTTTCGTCGAGAGACGACGCTGCGTGACTGCACCGTCCCGCGCTACTTCAGACAAGAGAAGAAGATCTCGTTGTCCCTGGAAATTCATATGGTTATGGATTGGAGTCAAAACGTTCAGAATCTGAACATAGATGCACAAGGGAGTCAAGAGCAAAACTGAGATACAGACGATCTATTCAGCCGGTCGCCTTTAAAGATGGAGCACGGTAAGCGGTGTGGGCGTCTGGATCACATGATTGATCGCCGCCGTCACCTTAACGACGGTGAATCGATCGAGACAGTCCCAATACGGACAAATCTCGCCAAGACATTTATCGCACGTTGGGACATCAGGGCGAAGGAGCAGCCCTTTGCCCAGGGGCTTCCATCGGACCGGTGAATTGTTCCTGCGAGGATCAAATAGACTCACGGTTGGAATTCCAAGCGCTGCCGCCATATGAGCGGGTCCCGTCGCTCCGGAGACAACGACATCGGCATTGGCGATGACAGCCAGTAGCTCTCGAATCGATAATGTGCCCATCACATTGTTGATGCCAGACGAGGATGGCTCTCCGGATGATAAGGCCCTGCTAAACACGGCTCGCTCCGCTTCACTCCCAGTCAGTGTGACCCCATACCCCCTGCGAACCAATTCAATCGCAAGATCACGGTACTGCTCCATACGCCAGCGACGCGCCGACATTCCCCCTGGATGAATCACAACCCGCGGGCTCGGCGATGCAGACCAATGCCTTGCTCCAGCGTCCCGCTCCGGCTGGCTGACGACAAGCACCGGAGGCTTCACCAGCCGTGGCTGCAATCCAAGCGCCTGCAACATCGCCACATTGTACTGGGATTCGTGTTCAGAAAATTCGCTGCGATGTTCATAGACTCGCCGATTGGCCAATGGACTATACCAGCGATAGCCCGTCGCCACCCGAATGGGAACTCGTGCCAACCAGGCAGCCCACATCAGACGCCGAAACGGTTTCAAAAAAATCGCTGCATCGACACCCTCTGCAAACGCCCGACAGAGCACTCGCACAGGATCCGTGAAGCGAACTGTCCGGACATAATCGACATCGGGATGGTAGTCAAGAAGCGGAGCGACGACGGGACTGGTGAGAAACCCAATCCTGACACCAGGCATGAGTTGCCGGAGCTGGGTGGCGACAGGAAGGGAAAATATGACGTCACCGATCCCATCCGGCCGGATAATCAGGACATTCATCAGCGCATCGCATGAGCAGCCAACAGTGGTCGTACGACGTTCACCACGCGAGTTGGCTTGATAAGGTGAAGACATTCCATCTTTGGATCGTGTCGACAGTCTCGACTGAAGCAGGGTCGACAGGATACCTGCCCATCCAACACCTGCAATACCCGGTGATTGGCTCCATAGGGGCCAGTACGAACGGCGCTCGTGGGGCCGAACATGGCGACGACCGGCACGCCACAGGCTGCGGCGATATGCATCGGCCCTGAATCGTTCGTGATCATCACGGCGGCAGTAGAAAGCAGCGCAGGAAGGCATCGCAAGGGAACGTCTCCGCTCAAATCGATGAAAGGACTCTTCGACAGCGACCTCAACTCGTTCACGTACCGACGCTCTTCGGCGCTTCCGATCACCACGATCGGATGACGATGCTCCGCATACAGTTGGTCCATGACAGCCGCAAACGAACTGAGCGGCCACCGCTTGGTCATCCACCGAGCGGCCACATTCATTGCCACCCATGGCTTCTCCATCGAAAGCCCCTTGTGGTGAAAGAGCTCCCGGACGATCTTCAGGTCCTCATCCAACAGCTTGAAACCAAACCGCGGTGCTCCAGATACCGGTGCACCCAAGGCCTCCGCAACCGAGAGATACCGATCCACCGCATGAACGTCTACAGAAGGAACCGGTACACGCTGGGTATAAAACCAGGGGCTTCCTTCCCTGCCGTTGGCAAATCCAATACGCACCCGTGCACCACTGAGGCCGGCCAGCACACCACTGCGAAACAACCCTTGCAAATCGATTGCCACATCAAATCGCTCCATTCGAAGCCGTCGGCCCTCTTGAACCCAACTCAGCAGGGTCCCATCTACCGGCCAGATCCGATCAACACCCTCAACCCGTTCGACAAGTTCTGCCCACTGCCGCTTCACGAACCAGGTCAGCTGGGCATCAGGCCAACGAGCCTTTAACGCCGACACCACTGGAAGTGTATGGACGATATCACCGAGGGAACTCGGCTTGATCAGTAGAATATGGCCTCTGTCCAATGCACTAGACGGCATATCAGCACTAGTGGACTGTAACGCCCATTTATAGACTATAATCGTGTTCATGACGAACAC
>CAZOHW010000474.1:0-3444 GCA_964579525.1 uncultured Nitrospira sp. | reverse complement strand
TGAACCGGCGAGCCGCTCGTTCCCACCTCGCATGTCGGCGGGGTCAAGGTCGTTCGGATCGACCGATTCATCCAAAATGAAGGCAAAGAATGGTTGGCCATTGTCAAGACCAAAGTTTACTCGATTAGCTTGGTCGTATCTGGGAATGACCGAACTGATAGGCCGCCACGGCAAATTCTACAGGGATTAATACAGAAGTACTCAGTACAGATAACTCATGGGGCGAACAGGGTAGGAGGTTTTTGTTGGCAACGGTTGTAGTTGTCGGCGGCGGTCCCGCCGGATTAATGGCGGCGGAAGCGGCCGTGGCGGCTGGCGCAAACGTTGAGCTCTACGATGCGATGCCGTCGGTCGGGAGAAAGTTTCTACTCGCTGGGAAGGGAGGACTCAACCTTACCCATTCAGAGCCGATGGAGTCCTTCCTGTCACGCTATGGCGCTCGTCGTGCGTTTATTGAATCAGCGATCACATCGTTTTCCCCTGCGGCTGTGCGGACATGGGCTTGCAATCTCGGCGTGGAGACGTTTGTTGGTACATCTGGAAGGGTCTTTCCGACTGATATGAAGGCCGCGCCGCTTCTGCGTGCGTGGCTCCATCGACTCAGGCAAGCCGGCGTACGGTTTTTTGTGCGGCATCGCTGGTGTGGATGGGATGAACAAGGAAGCCTCCGATTTGAAACGCCTCAGGGAATACGGGTTGTTCACGCACAGGCCGTGGTACTCGCATTAGGCGGTGGGAGCTGGCCGAGTCTTGGTTCAGATGCAGCTTGGGTTCCAATTCTGACGATGCGAAATATCCCAATCGCCCCGCTCCAACCGGCCAATTGTGGATTTGATCTCCGATGGACGGATCACTTTCGGAAACGGTTTACCGGCCAACCAGTGAAGACCGTAGCAATAACCCTCACGACTCCTGAAGGATCGACGACTCGGCAGGTGGGAGCATTTGTGATTACTGAAACTGCAGTAGAGGGGGGAATTATCTATGCTGTCTCACGTTCCATTCAGGAGATGATCACGTCACAGGGCCAGGCACTTGTCCATCTCGATCTTACTCCTGATCGAACCGTCGAGCGATTGCGACATGATTTGTCGCAATCGAAAGGGAAGCGGACCATTGTCACGCATCTGAAACGTCGAGCTGGTCTCGCTGGGGTCAAAGCAGGGCTGTTGTATGAAACTCTTTCAAAAGACGTCTTGATGAATCCTGCTCGACTCGCTTCAGCGATCAAATCGTTGCCCTTGACTATCGTCGCACCTCGCCCACTTGAAGAAGTGATCAGCACAGCTGGCGGGGTCTCCTTTGACGCGCTCGATACGCGTCTGATGGTTCGTTCACTGCCCGGTGTATTTTGCGCAGGAGAAATGTTGGATTGGGAAGCGCCGACAGGCGGATATCTTCTGACGGCATGCCTCGCGACCGGACGATGCGCCGGTCACGGAGCGGGGGACTGGATCAACCACTGCACCAACGACCGAGACCAGTTAAGCAGACGTGACCTAGCTCAGTAACCAATTCCAAAACGCCGTGAGCCATGCGATGATCATCCCAATCCACGAGTCATCGACAGGCGGTGGAATGGCCTTAACAGGACGAGGAGGAGTTGCTGGTTTCGAAGGAGCTGGATTCACCGGCACCGGATCAGCTTGCGCAACCTGCTGTGGTGCCGTGACGGCACTTGCCGGCGGGGGTGTAGAGGAAGGCGTGTCGGTGGGAGGATGCGTAGAGGGTTGTACAGATGGGCTCTGCATGGTTGTTTCCAGAGGGGCCGTTTTCTGAGTGATGGTTCCTTGGGAGATGGTTCCCTGCGTCACAGTCGGTGTGGTGGCATTCGATGCCATCAACTTTTGAGGAGCTTGGGCTTCCTCCACCTCTCGCTTGTATTGTACCGACATGGCTTGCAGCGAGACACTCTCGTGCCGCATCTGCGCAATCTGCTTAGCCAGTTGTCGGCTCTGACTAACTAATTGTGTGATCTGCGTTTGAAGGAGCCCTAGTTTGTGCCCCGCCTGCTCTTTCAGCACGGACAGTTCTTCTTCTCCCCGCTGAGCGGCCGCCTGTGCGGTGGCTGCGGCTTCATCTTCTCGTCGATTAGTCGCTTGCAACCCGATAATTTGTTGGTCTAACTCTTTGATATCCTCCTGCACAGTCTCCAACGTACGATTCAGTTCAAGTGTTTCGGCCTTGAGCTGTTCGTACGCATGCTGGCTGACACAGCCGACTTCTGAGAGTGAGGCCAGACCCAACAGTCCTAGACACAGCATGTGGATAGCAGACAACCTGGCACAGGCAGGATGCGTCATAGTGATGTCCTCAATGTTAGTAAACCGACATAAGTCACGTGACCGAAGACTGCCACGTGGGACTCACACAGTGCCTGATGCAATCACGGGCGTAGTGTCTCAAAATTTATCGCTTCTGGCAATAGATGAGGATGGCCTGCTCCGCATGGACGTATGGACCTGTGTGTTGTGGGCGGTCTTGGAAAGGCTGCGCCGATCGCGTACGATGCGCTCATGGAATTCTCTGTTGACGAATCGCCGCTGCTGACGCCAGCATGCGAATCTGCGCTCTTGGAACAGTTTCTCCGGGCCGAAGCGATGGCGCTCTGGGCAGTCCGTTCTGCGCAGCTCCAACATGTTCCCCCGAACGTTCAGCGGTTTCTTCGTCGACATGAGGAGGATGAGCAAGAACACCTGGCTCAATTTGAATCGATCATCGGCCGTCGGCATGTCCCACGCTCGCGCCTTCCTTCTGTCCCTCATCAGTGGCCGGCGCTTGCCGTTCAACTATATGGCTACGAATGTTTAGGGTTGGAGTTTGCCAAGCTTCTGGCACGATTGCGTCCGGACTTGACCTCAATCTTGGAAGACGAAACCGTGCATGTGGAGTTTTTTGAGGAGGAGATCCGTCGAATTCTCTCCGGAAGAGCGCATGAAGCGACACAGGCGCGCGTTTCTGCCGCTGCGTGGTGGAAGAAGTTACCGAAGACGATAGGTCGGTACTTGGACGCGGACGTGCTTCATCCCTTTCGCCAGACGCTTCATGAGAGAATGCTCACGGCACTCGAGAGACGTTTGATGCATGTGGGGTTATTCGACCGATCCCAACCTGGTGGGGGCATTGATTAAGCCTGAACAGGAAGCAGTCCGCTGACAGCTCCCATTTTTCGATATTTGAGATCCCGTTGGGCGAGGAGCTGGTCGGCTGGAAGATCAAGTAGTTCAAAAAGGTGATTGGTGAGATACTTCCCGACAAGATCGCACACGACTTTCGGCTCGCGATGGGCGCCACCCAGCGGTTCGGGAATCACCTGATCAATCACACCGAATTCAAGCAGATCGCTCGCCGTCATTTTCAGTGCCGCGGCGGCATCCGGCACCTTTTCAGGATTATCCCAGAGAATCGCCGCGCAGCCTTCCGGGGAAATGACCGAATAGATCG
>CAZOHW010000473.1:0-3444 GCA_964579525.1 uncultured Nitrospira sp. | reverse complement strand
TGTATGGTGGTTACTACTGGGGGATCTCTATGCCCATCCTAATGCAAAGGATACAGCCCTAGGAATCGCAAATTGGTGGCTTTGCGGATGCGAAGTTAAAGTGAATAGGACAGATGTGGAGGAGGCACTCAACGAACTTGTCACCAGGGGGTGGCTCACGGCGGTTGGGAGTTTCGCAAGCGATCGGATCTACGGTTTGAATCCAACTAGAAGAACCGAACTGCAACAGCTTCTTGAGCCAAACCCGTAAGACTCCGGGAGTCTCATCTGCCGGACCTGGGGTGGATGAGCTGTTATGGACAAGATGTAGTCTCAGCCATACCTGATGTAGCTGGACCGGTGGAGATGCTGGGAACCGCTTGCCGGGCTATTCGAAGATTCTCGGAGGCCTTCTCATAATACTGGGGATTGAGTTCGATGGCTTTTTCAAAGCAGAGAACGGCTTTCTTCGGGCTGTTTGCGCCGAGGAGGGCAACGCCAAGGTTGTTATAGGCGCGTGGCTCATCCATCCCTTTTTTGAATGTGTTCAATGCGTCGACATAACGGCGCCGTTGCACATAGGCAATGCCCAGATTGTTATAGAGCTTCGAAGAGCTCGAACCAGCCGTGACAGCCTGTTCATAGGCATCAATGGCTGAATCGTAATTCCCGCTCAGCGCATAGGCCAGGCCAAGATTGTTCAGCACGTTCGGTTCGCGCGGTCGATAGATGAGGGCGGTATGATAGGACACAATGGCGTCGGCATACCGTTTTTCTTGGTCGTACAGGAGACCGAGTAAGTTATGGGCTTGCCAACTGGATGGATTCAGGGAGATGGTCTTGGTCAAGGCTTTTTCAGCTTCTGGCAAATTACCTTGCATTAAGTAGATCTGCCCAAGACCTTCATAGACCGGCGCCGACTCGGGCTCACGGGTTCGAACTTCCTGCAAATAAGTCAGAGCCTGATCAGGAAGCCCCTGGTGCAAATACACCTGCCCAAGTTTCAGACGGACCCCAGGGCGGGTTGGGTCTATCGTGAGGGCTTTGCTGTAGTGCATAGTCGCCAGCGGATAGTTCTTGGTTTGTGCATCAAGATCTCCCTTGCGCTCATGCTCCTCGGCCGTGAGTTCAGGAGTGGTAGCGTCCACTTCAGCAAGCTGTTGCTGCTGTTTCTTTTGCTCCTCCACCAGCTTGCGGTATTCCGCCATATCACCTGAGGGGAGTTGATCCTTTACCCAACCACACGCGGTAAGCGCGGATGCCCCGACGACGATCCCCAGTGAGAGCCATATGCTCTGAAAGTGCCGAAATCCAGCCACAGTCAGCCCCCCGTTCTGAGTTGTGATCCTATCGCGCCAGCATGCCGCGAGTGGAGTCAATGGTCAAACAAAACCGCAATTCCTGATCACGAATACAGCTGCAATTCCAGCTGCATCAGCGCACTGCGGCGCCGACGCCCCAGTTTCAGGTTGTGTGGCAATCCTAGCCTGAGGCGGGCGCGCCGCAGTTGATCAGGTCACTAAACAGGTGTCCTGACAAAACAGTGAGTTAGGCTGATCAATGACATGGCCTGTGATGTGCAATGCATCCTGACCATGAATTGTCTGATTTTGGTGGTGACAGAGAGTGACACCCTACTGTTTCCCTTTGGAGATTATTCTTTTGCGGGGTAGTCGTCTGCTAGAAGTCGGCTAGGCTTTTAGCTAGATACCAACGGGATCGAGGTAGGAAGGGGTTCAGAAGAAGGGAGGTGGTGGAGTTCTAGAGAACACCAACAAGAGCTGACCAAGATCAGACAAGAAAGTAAGGGTCAAAGTCATTTGTCAGAATTGTAAACCTAAAACACTTCAAAAAGGAGCACATGATGTTGAATGCAATTCGTCAGTTTGTGAAGGAAGAAGAAGGGGCCTCTGCAGCGGAATATGCCATCCTGCTGGGGTTGATCGCGCTTGGAATGGTTGCTGGTACTACGTTGTTAGGAACCGCCATCGGCACTTCTCTCACCAACGCCGCAGGCGTTGTTGCGAGCTAAGTACACCTACGAGGCTTGCGGGACGGCTGGCCCATGCAGGGCCAGCCGGTCTCCGGCGAGACGCTTGAGCCAGCGAGACGTAAAGGCGTGAAGATAGTTTGGCAAGTGAGGACGACCGCGGAGAAATGATTATGGAACCGGCAATCACTATTCTCTCGTTAGCTATGGTGCTCGGCACGGCGGTCGTGACGGATCTTCGATCATCGCGCATCCCGAACTGGCTCACCCTTCCGGCAATGGGCATCGGCATTCTCATTCAGGCCTGGATCGGCGGTCTAACCGGTGCCTTATCCAGCTTGGCCGGCCTTGGCCTGGGGATGGGACTATTCTTCCTCCTGTATGTCTGTAAGGCTCTCGGAGCAGGAGATGTGAAATTGATGGCGGCTATTGGCGTGATGCTCGGTCCCTCTGCTGTCCTCTCCGTGGTTGCGCTCACCATGATTGTGGGTGGTGTCTATGCGCTGGGTGCCATGGGCTATCAATGGGGCCTCACCGCAACATCCAGGAAATTAGCGTGTGTAACCTACGGAATGATGATGACCGGCGGCGCGACTGGGGTGAGGGAGTTACAGTTGCCATTTAAATTGCGGTATGGACTGGCGATCGCCGTTGGTACCCTACTGTTTCTCGGGGGAGTCCGACCGTTTGGGGGGTAGGCATCTCAGAGAATTCAGCTAAGGTTGGTCAAGGAACGGAGGGAGCCATGAGCGAAGAGCAGAGCACAAATCAGGGCACATTGATTGAAGAGGAGGATGGGCAATGAAACGGTATCGGCCTCTGGCGTTTTTCGGATTGTCGGTCGTCTTCGGCATCATCACGAGTGTTCTCGTGTTTTCCTGGCTCCAAAATGAGAAGAACCGTTTGATGGCCGCTCCATTACCTGCGAGTGCAAATATCCAGGTGGTGATGGCCAATGCCGATATCGCTTGGGGAACAAAGCTCACACCCGAGATGGTCATACTGCAGGAGGTTCCCCCCGGTGTTATTCCAGAAGGACACTTTACAACTGTCGAGGCGGTCAAAGACCGGGTGCTCCTGGCGAATGTGAAGCGGAATGAGTTGCTCATGGAATCGAAATTGGCCCCCGTGGGGACGAGCGGAGGAGTTTCAGCCGTGACCGATGTGAATATGCGGGCCATGTCAGTGAAGGTCGATGATGTAATTGGAGTCGCCGGGTTTATCAAGCCGGCCGATCGAGTCGATGTCATGGTGACCATTGAATTGGATCCAGGTAAGCCGGAACAAACTGTGTCCAAGACGATTTTAGAGAATGTGAAGGTATTGGCCGCCGGCACGCAGATGGAGCGGAAGGGGAAAGACGAAGAGCCGGTGCAGGTGCAAGTCATCACGGTCGAAGTGGACGTAGACGACGCGGCGAAGCTGGCATTGGCGTCGACACAGGGGAAATTGCGGCTGGCACTTCGGAATTCCCT
>CAZOHW010000472.1:0-3475 GCA_964579525.1 uncultured Nitrospira sp. | reverse complement strand
GTTTTGACATCTGGCACATTGATGGCTTCCACTCCTTCGGCTGCAGGAACCATGCGGAGGTATTTGGCGGCCTCTTGTTCAGGATTCAACATGGGATCGGCCAACAGGCTATCGGCCAATGGTTCAAGCCCCGCTTCACGAGCAATCTGTGCGCGAGTCCGGCGCTTGGGTTTGAATGGGAGATAGAGGTCTTCAACCGCTTGCTTGGTTGTCGCGGCTTCGATACTCGCACGTAACTCGTCCGTGAGTTTGCCCTGTTCCTCAATCGAGGCCAAGACGACGGCACGCCGCCCCTCCAACTCGCGCAGGTACAGCAACCGATCCTCCAAGGTACGCAGTTGAGTATCGTCCAGGTTACCGGTGGCTTCCTTGCGATAGCGCGCGATGAACGGAACCGTGGCGCCTTCATCGAGTAAGGCCACCGCCGCGGCAATTTGATGGACCCTTACAACGAGCTCCTGAGCAAGGAGTGGAACGATCTTCTGTTGCGTGACATCTGGTGAAAGATGCGCGATGGTGTCTGTCATCTGTATCAATACCTATGTTTCCGAACGCAAGCGAACGCGCTGCGTTCTATAAGAGAAAACCCGTTACGATCAGTTGGAGTGTTATTGTACGAGTGTTCCAAAGGCCGCGAACAATTGCCCCGTCAGGTAACGGGTTCCCCGAGTATCACTCGAATGCCGACGTCGGAGATAGTCGTTCAAGACTCGCCCATCCGCCGCCTTGTGAACATCGGGATACCGAAGGTTCATCCGATAGCGTTGAATCCCGGAGGAAACCGAGCTCAGGAACAACACCGTCCCATCACGTTCGACCTGTTCGACCACCCCGACATGCGTGAGCGGATCATTGGGAAACCCATCGCGATTGAAATCCCAAGTATTATGGAAAAACACCAGATCCCCGGGATGCACGGCTGGCCCATAGTGAATCCGCCCATGTTCCACCATATGGGTGTAGATGCGCCCAACACCGTTGCCGCCATCTAGTTCACCAAGCCCGTCGTACAGATCCACCCGCTGCGAGGCATACACGCCTCGAACAAACCCGGAACAATCCGGTGTATAACTCCGGCCGTTCACTTCGACGCGCGATCGTCCGACAAATCTGACGGCGGCTTGTGCCAGTGCAGTCTGCCGTGGAAGGGCTCTTGCCATGGCACAGCAATGTTGCGCCCGCGTGCCAATCGTCGGCGCCATGACGTTCGGATCATCTCGATGGGCAGTTACACAGCCCTGCAGACCAGCAGCAGCAGCAACCAACACCGCAAACAACCAGCCCGCATGCGAATGTGTAGAGCCAGAATCGCGCATCATCCTTCCGGAGATTCGGGTAATTATCCGCCGGCACTCCCGACCGGTCCACCGGACTCAGTCATGCGCCACGGATCGAGCAACTCAGCCAGACGTTTCTCCGGCAATACTTTCTGTTCCTTCGCCACCTGCCTGACCGTCTTGCCGGACTTATAGGCTTCTTTCGCCAATTTCGCCGCCGCTTCGTAGCCGATCTCCGGAGCCAAGGCCGTGCACATAGCCAAACTTTCTTCGATGAGGCTCTTACAACGTTCTTCGTTCGCCTTGATCCCTTCGATGCACTTTGCAGAAAAGTTGTGGGACGCCGTAGCCAAGAGCTCGATGGACTGCAACAGATTATACGCCATCACCGGCATCATGACGATGAGTTCAAAGTTCGCCGCCTGGCCACCAACGGTCACCGTCACATCGTTGCCGATCACTTGGGCACAGACCATGGTCACGGATTCCGCGATGACCGGGTTTACCTTCCCCGGCATAATGGACGAACCAGGCTGAGTTTCCGGCAAGTTGATTTCTCCCAATCCACAGCGTGGGCCTGATCCAAGCCAACGAACGTCGTTGGCGATCTTCATCAAACTCACCGCCAACACGCGTAACTGCCCGCTCGCTTCCACCAAAGAGTCCTGAGCCGCCTGCGCCTCGAAGTGATTCTTGGCTTCCTTGAACGAACAGCCCGTCTCCTTTGAAATGATGGCCATCACCTTCGCAGAAAATTTTGGATGGCAGTTCAATCCCGTGCCGACGGCCGTCCCACCTAATGCTACCTCTCTCAACGCGTACTGGGCCTGTTTCACCCGTTCGATCCCAAGCTCGATCTGTCGCGCATAGCCGCCGAACTCCTGACCGAGACGTACCGGGGTCGCGTCCTGTAGGTGCGTTCGTCCGATCTTCACGATCTGGTCGAACTCCTTCGCTTTCCCCTTCAGCGCCTTGTGCAACCGGGTCAACGCGGGAAGCAGTTCCTTCTGCATCATCTCCGACGCCGCAATGTGGATGGCCGTGGGAATGACATCGTTACTCGATTGGCCGAGATTCACATGATCGTTCGGATGCACCAGCTTGCTCCCACGCGCGCCACCAAGTAGTTCCGTCGCACGATTAGAGATGACTTCATTGGTGTTCATATTGGTAGAAGTCCCGGACCCGGTTTGGAAAATATCCACCGGAAATTCGCCGTCGAGCTTCCCCTCGACGACTTCGGTCGCGGCCTGTTTGATCGCGTTTGCCGGTGTTTTATCCAACAGCCCCAGCGAATGGTTCACCGCGGCGGCGGCCCGCTTAACCATCCCCATCGCCCTGATGACCGATCGCGGCATCCGAAGCGAGCTGATGGGGAAATTCTCGATCGCGCGGGCAGTTTGCACGCCATAATAGGCCTCGGCGGGAACGGCAAGTTCCCCCATGGTATCTCGCTCAATGCGCGTCGAGACTACGGTCTTCTGCTGATCCTGTTTCATGCCATATGCTCCATGTTGAAGAGATGCTGATGAGTCGCGGACGCCATGATAAACTCAGGCCGCAGCCTTTCACAAGAGCAGAACCCCACGCCGTCCGCTCAGATAACCGTCGAGTATAATGCTGGGAATAATGACCCATCGCAGTTCTGAAAAATGACGAGAAAGAAGGATGCCGGTTAGGCCCCGATGATTGTCCATACATCTAGGATCATAAACAAGACAATCCTTGCCTCGATTCTGAATGTCTTTTTGTACTCATCTCTTTGTGCCTCTCCCACCGGCTAGATGTGTGATCGGCGGTTTCCTCCCCGCTTGGCGTTCCGCCGTAAATGTGCTGGAACCCCTTCAATCGTGACATGGAGAGGTGGCCGAGTGGCCGAAGGCAACGGTTTGCTAAGCAGTGTTGCAGTTTTCAGTATTTCAAACGGTTGCGAGAATACCTTTACGGATCAATGCTCTATGACTGGACACTCATCTCACTAGCGGACAGGAGAGGACACAAATAGACACTTTTTTTATCAAGTTGGCCTATAGATTGGCCCATAGAATCTGGACCCCTGGAGTCGTAAGGCTTCAGGGGTATTTTGTTGTCTCACTGATTGCTGAGAGGGACATCGAGTTTGCATAAATCCACTTACGGGCACTGACGTCTCCCCGGAAAACGACGACAGTTCGAAACTAGAGTAAGATGGCGGCTTC
>CAZOHW010000471.1:0-3476 GCA_964579525.1 uncultured Nitrospira sp. | reverse complement strand
GTCCTGCGCTATTCGTAGCACATCTCGCGAGGGGAATAAATCAGACCTTCCTTAGTATTACTGCTTGGAATTCCAGCTGTGACCAGGGCACATGATGAAACGAAACCCGAGACAGCGACCCTCACGGTGACCGAAACCGGGACGGTACCACATGCGCCGGATACGGCCTCCGTGACGTTTGGCTTGGAGACTGTCGGTAAATCTCTTGCTGAAGCGCAGAAGAAAAATAGTACCACCATGGGGAAAGTCATGGAACGGTTGCGAGACCTCCAGATCGAGCAGGAGCGTATCCAAACCTCGTCCTTTACGGTTTCTCCTCAATACCGACCGCCCTCTACCCGTCACAGTGATGCACCACCGACATCTCCGGAAATTATCGGGTATGTAGTCAGCAATATAGTTGCAGTGGAAATCCGCTCTCTCGACAAAGTCGGCAAGGTGATCGAAGAGGTCTTAAAGGCTGGAGCAAACAACTTTCAAGGATTGCATTGGGGCTTGCGTGATGAGCAGTCGGCGCGGTTGGGTGCGTTGAAGCAGGCTGCTGCCAGGGCCAGGGAAAAGGCTACGGTGCTGAGCGAAACGCTGCATGTCAAGCTTGCACGAATTCTCTCAGTCACTGAAGGTGGTCAGATGATCAGGCCCGCTGCGCCTATGGCCCGCATGGCCCTGGAGGTGAGCACTGCTGATGTACCGATCTCACCGGGGGAACTGAAGATTGAGGCTACGGTAACGCTGGTCTACGAAATCGCGCCGAACTGAGACCGTCAGGTTGACTAATTTTTCTCTGGGCTGCTGGACTAGCCGGCTCCCCTTACCCTTCCGTCTTCTCTCCCCCTTCCCACAGCTTGACGGTCCGATCCCATGAGGCACTGGCAAGGCGCTTACCATCGGGAGAAAAGGCGAGTCCTCGGATCCCACCAGTATGAGCTTTGACTGTCCGAAAGTTTCGTCCGGTGGAGAGATCCCAAAATTTAATGGTCTGATCGTCGCTGGCACTGGCCAGGACTTTCCCATCGGGCGAGACGGCGAGGCTGCGGACCCAGCCCTTGTGACCGGTCAAGGCTTTTTTCTCGACCACGGTGGGCATCTCGAAGAGCTTGATGGTGGTATCTCGACTGCCGGTAATCAAGAGTTTGGCGTCAGGAGTAAAGGTCATGGCGCCGATCCAATAGTCCATCGGCTTTTGGAATCCACCATCATCCTCGATGTAATAGCCGCGCGTCTCGGTAGAGTCCTCTTGGTTCCGTTGCCAATGGCCGTCGTGGAGGACCTTTTCCTCGCCGCTCGGGAGCACTTCCCACACTTTGATCTTGCCAATGTCGGTTCCACTGGCTAAATGAATGCCATCCGGCGAGAAGGCCACACAGACCGACCAGTGGTGATCGTACTCGTCTTTCCCAAGCAAGGTCATGAGTTCCGTGCCGGTCGTGACTTCCCAAATTTTGATGTCTTTGTTATGGCTGCCGCGCGCGAGCATGAGGCCGTCCGGCGAGAGGGAGAGACTGCAGACATTATGATCGTAGCGCGTAAACAAGAGCTTTGTCGGCTCGCCGGTCTTGCCGTTCCAGAGTCGAATCGTCCGGTCTTCGCTGCCTGTGGCCAGCGTTTGCCCGTCTGGCGTAAACACGATGGCTCGAATATCATTGGTATGGCCGCGAAGGGAGCGGAGCAACCGACCGGTTTCGATGTCCCACATGCGGACGAGGCGTTCTGCGCCGCCACTGGCCAACGTCAATCCGTCAGGTGAGAATGCAACTGCCCAGACACCGTGTGAATGGCCACGGAATGTTTTGACTTCACGGCAATCGGCTTCCCAATAGGCTAAAAAATCGATGGCGGGTATTGAGGATGTCGGTGCCCCAGGGGCAATACTCGGCAGTGGAGGAGTCATCGTCGGTTCCGGCATGGATCGTGTGTTTCCTTAGATTGTCAGGTCCTTGATTGGCCAACAGCCCGGCCAGTATAATCCCGCTCGCAGTATGGATCGTAAGAGATGCCTCGCAGCCAAGTCAACCCATTGATCGTCCCATTCGGAGGGAAGGCTGATTCAGGGTTGGTGCTGAGAGTGTGAAAGATGAAGGCCATCGTCGACAGGTTACGCCAACTCCCATAGCTATGTTGCCAAGCAGTCTTCGTACAGGTTGTTTCCCAGCGGTCTTCTCGCACCGCTGAAGGTCTTCTCCCATGGAAATCAGATTCCAACCAGCATTGCTCCAGGAAGTCATCGACTCATTCGTCGAAAAGACGGAACGAGAAGGAGATCCGACCTACTACAAGGAGTTCCATGAATATGCGGACCCGATTTACGAGAAATTCATGCTCGAAGACCGGGAGGCGGAGTTTAAGAAACTGTATCAATATCTTTTTGGTATCTGGGGCTTTTCGGATATCGTGCGGGACTCGTTTCTTGAGTATCCGCTCTTGAGAGAAAAGGTGGGAATCGTCCTGGTCAAAGGTGTGTTGAAAGAAGATCAGGAAGGTGTCGATATCCTCCGCAAATGGGGATCCGTCGAAAAAGAGCTGGCGAAACAGTTCGAAGAGAAGGGCATGAAGGGGGTCGGGATCAAGCTGATTCCCCGCCGATTTTATGACCCGGCATTGACTCGCTATTGCCGCCATGAACTGATGCATATTTCAGACATGATCGACCCGCTCTTTGGGTACGATCCCGACACAAAGGTCGGACAGAATCCCGGCGAAGAGACCTTGATTTTACAGCGTTATCGTGTGCTCTGGAGTTTAAGTGTGGATAGTCGGCTGGTCGCGGCGGGTAAAGAACCGATGCTGAGCAAGGAGGATCGGTTCAAGGAGTTCCGCTCGTGGTACCGGAAGATTCCACCGCCTCAACTGAAGTCGGTGTTTGAAGGGCTTTGGCAGACGTCGTTTTTTAGCCATTCCGAGTTGATCGAAATGGCTGCCGATATACTCCGCGTGATGGATCGTGCGGTGGATGTTGAGGGTGGAGAGGTTCCCGAGACTGAAAATAAGATCATGTTGATGCCGGGATTCCCTTGCCCGCTCTGCCGATTTCCAACCTATTCATGGGTTGAAGAGATGGAGAAGAAAGTCGAGCCCTATGTACTTGACTTCATCCGTGAAAACCATCCGGGGTGGGATGTGGAATTCGGAGCCTGTGATCGCTGTGTGGAAGTCTATAAGCTGCGAGCCGATGGCGTCATGTAGAGGTGGATGGTGAAAATCGCTGCCAGCTTTGTTCTCGCATCGCTTAAGGCCTCAACGTACATAAAGCGTACGCCTCGGCCTTTCGCTTGCTGCGGCCTCGCTGGACAGCAATTTTGACCATCCACCAAAGTGCCTCAATCCATTCATGGCTAACAATTCATCATATGGTCGGCGAGACTTTCTAAAAGACTCCGTCATCTCGACGGTCAAGGCTGCACAGGAATTCGTGAAGCACGCGGAGGGGCTCCCAATAGAGCCGACTCCTCCACCGGCTCGTACAGATTGGTTACGGC
>CAZOHW010000470.1:0-3476 GCA_964579525.1 uncultured Nitrospira sp. | reverse complement strand
GCATGGTTCACTGGGGAACTTAACACCCCAGGAGTTTACTGACCAAACGGTCGAAGCCGGGCTGCAAGAAGCACCAAATTTCCAGCACGGCGTGGTCTAGTTTCTGGGGAGGTCTCACTCTGGCCGTTTCCTCAAGCTGCCAGTGGCCTACTTTTCGGGTTTTGGGTCAAACAAGGGCCGCATGCCAACCGTTGGGTCACACCGTCGAACAGATTCTCGCCACGCTGCGTGAAGCCGAAGTCGCCCTGAGCAAAGGGCCGGCGGTGGCCCAGGTCTGTCGGAGTGACCGTCTGAGCCATGTCGGCACGGTGGGCCTGTCGGCTGATGTGGTAGTGCTGGCCCATCCAGCACTGTATTCCCTGCCGATTGGACGATGAAGATGCTCCTTCGCCTCCCCGCTACTGAATTATTGGACAGGCCGGCCTGCCAAAGAGCACATATTTTACATCCGTCTGCTTCCCGGTTTGCGGGGAAGTCTGTTTGTTGACACCAAAGCCGAAGGCCGTAAAGAGATTACCGGGGTCGTTTTGTGTTATGGGGGCACGGCGGATTGTGACGTAGTCGCCAAACCGATTGGTTCCGACGTCGCTGTTGGTGGTGATGTAGGCGACGAAGTCTCCCCAAAACCCCACGACATGGTTTTCGTAATTTCCATTGCCACCATATCCGAACGACATGCTGAGCTCGCCCGTGCAGGCACTCGTTGAGAACGCCGGATAGGCAAACGCATAGCCATTGTTCCAGACCTGTACCTGCTGGATTTTGCCAAAGTTCTTATTGCGATCAAGTGTCACGATCTCGATGTGCGCCTGCTTAAAGTTCTTATCCGTGCCCGCCGTCCAGCCGAACCAGATCTGATTGTCAAATCGTGCCGCCCCAATAATGCCGTTCCGAGGGAAGGAGTTCCCGTTCGGCCCGTTAAAGTTCTTTGCCAACCAATCCTGGTTGTCGGGCGTGGTCGATGTCGGCGCGTTGTTCGCCCAACTGGAAATCCCGACATCGCGCCAGAAGTACGTGTTGGACCCTTCTTTAAGCGAATAGACCGTGAGTTTGGTATTTCCGTTGTGTCCCGCCCAGAAGATCTCGTCGCCTGTATTTTGCGTGAGATGTTCGCCCCATATCTTCGAACTTGGCGCATTGGCGGGATCGGTAAACTCAACCGTGATGGTACCACCGGCTTGAATACCCGCAAGCGACGTACGGACGACTTGGAATCCCGCGGTGCATCCACTCCCTCCACCCGCATCCCAGCTTATGTAGAGTGAGTGATCTCCTATCGAAAGGTCTGGATAGTCAGGACCTGTACATTTGCCAAAAAGACTGGGCGTCAGATTCCAGTACGTCCATGCGGTGCCATTGCTGTTCCTAATATCAGCAGGACTCGCCATGGCGAGACGATATCCGGTGCCTTGCAACAGCCAGATAAAGCGGTCGATAGAAGGGGCGTACTGAATGATTTGGTCGCAGCAGAATCCAATGGCATCGTTCGGGAAGATTGTTGTCGGATCGAGGACTGTGAAGCTCGATCCGCCATCTGTTGAAAAAGCGGCACGCCAATTCACGGAGAGGAAGATGACTCCATTGCCGCTCGCGCCACTGGGCTCTGCACATACGGCCGCGGAATCGCCGCTGCAGCTTTGCCCGGCGCCGGTGATCCCCACCGAATTGTTGACATCGAACCGGATAGCGGGTGGATCGCCGATCGGTGCGGGTTTGATCTCGGTGCCGGTGGGAGTCGGCGTGCTTGGCACGTCGGGGTTCGTGGGAACCGGCGGCGCCCCCGCATTAACTTCATCTTCGTCCATCTGCGGCGGCCGAGGAGGATATTTCCCTCCCTCGACCTTGTGCGGCGGCAGTTGGGTCGTGCCGAGTTGACCGGAACCCTCAGCGGGGGGTGGAATGACCACGGGTGTGTGAACCTTGAATCTGTGACTCTCGCCTTTGTCGGAGTCTTTGTCGCCCGGACGGCCTCTGTAGGTACCGTGCAGAACCAGTTCATACCGTTGACCGCCGACAAGCCCTCCGCTGCTAAATTCCGCCTGGACGATCACACTGGACCGTGCCGGGATAGTTCCGACAGCCAGCGGCAACAGCGTTTGCGCAGCAGTTGATGCGAGGGTGATCTTATCGATCTGCACATCGGTGGCTGGATGTTTCATCAGGTTTGCCAGCGGTGCAGCGACCGATAACCTATTGGGCTGAGGAGTAGCAACGCCCGCGACGCCGAGAGAAAAACCCCTGTGAGATTTCGGACCGTCCATGTCCTTAACATGACCGCAGGCGTTGAGGAGGAAAGCGAGGAAAGCGAGTGAACCGAGCTTGTAAAGCATATGGCCTCCACAGATAGACTGCATTTGTCATATACGCTTGGTTGAGAAGCTGGCTCGCACCACATCCTAGGCGGCCCAATTAAGTTACCGAAATAACGATCGACATGGCATTCTACGATCCAAGCTATGCAACGATTCGATTTGGACTTCGCCATGACGGAGTTCCGGGATCTGGCCACACCGCACGTCCACCATGGGACAGTGCCCATGGGGCATATAAGTTCCATCTGCCCGGTACAGCGTGAAGGAACCGCAGAACCGTTCATCGGTATCCCCGAACGATGGTCTTCTGCCTCATCACTCCGCCGCCCGCTTGTTGCAGTCTCAAATGACGTCCCTCCGCATCACAGGAGTAGATGGCGAGCGGAGCCCTATCAAATACGGTTTGATACTGTGCCTGAGTTTCGCGGAGTTCGCTTGAGTCGTCGATATGAGGTTCGTCGATGAGTTGTTCGTGAGCAGCATTAGAGTTCTTCCTGAACAGAGCCGCAGTATAAACGGTGCCGACAGCTCGTCCTTCCTGGGGAAAACCCTAGTTCTAAGCGAGATTACGTACCCAAGTGTTAAGGTAAGAAGGGAAGTTCTGGATGGATCGGTTTTCCTGATTTCTTGTTTTAGCCCGTTTCCACCACCCCACGGCGATACACGCCCAGGATCGCCCCATAACAAACACTCATGCTTGTCGTGCCATATGGATCCTAGGGGGTGAGGCGGGCGTTGCAGCACTATTAGGGAAGCCGAGCTACCGTGAGGGACCACTGTGCATTGTTTGTGATCCTGAGCGAGTACCTCCGCCTTTCGCGTAATATGTCGCGCCTCCTGTATCGGCCATCGAATACCCCCTGTTTCAAGCGGTTGTCCTTGAGCATCGACAAGAAAGAACAAAAGTTCGTTCGTGGCGGTCCAGACAGGTGGCTTCCCTGCCCCAGGCCAGCCAGGGGGCGCTTCCGTTGCAGTTGCACCACTCCTTACTGACGCTACCGCCTGCTCCACAGCATCGTGTCCCTCAACCGCATCAACCCCAGTCCGTCGGATCGAACCCTGTGACACTGCTACGCCACCACATCCCTCCAGCCCTCTGCCACCAACATTGGTCGGCTCCGGCATTTTTGGACCACTTTCTAGGAGAGTTTCCGGCATAATTCC
>CAZOHW010000469.1:0-3489 GCA_964579525.1 uncultured Nitrospira sp. | reverse complement strand
GGCGGATGTGCGGGCCTATGTACCCCATCGTCTTCGCGAGGGATATGGGCTGAACTTTTCAGTTCGCCGGACAGACCTACGAGTATCTGTACCACCCCTACAATCGCACATGGAAGAACGAGCGCGGCGTTGAGATCCCCATTTTTCGCGACCTTCTGCTCCAGCATGAAGGCCGGCGGGCACTCGAGGTGGGCAACGTCCTTTCGCATTACTTTCCCATCAATCATGACGTCGTCGACAAATACGAGGTCAGCCCTGGCGTCATCAATCAAGATATCGTCGAGTTTGTACCGCAAACCCCCTACGACCTGATTGTCAGCATTTCAACATTGGAACATGTCGGGTGGGATGAACAACCGCAGGAACCGATTAAGCTCCTCCAGGCCATCGAGCATCTGCGATCTAAATGTTTGGCGCCGTCGGGCAGATTCGTGGCCAGTCTACCAATCGGCTATAACCGATACTTTGACAACCTACTGAACGAGGGGCAGAGCCCGTTCACGAGCCAGCAGTTTCTGAAACGGATTTCTAAGCAGAATTATTGGATCGAGTCGAATTGGGAACAGTGCCGCGACGTACCCTACGGCCGGTTCGTCGCCCATGCCATCGTAATTGGGATCATCGAGGGATAATTCCCCCGTCGCGGCCTGTGTCGTGGTTCCATTGCTGTGGTGAATACGTCTTGTTCCTCGGTATAACTACCAGGTTGGATGGCCCTCAACCATATTGAACCGGTTTTAGCACCGCACGGATGCTTCTACAATGAACCCCATCTCCGACTGGTTGACTCACCTGAGCGCCCCTCCGCTGCCTGACGATGACGTGCACGTCTGGCGCGCCTCGCTCGATATTGATTCCGACCTGTTGCACACGTTGACGACCTCCCTCGCCCCCGATGAACAAACTCGTGCCGCACGATTCAAATTTGACCGGGATCGTCAGCGCTTTATCGCCGCACGTGGCATTCTTCGCACAATCTTGGGCGCCTACCTATCCCAACAGCCGGCGGCCCTGTCATTTTCCTATGGTCCACACGGAAAGCCCAGTCTGAACTCGAATGAGGAACACCGTGTGATGCAGTTCAATATTTCCCATTCCCATGGGATAGCGCTCTATGCTTTTGCCAACACCCGCGAGGTCGGCGTTGATCTAGAAGCCGTCCGTCCCATGGCCGATTGGGAAGGCATCGCTCGTCGATTTTTCTCCCCCCAAGAAGTCACAGAAATCCTCTCTTGGCCTCAGGACTTTCGACAGGAGGCGTTTTTCAGGTGTTGGACGCGCAAAGAAGCCTATCTCAAAGCACGAGGTTCGGGGATGACCCTCCCTCTCAAGAGTTTTAACGTGAAGCTTTCTGAAGATGGATCCACTGCGCTGCGAAGCGAAGACAGTCATCGTTGGAGCCTCTACGGCCTCACCCCGGCGTCAGGCTATACCGGAGCGGTGGTTGGAGAAGGGAAGAACTGGCGGTTGCGATGCTGGAGTTGGAGAGGATCGGACCTCGGCACCTCTGCATCAGGCTAAGCGGCGCGCCATTATCCGATATGCCGATAGAGCAATCGCCCTGCCACGTTGAGCAACCTGTCAGGGACCCACGCGCAGACTTCCTGAACCAACCGAATCTTCCTACGCTCACTAGACGGACTACCTTGTACGGCGGGCACTCGCCAATTGATCAGAGTAGACCTGGCAGCCGACCAACGCTCTTTGAACGCAATCAGCCCGGCATTGTCGAGGTCTGATCGACCCAAGTCGAGTTCTTTCATCCCGGCTTCCTTGGCCTCTGTGATGGCGTGCCAAAACAACATGGGGGTCGCGCCCAGATTATTGAATCGGGCGTCGGATCCGCCATATTTGTAGACCATCGTGTTCCCATGATCGAGCGTGAGGATCCCGGCGATCGCCGTCTCACCTTGTAAGGCAATTCTGATACAGGCGTCCTTCCCCAAGCAAGTCACCACGTTCTCAAACCACGAGAAGGGTTGCGGC
Source organism: uncultured Nitrospira sp. (assembly GCA_964579525.1). GTDB lineage: Bacteria > Nitrospirota > Nitrospiria > Nitrospirales > Nitrospiraceae > Nitrospira_D. Next base: position 1,503 of record CAZOHW010000469.1, on the reverse strand, counting down.
GGCAGTTGATGTCGAGAGCGAGTCAGTTGAAGCAGCTGATACAACTGCTGAAGAAGCTTGGGACTCCGGCCTGACTCATACCGGAGCGCTTCGCGCTCGGCGCGAGCAATCTTGCGCTGGATACAGTCCTTGTGAAATCCCCTGCGCAACAGATCAAGCGATGGCCGCAGATCCAATCGATGTAGAGCATAGGTATTGGCCGGGCCAAACTCTGTACCGAACGTGAGTTGTGGATCTGAGGTACGAACCTCCACATACTTCCACCCTTCCCGTGCCCTCACACTTTCAAGATGAATACAGAGTTGCGTGAATTGCTCCGGCGAGTCGACGAGCGGCTCACAGTGATCTGAGAACGGCAAGGAGACCAGACGTGTGCCCGTCAACCAACTGCGGACAATACAGCACAGCACGGCCGTGATAAGTGGGGCACTGGGAGCACAGGTTGTAAATGCGATCGGCTCATATCCATACGTGGTGTGCAACGCATTCAACCAACCACGTGTATGGAAGACTGACGCCTGAGGATGTCGATTCACAAGTTCAGGCCATCGTTCATCCCGGAGGGGGTCGATAGCCCAAATACCATTGCGCGGTGAATGACTGGTCACGTCTTTCCCACGCAGTAGTGAAACGCCCCGGCTGCAAGCACCGATGTCATGAATGGATTGGGAAGAACCGCCATATAGTCTTTGATTCTACTCTATGACGCTCAATTACACAGCCACCGACTGAGACGTATTGGTTGCCCAAAACCTTTGCGTGTCCCTCAAACGGCGCATGAGTTCTCTGGCCAGTACACGCACGTGCGGTTCCAGCAACAAGTTTTGCTGATGACCGGGCATATCACACACCTCAAGATGTGCTCCAAGCAGATTGCTCCAGCCGAGCGAACGATCGTGAGAAATCCCTGGTAATTGGTACTGTGCTCGAAACAAGACGACGGCCCCAGAGTAAGAACAAGGCCGATACGCTTGATAGACGTTCTCATGCTCGATTGCTAATCGTTCCAGGATATACGGCATAGAGCGAGCCGCATAGTCACTGTGACTCTTTCCCAGGAATTGATCGAGGGCAATGGCTGCCTTTGCTCCCATCACATCGATGACACGTCTGATGCGCTCCTTGACATGACCGATCCCACGATACCGGAAACTTTCCCATTCTAAGTCGGATCGTTTCTTTGCTCGATGCCACCATTGCTGCATGATCGACATCCCTTGAAACACATCGCAGTGGGGATACGTCGTCTGAATCATTCCGACCAACGCCACGCTCTCACCGGCTGAGGATAGTTGCCGAGCGGCCTCCAGCGCCGCCAATCCTCCGAAACAGAACCCAGCCAGATAATAGGGCCCTTCTGGCTGCAAGCTCCTTATTTCTTTCAAGTATCTCCCGACCATCTCTTCCATCGACAGATTGCCAACATGACGGCCATCCAACCCACTCGCTTGCAGGGCATACACTGGCTGATCAGTGTCCCGCAGCTCGGCGAGTGGATAATCA
>CAZOHW010000468.1:0-3502 GCA_964579525.1 uncultured Nitrospira sp. | reverse complement strand
ATCTGGACCAGAGCGTCTTCTCTGGTCCAGTGTTGCAGTGAGCGCGAGGGAGCGGTGATCGCGGGAGAGTACGCGGCATTGGGGTAGACGGCATCGAACTGCGGCTTGCGCTCCGCCGGTACCCAAAGCACCGGTCCCGCTCCTGTGTCCAGGCGCGCCGCCCGGCGCTGCTCTGTGAGTTCATCGAAAAGCGGCCGCCACAAAGGCCGCTCGCCGTCCATAATGAAACCGGCAAGCATCAGCGCATCGTGCAGTTCGTCGGCATCACGCACGACCGGCCACGACTCACGCATCACGTCCTCTATCGCCTTCGGATCCAGTGCGCCGATCTCGCCGAGCAGCTCCGGCGGCAGGGTCCGCCGCAGTTCGACCGCTCGAGATCGGCGTTCCTCCAGCGGGGCATCGTCCAGGAAGGCGTAGGGATTCGCGTTGAGAATTTCGTGGGAAAAGACAGACGGCGAAGGCGTATCGATCGCGACACACCGAATCTTGCCGGATTCGATCCTCTGAAGCACATCAGTAATCCCTTCCACATCCATTGCTTCCGTCAGACAGTCCCGCAGCGTTTCTTGGACCAAGGGATGGTCAGGGATCTGTCTCATGGCCCGCTCGCCGATCAGATTTTCCTGGCAAGCGATCGCATCAGGAAAAACCGCAGCGAGTAAGTCCTCCGCCTTCATCCGTTGAATCTGCGGCGGGACTTTCTTCCCCTTTACAAAACGGAGGAGAGCCAGGGCCCGTGATGCATTCCAGCGCCAGCGGGTCGTGAACATCGGCGCGAGCAGTACCGCCTGGATCAAGACCTCGCGCACTGTGTTGGAGTGGAGATAGCTAAATACCGATTCCAATGGGAAACTGTGTTTCTCACTGAGTGAAATCACCAGCCCGTTATCTGTCGCCGCTGCTTGAAGCTCAAAATCAAACGTCACACAGAATCGCTTGCGCAACGCCAGCCCCCAGGCCTTATTGATCCGGCCGCCGAAGGGCGCATGGATCACCAACTGCATTCCACCGCTTTCATCGAAGAACCGTTCAGCGACGATGGTATCCTGCGTCGGCACCACTCCAAGCACGGCTTTTCCCGTCAGGACATATTCGATGGCCTGTTGTGCGCCGCGTGGATCGAGGCCGCAGTCTTGGCGAAGCCAGATGAGGAGTGAGGGGTGAGGAGTCAGGGGTGAAGGATGTTCGTTGATGAGTCGATCAATCTCGGATCGAAGACTTGCGACTTCCACAGAAAGTTCAGCTGTGCGCGAGGGAGCTTCACCACGCCAGAAGGGAATGTTGGGGGGCGCCCCATGGGCATCTTCCACCCGCACTTTTCCCATTTCGACTCCCTTGATCCGCCAGGACGTGTTGCCGAGCAATATAATGTCACCTGCCAGGCTCTCCACGGCAAAGTCTTCATCCACCGTTCCCACGACCGTGCCGTCCGGCTCTGCGACCACGGTATAGTTAGCGGTATCGGGAATGGCACCGCCAGACGTGATGGCTGCAAGTCTCGCCCCACGACGACCCTTCAGCCGATGATTGATCTGGTCATGATAGAGATACGCGAGCCCTCTCCCACGATTGGTCGCAATCCCCTCCGCCAACATGCGCAGGATACGGTCGAACATGGTCCGTTCCAATTTACGATAGGGATCGGCACGGCGGACCAACGCAAACAGTTCCTCTTCCGTCCACATCTGTGTCGCAGCAGCAGCGACGATCTGTTGAGCCAGGATATCGAGCGGCGCCGGAGGGGCCTCAATGCGGTCCAACGTCCCATTCTTGATGGCGCGGATCAACGCGGCGCATTCGAGCAATTCGTCTCTGGTCGTGGCGAACAAACGGCCTTTTGGAATAGCCCTGATCCAGTGACCAGCCCGACCGATCCGCTGCAGGCAGGTCGCGATGGCTCGCGGCGAGCCGATCTGGCAGACGAGATCCACCGTGCCCACGTCGATCCCCAGTTCAAGTGACGCGGTCGCTACCACCACACGGGTCTTACCGGACTTGAGCCGTTCCTCTGCCGACAGTCGAATCTGCCGCGACAAACTACCGTGATGGGCCGCCACGGCATCAGGCCCGAGATCCGAGAGCCGTTCTTCCAGATAGTGTGAGACCCGCTCTGCTAAACGACGTGTATTGACGAAGACTAACGTTGTCCGATGTTCCTTCACTAACTCAGCCACCCGGTCGTAGATGTCGGCCCAGATGGCATTGGTGGCAATGGCGCTCAATTCATCCTTTGGCACTTCGACGGCAAGATCCATCTGTCGCTTGTGGCCGACGTCGATGATGACGGGAAGTGGGGAGAGGTGAGGACTGAGGACTAAGTGCTGAGTACTGAGTGCTGAGTCCACTGAGAATGACAAATGACCATTGACTTGTGACCGATCACGGTTCCCAACCAGAAACTGCGCCACAGTTTCGATCGGGCGTTGCGTGGCGGAGAGGCCGATCCGTTGCGGCTTGGTCAATGTGAGGGCTTCGAGCCGTTCGAGTGACAGGGCCACATGGGCGCCTCGTTTATTCGGCGCGAGCGCATGGATTTCATCGACAATCACTGTGCGAACAGTCTCCAACAGTCGGCGGCTCTTTTCGGCCGTCAACAAGATAAAGAGGGATTCCGGTGTGGTGACCAGAATATGTGGTGGCCGCATGAGCATCTGCTGCCGGTCCGCCATCGGCGTATCGCCCGTGCGGACCAGCACGCGCAACTCCGGCATCATGAGTCCAGCCTGAAGCGCACGTTCACCGATCTCAGCGAGCGGTTTCTGGAGATTCTTCTGGATGTCGTTGCTCAGCGCCTTGAGTGGCGAGACATAGAGGACCTGAGTATGGTCGTCCAACTCACGATCAAGGGCTTGTTTGAAGAGCTGATTGATGCAGGAGAGAAAGGCTGCGAGAGTTTTTCCCGAGCCCGTCGGCGCGGCAATCAGCGCATCCGCGCCGGATTGAATTGCAGGCCATGCTTGGACTTGAACCTCGGTCGGCTGTCCGATCTGCGACTGGAACCACTCGGAAATGAGGGGGTGAAAACTCGAGAGCGGCATGGCGTGGAATCGTACCACACCGCGGTCTCCGAATGTGTAGCTCTGCAGCTGCATCGGCTCATCGACGCGATACTAGCCGCTGCATTGAGACGAGGCTCAGGACCCCCTTCCATTCTTCCCTCATACCGAGCATCTGTGGCATCATATCCATCCTATGCACCTCTCCATCGTCATCCCCGCGTTCAATGAAGCGCGTTTAATCGGACAAACTCTTGAGTCCGTGACCACATCACTGGCTGCAAACGCAACACCCAGTTTCACATCGGAGGTCATCGTCGTCGACAATAATTCCACGGACAACACGGCGGAGCTCGCCAAACAAGCCGGCGCCTTGGTCGTCTTTGAACCAATCAATCAAATCGGTCGGGCACGTAACGCAGGCGCGGCTCAGGCAACCGGTGAGTGGCTCTTGTTCTTGGACGCAGATAGTCTGCTCAGTCCAGAGCTGCTGGCTGATATAG
>CAZOHW010000467.1:0-3542 GCA_964579525.1 uncultured Nitrospira sp. | reverse complement strand
TTAGCCACAGTCTACTCAGTTCAGGCGCCTCGTGTCTTAGAGGGGAGCAGTATACAACAGCCCCCGTGGTCATAAGGATGTCCCTTGCGTCTATCCGGCTCCGACGTTGCACAGGATGGAAGGCGGAGTTCCTTCCCCGCTTGGTCGGCAATCTCCGTCACAGCGCGCGTCAGATTCACCGTGAGTTGGACTTCTTTTCGGCGGCGTTCGTCGGACTCGACTTTCTTCAGCGTCCATCCCGGAATCAACACGACAAGTGCTTCCTCCTTCCATGGTTTCTTGACACACCCCTGCACCTCTCGCGCCTCCGTTTTGAGATGGACGGGACGAAGTGCCCATCCCGCAATGTATGCGCCACCCCACCACACCGGGACATCGGTCAACAGTTCACTAGCAGCGGTGACCGCCATGGCCATCGGATTAAATCCGGTCGCTTCGCCAACAATTGGGTTTCCGTAAGCATGGAAACCAGTAATCCCGGCACCCAGTATTGCCAGCGGACGACGCCATAATCGACGAGCCGCCCAGTGACCACCACATCAGCATGAGCTTCCTCGCCAAGCGCTCGCAAGCCTTCCGCATCAAGCGAATTCCCCGCGATTGAATAGTTGGTCTGAAGCCGCCGCGCATCGGCCACCGTCACGACGAGAAATCCCGGTTGCCGAGCCAGTTCCTCGGTCAATAGTCGTTGAGCCGTCACTTCGACTTCTTCGGTGAGCTGTTTAAAAGCTGGGGCGCGACATCGGATGATGGACGTTCCTCGAAGGTGGCCAAGTCCGATGGTGCGGTCACCGGAGCCTCCATGGTAACCGGTCCCACCAAGACGGTAAGCGGCGGATTGGGGCGCGGTAAGGAGTATTCGGGAAGCCAGGCGCAGCCTGAAATAAGCAATAGGCACAGAGACTCAAGAATCCGATTCATGCTCGTACTCCGCAGTTATGGTTATTGAGACCACCCTTGAATACTGGGTGACCACTTACTCCACAACGATGAGGAGTCGAGAATCAGAGACGGTAACAGCAGGTGAAACGAGGGAGACTTCGCGAGCACGCAAAGTCGACGAAGGAATTAATCGGATTTGAGAGAACCGAGGTAACCGCTGCACTGAGAGAGATGATGACCGAGAGGGCGAGCAGATTGAGAAAAGTGGCGACAATCGACGCATTCAGCGGTTCGGATTTCACGGCGAGCTGCAAATACGTGAGCGCCTGTTCGCCAGAGGAGTTAGTTTCCGACACGACGTTTAGTTGTTCAGCGAGTGCCACGTTGCCCAAAAAGAGCCATACCACGAGCAGGCATCCCACAATCTGCCGGTGAAAATGGAGAATCTGATACCGTTGCATGGCAATCACTATAGGAAGACCTCATCGATATTGTCAATTGCAGCGGGTATTGTCCTGACAAAGCTGAATGCCCAGATTTCCGTGGGGAATTGCTGGCTGGAGCAATCTGACAGCATGGGAGGCGTCACATGATTTCTTATAACTGCCTGGTAGTGGGCATTACAACCCGAGTGGACGAGCGAACGTTCATCAATTGATGCGTCGAGGTAGTTGTGGTAGTTTTATCGAAGAAATGAAACCAAAACCAACACTACGTTCGTGGTCTCGTGTGGTCGTCCTCATCTGGGCATCCGTGTGGATGCTTGCGGTTCCCTTGTTTCATATGCATCCCGAGGCCGATCATCGTCATGGAGAAGCGGGGCATGTTCACGGCGGGACCATCCATACGGTGTGGTCTCCAGACCTTGATTGCGAGTTCGCCAGCTATGAAAATCACGAGGAGACAGTTAGCGGCTCTGCCAAATTCGCGCATTCAGGTGACGGCCACACAGAGTTTGGTTTGTCGCTGCAGACCGATTCAACCGATCGTAAATCACTCAAGCCGTTTCTTATACAGGTATTCGGGTATTCGCCGAATGTTGTTTCAGCCGTAGAGCAGATAGTCCGCCCCCATTGGACTACCGCCTCTGTTCAGTCTTTCGCGCCGTTTCCTCACACGTGTTCTCCTCGCGCACCGCCCAGTCCTCTCGCCTAGTCCTCACACGTTTTCACGTTGAGTCACATTGTCACGGACGTGCAGCCTGGAGACGTGCGTTCTGAAGTGCTTCCAGACGCGGCCGCCCGTGGAGGAGACCCCCAATGATTCCGTACAGAGTGATACCCGTTTTCATGGCGTATTGCTTAGTCAGCGCCGGTGTTTGTGCCGAAATTGCGAATGGGGCTGAACAACTTGCCACGACCTATTCTTTATCAGAAATCTTGACTCATGCGTTGAAGCACAGTCCGGTCATGGATCGAGCGGAAGCAGCCCTTGAGGAAAGCAGAGGCCGTCAGGCCGCGGCCGGCGCCTACCTGAACCCCATCCTCAGCGGATCAACCGGCCGTGGTTCGATTCGAGATCCACGTAACGGTGTCTCAATCGCGGAACGGACAATCACGGTTGAGCAGCCACTGGAATGGCCGGGAAAGCGGGCGGCTCGACAAGGAGCCGCCGATGCAGGTTTCTCCGGTGCCCTTGTCGGCATGGATGAAGCCAAAGTGATGCTGACAGCGGAAGTCAAAGCGGCGTTTTTTCAATTGCTGTTCGCCCAACAAGACGCGCAGTTGGCAGCGGACAATCTCAAGACTATCGAAGATTTCGTCAAACTGGTCAGCATACGCGTCGATACGAAAGAGTCGCCAAAATTTGAGCTGGTCAAAGCGACGGTCGAGTTGCAGAAGGCTCATAATAATCTGGCGAGAGCCGAGAACGCGCTCCTTGTCGCCCGCACCAATCTCAATAAGGTGACGGGAAAGGCTCTAGGTGAGCACTTTCCCATTCAAGGGGAATTCGAAACGGTCAGGTCAGATCTCAATCTGGGTGCCTTAACCGAGCAAGCCATTGCTCACCATCCCACGCTTCGCCGACAAGAGAAGGCGGTCGAGCAAGCCCAATTTTCCCTCGAACATGAGCGCGCGGCGCGTATCCCGAACGTGTCAGTGATCGGCCAGTACCATCGAGAGGCCGGTGATGAGTCTGTCGCTGCGGGAGTCAGCGTGCCGGTTCCCATTTGGTATCGACGACAAGGGGAGATCGGCACAGCCATGGGTGCGCAACATCGCGCACAAGCCGAACGCATTCGGATCCAGTACGAGCTGGAACAAGCGGTCGTGCAATCTTTCCAGGACATGCAAACCGCACAGCGTCAGATCAAAGTTTTTGAAAAAGGGCTTCTCTACCAGGCAAAAGAAGCTTTGGATATTGCGCAATTCAGTTTTCGCAATGGCGCGGCAAGCCTCCTCGAAGTCATCGATGCTCAGCGCGTGTACCGTTTGACGCTCCTTGAGTTTGCCCAGGCCCGAACGGATTACTCACTGGCGTTGGCCCGACTGGAACAGTCGGCAGGAGGATTGCCATGAGGCTTTCCCTCAAGACTCTCGCATTAGGGATGCTGCTCTGTCGCAGGACGATCGGGCATACGTCCTGTCAGTCCAAACAGGAGGAGACACCGAAGCCTGCTCTTTCAATTACCACCCCTGCCCTCCAGCCGGGTGCGATTG
>CAZOHW010000466.1:0-3565 GCA_964579525.1 uncultured Nitrospira sp. | reverse complement strand
GACTTATAGAGCGGAAGGTTTAGGCCGTCAACTATTTTGAGATAGGTTCTAGTGTGCAGGAGCGTCAGGCGATGACTGATGCGGATTTCATGCGGCTGGCACTCCAGGCGGCCTGGCAGGGTGTGGAGCGGGGGGAAATGCCCTTCGGGGCCTGTTTGGTTCGAGATGGTCGGGTGGTTTCGACGGCGTACTACAGCGTGCATTCTGCTCGAGATACGACGGCCCATGCGGAAGTGCAGGCGTTGCGCGAAGCGGGTCGACGATTGCAACCGCTTGATTTGATCAGCTGCGTCATGTTTGCCACCTGTGAGCCTTGTCCGATGTGTTTTTCCGCCTGTCTCTTGGCCAAGGTCAGCAGAATTGTGTATGGTTGTCGTATGGAAGATGCCGAGAAGATGGGTATCCGACAAATTCCTATTCCGTCGGCGTTGATGAATCAGATGAGTCGGAGCAACGTGGACATGGCTCCTGACGTGCTTCGCGATGAGGGGCTCAAGCTGTTTGAAGGCTGGCAGAAGAAAAGGATGGCGCTTAGTCGGTAAAAGAAGTGGATATGTCTCGGTTGAACCGAAGCTTCCTGATCCTCCTCTTGCTTATCCTGTGTGTGGGCTGCGATCAACTCACAATAGATCTGGCTCTGCAGTACGTCGCTGTGGAACCTCCTCAATCGTGGTTCTACGATACCTTCCGTTTGCAATATGCGGAGAATACAGGCGCGTTCCTCAGCCTTGGAGATAGCTTTTCCAAACCAATCCGGATCATGTTGTTCCAGGTGATGCCTGCCCTCTGCCTTGTGGCACTGGCGTTCTATCTCGGACTTTCACAAGCACCATCAATGCTGCTTACGGTGGCGTGGTGTCTTGTGCTGAGCGGTGGGGTGGGCAATCTGTGGGATCGTGTGGCTCACGATGGGCACGTGATCGATTTCATGAATATTGAGATTGGGAGCCTCCGTACCGGTATTTTTAATGTGGCTGATGTGTGTATTACGACAGGAATATTCCTGCTTGCGTTTTGCACGCTCCAGCGCCCTGTGTATCCACGCCAGGATAGTCTGAATTCTGGCTAATGCCTAGAAAAGACATCTAGAGATTGGAGCATAGATCTGTTTCGCTTATGCAAAGGGAGTGAGTCATGCGAAATCTTGCCATATCAATCGCATGTGTGTTGTTTCTGATTGGCTTAACGGGCTGTTCATCGGTAGGAAGCGGCCTTCTTGGCGGTGTTGTCGGTGCCGGAGCGACGGGTGGAGGCTATGAGTACCATTTGAAGCGCGAGAAGGATCGCGTGGAACGTGACTTCAAGGCCGGCAAAATCGACCAAAAGGAATATGAGATTCGCAAAGACCAAATCTCTCGCGATTCGTTTTTCCAATAGAAAATTGATCTGATGGACCGACACCGAACGGAAAGGGTGAGTTCTAGCTGTAGAAGTGCGGTTCGTTCGTTAACCTCGCTTTCAGGTCACAGTCCCGATAACCTCGTCCATATCGTACCGACTGTATCCTGCAGGGTAGCCTCCACGCTTGTAGGGGATCTCCGGCGCAACCAGCACCCATTACGACGAGTCCAACGAGAAGACTTTTTCCCCATCACATCCTACGTCACACCTACCAGTCAGCCGTGGTCTGGTTAAGTCGCACGATTGGTGATGCTTTCGGCGCAGCGCCGCGCGCTGACGAGTGTGCTTTCAAGGTTGGCCGGCCATCCTGTATCGGTCCAGGCACCAGCGACGAGTAGGTTGGGGATAGGGCTCTGTTGCAGGGGGCGAAGTCGCGCGGTGCCTGGCGCCAGCGATAGGGCGGCACGGTTTTCGCGTGAGACAGTCTTTGATGTGAGGTTCTCCATCGTCACATCAGGGTCGAGCATGCGTAGTTCGGCAAGGCCTTCTTCGATCAGCCGGTCGTCCGCCAGTCCCCTGAGTGAGTGACTGTCGAGGGCAGACAGCCGATACGTGCTGTGGTCTGGATCAGCCGGCGTCATGCTGACGTGATGAAATGGTCGGCCTGTCAGCAATAACAGCCGTGGAGCCCGTGGTGCTGTACGACACGTGAGATGGACGACGATCTCTGACCGCGTTTTCAGCTCAGTCATGTGGGAAAAAAAGGCATAGCGGGTCAGGAGTCGATCAGGAAGCAAAGCCAGTAGCCGCTCATAGGGGAGCGCAAGGACATACCACTGGGCTTTGAATGTGGTGCCGTCGAACAGACAGACCTCGCTGAGGCCTCCCTGTCCAAACTGCAGGCGCGGTTCATGAACGAGAGAAACGATCCTGATGGGGTCGTGAGGGCAGGCTTGTTTCATAGGGTCGAGAAATCTATGTGCGATCGATCCATGCAGGAATGTCAGTCTGGCGTCTGACGCATCGCCGAGAAATACAGTCGACAGGAGCTGGACAAATGTAGCGGCAGAGAGGTGTTCCAGTGCGTTGCCGGTCAACCAGTGCGAGAGTGGATCCCAAATGCGATCATGTGATTCTGGACTCTGTCCAATGGCCGTCAACCATTCACTGGCCATGCGGTTGTCGAGGTCTGCAGGAAGAGTTTTGGCCTGTTCCCAGATTTGCTCCACATGGGAGAAGAGTCTCCATCGGTCATGCCACGCCAGACCTGTAAAACTAAACAGACTCATCATCCACTGAAAGGCACCGGGAAGTCTGACAGCCTGATAGGCTGTGGTTCGCCCGTCGGGCAAGCGAAACGCAAGGGGAATTATCTGGTCGGATGGTGAAGGTTGCGGTCCGCCCAAAGCCTGAAGCATGCGGTGGCTCTCCTTGTGACAGCCTAGGAGAATCGGTGCGGCATCAGATGGGTTTGTGCGAAATCCATCTATCCATTCGGGATGGTCGAGCACCATGACCTGATAATTATGCTGACTGAGATGGTAGGCCGTGGTGATGCCGGCCAGGCCGGCGCCAAGAATCACCACCGTGTGGGGAGACGGAGCCGTCACGAGAATCGAGAGCGAAGCCACACGCGCAAGGCGATGAAGACACGTCGCGTGGTGGAGAGCGTGATCCGTTGTTTAAACACGTGATAGTTCGATCGTTGGATGTCTTCAAAAATTCGCCGATAGATGCCGCGCATAATTTCGGCGACCGTGAGAGCTCGGCGATCGGCAGAAGGCAGTGCCGCGAGGGCGGCATCGGCTCGCTTATAGTAGAGGAGCGCTCGGGACGCTTCATGCTCCATCAGCATGCGAAACTCAGGAGAGTAGGTCTGATTGAGCAGAGACTTTTCAGGGTAGTTATATTGGCGGAGATCATCCAGCGGAAGATAGATGCGCCCTTGCGCGGCGTCGGTTCCGACATCGCGCAGCACGTTCGTCATTTGAAAGGCCATGCCGAGCGCGACGGCATAGTCTTGCGCGCGAGCCGATGTGACACCGAAAATATGCAGGCAAATTAGACCGACGACGGAGGCGACGCGATAGCAGTAAAGGGAGAGCTCATCGAACGTGACATAGCGATTGTGGAAGAGATCCATCTCGACGCCTTTGATCAGTTCTTCGAAGTAGGCCTTGGGGATGTTCAGAGTCTTGACGTGATGAGCCAAGCTGACCATGAT
>CAZOHW010000465.1:0-3581 GCA_964579525.1 uncultured Nitrospira sp. | reverse complement strand
AATGTCTCTCGCTGGGAACAGCTCTAGCGATCTCGGGTGCAGCTGCAAGCCCCAACATGGGTTATCACTCTTCCCCTCCCGTCACATTCTTGCTTGCGCTCTTCAATATCCGATTAGGGTGGTGGCTCGGAAACCGTGGAGTGGCTGGAGCACGCGGTGAGTTTCGAAACCTCAGCTGGCTCGGAGAATCTGTGAAGCCAGCTTGGAAACGTTCGACGCCCCGTTTTGCCCTATGGTGGTGGATTAAGGAGGCCCTGGGACACACAAGAGAGGACAACGCCTATGTGTATCTCTCTGACGGTGGCCACTTTGAAAACCTTGGCCTGTATGAAATGGTTCTCCGCCGCTGCCGCTTCATCGTGGTCAGCGATGCCGGCTGTGACCCCACCTACAGTTTTGAGGATCTGGGGAATGCGCTTCGCAAAATCCGTGTCGATCTTGGTATCGACATTGAGATTGATCTCGACATGGTTCGCCCGCAATCGGAGCAACGATTTAGCCGCTGGCATCATGCGATCGGTGTGATCCGCTACGACAAGGTGGACAAGCATGCTCCCGTGGGTATTCTCGTGTACATCAAAGCCTCATTGACTGGAGATGAACCCGCCGATGTATTGGAGTACGCGAACGCCCACACAGATTTCCCTCACCAAAGCACCGGCGATCAGTTCTTTGACGAGGCACAGTTTGAGACCTATCGACAGTTGGGCGAGCAAATAGCTCATGAGGTGTTCAATCCTATAGCAGCAGACGCGCTCAGGGAGAAACCCAATTCGGTGCCCATGTCAGAAATGTTTTACAAACTCCGGTCTCACTGGATAACCTTGCCTCCGGGCATCAAGGAGTCGTTCCTCGAAGAGTCAAAGGGTCTGTGCGACATCGAACAACAGTTGCGTCAAGACCCGTACCTGTTGCACTACGATACCCAGCTCTACCCTGAGCTGAAGACGATCCTAGGGGTTCCCCAAAAAGTTGCTCCCGCAGGTGGCACAGTCCCGACCACCACCGGCCAGATTGAACGTTCCGTGCTGCACCTCTGTCATGCCCAAATCCAGCTCATGGAGAACGTCTTCCTTGCGGTCCAGCTCGACAAGTACCATGCCCATCAGCTGAACCGTGGTTGGATGAATCTGTTCCGCCGGTGGGCTGCCGCGGATAATTTTCAGCAACTCTGGCCGGTCTTGAGGGGAGGCTTCAGCAAGGATTTTGTGGACTTCGCTGGGTATGAGCTGAACCTACGCGGCAGCAAGCAAGAGGTGATGTGCAAAGTTATCCGTGATGAATCGGGCACCTTGCGGGAAGAGGTGATCTGTGAAGATACTCGTGCTGAACCCGGCACCTCCCAGAATCTGACCCCCTCCACGGGGCATACACCGACCGGCCCGATAGACTTCGAGCCGGTGATAAGAGAATTCTGGCAAGAGTGGCCAGATAAAACAAAGCATCATGATTTTCTAACAATGTTCAAGATTGCTGGCTTGCCCCCTAATCCACCTATCATTGTCGCGATCCCCCCACTTGGTGTTAGGACAAACAGCCAAGTTTATGGTGTCGCGTTTGCTGTTAATGCCGGTGCGATGGATAAATCAGAACTAGAATGCCGCGTCTTCATCTGGATACGAGGGGCTCATCGTAGGCTAGGAATTGGCGGAAAGCTGTTGGATCATTTGATTAAGATCCTGAAAGACTTGCCTCATCCCCCAGGATCAAATGGAGAGAGGAAACTCATAGTGATCCTTCCCGAATTACCGCGTGAGCGTCCGGGCTATGCGCTCGAAAAGGCAGGCTGGCTGCATTTCTTTGGCAGCCGAAGGTTTCGACTCGTGCTCGTGGATGAAGCAGGGCTCTACCGGTTGGAACGAGTTGACCGAGGTGATGGCCCATGACCTTTTCATCTATCTCTGATAACAACGATTTAAGGCATCGTCTAACATCAATACAGACAACATGGCCCTTCCTCGATGACGCTGCCAAGTGCTTATAGGTTTAAGACAGATCAAAAGTCGAGAGTCACTATAAAAACGAGGGAGTGGGACACCATGGCTTCCGATCCCGGGCTCAGGTGCCTCTCGATATCTCACAATAACTCTGGCGGTAGCATGACGGGGCAAAAGCGTCATCAAACCTGTGGTCCGATGAGGGATCACGAAAACATAACGCTGACAGTTGGCTCAGGCCTGGCGATCACCGACCAATACGATCCAGAGATCTGGTCGAATACAGCTATCTCTCCAAGAACTTGGGTGCAGTACAGGCCAGACTGCTACACACTAAAGACTGGGCCAATCCACTCATGATCGGCTATCTCTATCTATAAAGGACAAAGTGATGGCTCCTATGATTAGTAAAGTGGTTACCATTCTCGCCTTCCCTCTCATCGTGTTTTTGGGTGGTGCCTGGCTAATGTCTGCGTTAAGCAATCGAGAAGATGCTGTGCTGCAGCCCATAGAAAAAAGTGCTCTTCTTGATTATGAGAAAACTCCCCTCAACCAGCGGTTTGGCTATGACCTCAATGCGGTAGCAAGTTACTGGGGCGCTCTTGACTCTGTCGGTCTCAATGCAGAGCGAATATTTCTTGAATTAGATCTAGTGTTCCCTTTTTTCTACGGCGCTGCACTCGTAATTAGCCTCATACTGGCATGGGCGATGCTTCAGCGACCATTTAATCCGTCTTGGATCATCGCTCCTGTCTGTATCGCTGCAATGGCTGATTGGTCTGAGAATCTCCTTCAATTGTATCAATTGAATCTATATCAACATGATAGATCTGCGCTACAGGCTAATCTATTACGAATTGCGAGCGCAGCCACCTGCACTAAACTCATCGGCCTCGGGGTGACTATCATGCTCTTAGCAGGGATGATAGCGGTAGTATTAAGCCGGGCGCGCCAGGCATAATACCTTGTCCGGGACTCGGCCAAGGCCTGGCACATCAGACGGAGGAGATAGTGGTCAGCATGGAAAAGACCATTGGGATCAGCCACTGCTATGAAAACCGAGGTGCGATGCGAAGCCTCGTGGCTGCCTCAGGCTCCAGCTGGAGTTAGATGGACGGCATAGCCGAGGTGCGTGAGACGACGCACCAGTTGCTTGGCGAGCCGGGCTTTGTTCAACTGGTCGAGATAGGTCTCCCCGAGATCCCGATAGGGCTGGCCGGTGGACAGCAAATGATAGGCGACCAGCAGAATCTTGTGGGCGATGGCCATGGCGGCGCGTTGCGGGCCACGGCGAGTGTTGAGGCGGAGAAACTTCGCATGGAGGTCACTCGGTCGATGCCGCACCGCGGCATGCGCCGCCTGGACTCACATCGTCTTCAAGTGGAGATGGCCGTTGCGGACCCGTCCCTCGCGCTGATGCCCCGAGCTTTCATTGTTGCCCGAGTCGACCATTAGGGTCACCTATGAAAATGGCTGTCAAGGGGCGAGCACTTCTGTCTGCGATCCGGTCCTCTCAAGCGTCTCTCTGGACGAGTAGTCAGTCACCTATGCGGGCTCATGGCCCAGGATGAAATGGGACACCGGTCGCGCAATCAGATACTGGGACCTCGCTGAGCCCGCAGGCTAGTGGGCCATGACCCTAGG
>CAZOHW010000464.1:0-3583 GCA_964579525.1 uncultured Nitrospira sp. | reverse complement strand
GCTCTCGCTTCTTCGCAAGTTTCCGCAACCGATCGAGCTGTTGCGGCACTCGACGCAAGACCTTCTTCAAAAAATCCTCGCTGAAGTACCAATCCCACATCTCACAGTTGATGTCCTTCTGGATCACCCTGTGGCCAGCCTGTCGAAGGACAGCGGTGAGGGATGGTAAGGAAAGGTAAGGTTCAGAGGGAAACCAATCGGGTGGGAAGATCAGCATCACGTTCATCTTCCGTCCGCTGGAGGTTTCAAACTGCCGACGATTGAGGAGCATCAGCTCCTTGGAAGTGCGGTTGCCCTTCGAATACTCGATCTTCATCGAGAACTAGTCCTATCTCGCAAAAAGTAACAGCAAAGCCAATGGGTTAGCTTGGAGAAAAACATTGTACGAGGGCTGAAGAAGGAGATGCAAGGGTGGGAAAGAATGGAAATGATCTCTTGCCAGAAAGTAGTCTACAAGCTACGCTTCCCCCTTCAGAGGCGGCCATGAAAAAGAGTAAAATCGAAACTCATCCGCGATTACTATAAGGAGGCTCCGATGACACAGATGGCAGCCGTACAGATTACTGCGCCAGGAGGTCCGTTCAAGATCGTCCACGGTCCGGTGCCGGAACCCAGGCCCAACACCGTTCGCATTAAAGTGCAAGCCTGCGGGGTTTGCCATAGCGACGAGTTTGTCAAAGAAGGCTATTGGCCGGGGCTCCACTACCCACGCGTCACGGGCCATGAAGTGGCGGGAGTCATCGATGCGGTGGGTGCCGGAGTGGTGACCTGGGAGAAAGGTCAGCGTGTCGGTGTGGGTTGGCACGGTGGACATTGCGGTGAGTGCACCCCCTGCCGTCGCGGCGATTTTCTCGGCTGCAAGAAGTTTATCGTAACCGGTTTCCATGAAGACGGCGGGTATGCCGAGTACTTGATTGCTCGTACCGAAGCGCTGGCGGCAATCCCCGATGCGCTGACGTCAACGGAAGCAGCGCCGATTCTCTGTGCCGGGATTACCACATTCAACAGCTTGCGGCACAGCGGAGCCAAGGCCGGGGATCTGGTTGCCATCCAGGGGGTGGGCGGTCTCGGCCATCTCGGTGTGCAGTTTGCCAATAAGATGGGCTTTCACACAGTGGCCGTCGGGCGAGGCCAGGACAAAGCCGAGCTCGCATTGAAACTGGGAGCCGAGCGCTACCTGGACGCGGAAACGACCGATCCGGCGAAGGAACTGACGAGTCTAGGCGGAGCAGCCGTGATTCTAGCTACGGCTCCGAACAGCAAAGCCATGTCGGGCTTGATCGACGGCTTGGGAATCGGAGGCAAGCTCGTTGTCCTTGGCGCGTCGGCTGATCCCATGACCGTCGCGCCGATTCAACTGATCGGCGCCCGCCGGACGATTCAAGGGTGGCCATCAGGCAGTGCCCGCGATTCGGAAGACGCTCTCAACTTTTGCGCTTTGACCGGCATCCGTCCGATTGTGGAGACCTTTCCCCTGGAACAGGCTCCCGCAGCCTACGACCGCATGCTGAGCGGAAAGGCCCGCTTTCGTGTGGTGTTGACCATGAAGTAAAGCTCTCTTGCTCGTGGCCAACAGGAGTTCGTATTGAAGCGCTTTAAAGGGAGGTTGACCCACGAGAGACGGAACAAGCCTCAGAGCGTGTTCTGGAATTATTTGATTTGACGATTACATCAATGGCACTCATAATCGTACCAGCCTATCATCCGTCTGTGCAGACAACGTCTCACTCGTCGGGACATAGGCCCGCACCGCCCGAAACATCCCAAATCGACACAGCCCTGCTCCAAAAGCCAGACGCATTAGCAGGAACGTGGGCACTTCTCGCAAGGATTTGATCAACCCGCTCACGCCAAACCGAACAATCCCTGCTGGACGGACAATTCCCTGCCGGATCGAATCGAGCCACGAGGGTAAGGTTTCGGCCGTCCAATCAGCCGTGGTGACTTCACCCGCCACCAGTCCGGTGGCCTCCAGTAATTCTGCAAACCCTTCAATGCTGGAAAACGCCGGATGAGCCCACTGATCCAGCAGTTGCCGCATCACCGGCTTTTCCCAACCATTGAGTGGCACCTGGCGATCGTCCCGCTGATTCCAATCGGCCACGACCAGAATTCCACCCGGTTTGAGAACGCGCAAGAGCTCCCGAGCGAATTGGGCCTTATCCGGCATGTGCGGTCCTGCCTCGACCGACCAGACCACATCAAAACTGGCATCGGGGAACGACAGGGCCAGTGCATCATCGACCTGAAAACGAGCATTCACCTCTGGGGCGGTCAGTTCTTGAGCACGTCTGACTTGCTGAGGGCTGATGGTGATTCCTGTGACCACAAAGCCATAGTCTCGCGCCAGAATGCGACTGCTACCGCCAATGCCACAGCCCACATCTAACACCGTCGTCCCGGACGGCAGCTTGTCTAACCCACCCCAACGCACCATTTCATGCACAAAGTCAGACTTAGCTTTGAGAAAATTCTTCTTGCGGGGTGGAGAGCCATAGTGTCCCAGATGGACATGTTCACCCCAGTAGAACTCGAGAATGCCGTCATTCGTCCAGTCATCATAGGAATTGGCGACAGAATCAGCTGATTGATATTTACGGGGAAACAGGAGGTACAGCACGAATCCAATCAACAGAAAGCCCAGAACAACAACGATCGCCCATATGAACATGTTCATCATATCGAATGCCTGAATGCAGGTGATTTCTTTAGCCTGTACGGACAAAACAATGAAGTTGACACGAGCAACCTCGGGAACACCCCACGCCTTCTCTATTGCTGCGCCAACAGAAGCGAGAAGTGGCGTAGATTAGTCTCGGGAATGCTACGAGGTCAACCAACAAACACAAGAGAATCTTAAATGACCGCCTGGCTGAGTGACTGGCCGGTAGAGCACCCATGTCAGTGACTCAGGTTTGTGAAGCAAGCGCAGAGTGCGTCGGAACATGAGGCCTTCCAGCTGAGTGTGCAACGAGGCCACCCCTTTGGCGATGAAGCTTGGGGAAAATACATGGCAACACGCTTTGGAATGGAATCCACGTTACGGCCACGTGACTGACCGAAGGGCCCTTAAACAAAGACTCTTGAGCTGGCCCGAGTTTGACGGACACCTCAAACGGGGGCAGGATAGCCCCAGGGAGGTGCCTTATGGGGCAGCGACGACGGTTCACACCGGAATTCAAACGACAGGCGGTGCAGCTCTTGAATGCGGGGCAACGGCCCGCCGCGGAGATTGCGCGGGAGTTGGGCATTCCCCGCAATCGTCTTTATAAATGGCAGAAAGCCATGACCGTGCATGGTGGCGCGTTTCCCGGTTCAGGCCGGCACGCGGAACCCGCCGCGGAGGTGGCCCGGCTCCGGCGAGAACTCGCGCGGGTGACCGAGGAGCGCGATATCTTAAAAAAAGCCGCCGCGTACTTTGCGAGGGAGTCCACATGAAGTACGCGTTCATTCGGCCTCATGCCCACACCCATCGCGTCACACGCCTCTGTGCGGCGCTCGGAGTGAGCCGCAGTGGCTATTATGCTTGGCGGGATCGGCCCCCGAGTGCACGGGCGGTCGCGGATAACGGGTTGGTGGGGCT
>CAZOHW010000463.1:0-3596 GCA_964579525.1 uncultured Nitrospira sp. | reverse complement strand
CGTCACCAGCAGTTCGGCGAGTGACTGTTTGGCCTCCATTGGATGAAGCGCTTTCACACGATCCAAATTCTCGGTTGTAAGCAATTCATAGTACCGATGCATCAGCGTATCGCTGATCGACATGACTTTTCCGAACATCTCGCCTGGCTTGTCTTCGAGCGCGATATAGTTCCCGACACTCTTGCTCATCTTCTTGACGCCATCCGTTCCCTCAAGCAACGGCATCGTGATGACCACTTGTGACTCCTGTCCGTAGTCTCGCTGCAGCTCCCGCCCGACCAATAAATTAAACTTCTGGTCCGTTCCTCCCAACTCCACATCGGCTTTGAGCACGACAGAGTCATACCCTTGCACCAGCGGATACAAAAACTCGTGGACACTGATCGGTTTCTGCTCATGATACCGTTTGCGGAAGTCGTCACGCTCCATCATGCGCGCAACCCGATAGTGCGCGGCGAGCTGAATCAGTCCGTCCGCCGACATCGCCCCCATCCATCGACTATTGAACTCAATCTGTGTCTTCTCCGGATCAAGAATCTTGAAGATCTGCCATTGGTACGTCTTGGCATTCTCTTGCACCTGCTCTTTTGTGAGAGCTTTCCGTGTCTCGGAGACGCCCGTCGGATCGCCGATCATACCGGTGAAATCGCCGATGAGAAACACGACCTGATGACCGAGATCTTGAAAATGCTTCAGTTTGTGGATGAGAACTGTGTGTCCAAGATGCAGGTCCGGCGCGGTTGGATCGAATCCAGCTTTGACTCGCAACGGGCGGCATTCTGCAATCGCCCGTTTGAGCTTGGTCTCCAGTTCAGCCTCGTGGATAACCTCTACGGCTCCACGCCGAATGAGTTCGATCTGCTCTCGTACATCCTTCATAACATCTGCTGCTCCGTCGTATTCTTCTGATCCTTAGCTGAGACCGTCACCAACGATTTGAGCCGATCAAATTTCTTTGCCCCGATACCTTTCACTGCACGTAGGTCTTCGATCGTTCGAAATCCTCCGGCAGACTGCCGAAAGGCAATCACCCGCTGAGCCAGGACTGCACCGATTCCAGGTAATGCCTCAAGTTCATCGGCATTGGCTCGGTTCAAATCCAGTAATCGGTCGACTGAGAACTTAATCGTCCCCGTCTGTCCCTGGGCCGCAAGAGTAGAGGCCTGTCCATGCAAAGCAGGCTGAACAGATGGCTGGCTCACGTAATCCAGGTGCTTTGAAGCTGTTGTTGTCACATCCTGTCGCTCGGGAGGTGATCCACCTGATTGATGAGGCCCATGGAGCGGCCACCCGATCCAACCTACAATCCCTATCGTGACGGTTACCATACCAAGCTTGAGCAGCAGCGATTTCATGAGACAGCAGCCTTCTTTCTCAGCTGATGAATCGCGACACCCGCCACATCTTCCACTGCCTCCATCAGCCCTTCTGCAAGGGTTGGATGCGCATGGATCATCCCGGCCACTTGACCCGCGGTCGCTCCAACCTGCATGGCTAAGGCTGCCTCATGAATCAGATCGGCGGCATGGGCCCCGAGTATGTGGACGCCAAGGATCTTGTCCGTCTCGGCATCGGCGATTACTTTGAAGAAGCCAACCGTGTCACCCGTTGCTTGCGCCTTCCCTAATCCAGCATAACGGAAGCGGCCCACCCTTACTGCCTGCTCAGGATTTTTCCCATTCGCCTGAGCCCGATCACGGGCCCCTTGTTCGGTCAAGCCGACGCGGCCGATCTCCGGCAACGTGAAGATACCGGCGGGAATCACGTCATAATCGATCGATCGATGATGGCCAAGAATATTTTCGACAGCGATCTGTCCTTGCATCGATGCCACATGGGCCAACATCGCTTTGCCCGTCACATCGCCAATAGCGTACAGACCAGGAACATTGGTTTCCATACGGTCGTCGACCATAATCTCTCCATGCCGCCCCAGCTGGACGCCCAGCGATTCCAATCCGATCCCCCGCGAGTTCAATCCTCTCCCCACAGAGACCAACAACTGTTCACCCTCAAGGACTGTACCATCCTGGCAATGGACCACAAGCTTCTCAAACTGCCGTTCAAGCTGTTCGATTGTCGTTCCCGTGAGAACCATCACCCCACGTTTTTTCAACTCACGAGCCATCGCTGACGAGATTTCTTCGTCCTCAAGAGGGAGGACTCGTGTCTGTAACTCAATGATCGTCACCTGGGTTCCAAGCCCATTCCAGAAGGACGCGAATTCACATCCCTCAACGCCGGCTCCAAGAATCAGGAGACTTGCCGGAGCGGTGGTGAGATCGAGCATCTGCCGGCTCGTGAGGATCTGCCGCCCATCGATGGGAAATTGAGGAAGATTGGGCCAGGACGACCCGGTTGCCACGACCACCGCATCAGCCTGAATCTCCTGACTTGCTCCATTCGACCTGGTCACAACAATGGTACGTGCGTCCTTCACAATGCCTTGTCCGTCGACATGCTCGATGTTCCACCCCTTCAAGAGCGTGGCAATACCTTTGACCAAATTGGCCACGACTCGATCCTTCCGAGCCACCATGCGAGCAAGGTCATACCCCACTGCCCCCTGGAGGACTAATCCAAGATCATCAGCTTTTTGGAGTTTTTCACCGAGTTCAACGATGGAGAGCAGTGCTTTGCTCGGAATGCATCCCCAATTGAGACAGACCCCGCCGAGCTGCTCTCGTTCGACAATGGTGACACGCGATCCAAGTTGCGCAGCGCGAATCGCTGCTACATAGCCACCAGGACCGGCTCCAAGAATCGCGATGTGGGGTTGAACCGACATAGGCGGGATGGTGTTCACCCTGAGGTCGATCCATCACGAGTGACCTGTCGAGACTCCATCATCCACTTGACCTTACGTGTGTTTCTGACTGGCAAGGAATGATTCGTATTGTGAGGCTGTCATCAATCGCTCGACTTCCGTGGCATCAGCAAGATCGATGACCGCGATCCAACCTTTGCCGTACGGGTCTGAATTCACAATCTCCGGATGATCCTTGAGATCATTATTAATCTGTCTCACCGTTCCGCTCACCGGCGTATAGATAGTGGACGTCGTTTTGGTCGATTCAACTTCTCCGATCTGTTGTCCGGCCTTAACCATGGCACCGACCTTGAGAAGGTCCAAGAACACAATATCGCCCAAGGCATCTTGAGCAAAATCGCTAATTCCCACGGTCGCTCGTTTTCCGTCAAGCCGGATCCATTCATGTTCTTGGTGATAGCGCAAATCGGATGGAATCATGGCAGCTCCCCTGTATCTGAATTAGTCTCAAATGAGATGCTCGCGAGGTATCATGTCCCGGTGTATAGCAACCACTGATCCCCGTTAACTGGTGAGGATGGTAGAGGGCATTGGCGGACATTGTCAAGAAATGATCCCACAAGCCATGATCATTCAAGAAAGTGACTCCTGTTCTGTGACGATCATATAAGAAACTTTGGATATCCCATTTCTATGACTATCCCACGCAATGTATGACACGCATACGCTCGTGGACTCAGAAATCTGTAGGAAACTGATTGAAGAGACCACCAAGACTAGAACCTATCTCAAAATTGTTTAAGGAGCATGGTGATGCAGGCGAGCT
>CAZOHW010000462.1:0-3616 GCA_964579525.1 uncultured Nitrospira sp. | reverse complement strand
AACGATCGGAGCTCTCGGGTTCAACGGTGCGGGGAAATCCACGCTGTTGCAGATAATCTGCGGCACCCTCAACCCCACGAGCGGATCAGTCCAGACCAATGCCCGGATTGCTGCTTTGCTCGAACTGGGGGCCGGGTTCAATAGCGATTTTAGCGGCCGTGAAAATGTGTATATGAACTGTGCGCTCCATGGCATGAGCCGCGAGGAGGCGGAAAGACGTTTTGATGACATCGCCGAATTCGCGGGGATCGGTGACTGTATCGATCAGCCAGTTAAGTATTATTCGAGTGGGATGTTCGCCCGTCTGGCCTTTTCTGCGGCCGTCCACGTCGAACCCAGCTTATTAATAGTCGATGAGGCGCTCAGTGTCGGAGACATGGCCTTCCAGGAAAAGTCAATTACTCGGATGAAGGAAATCCGTGAGGAGGGAACGTCAATCCTTTTCGTGTCCCATTCCCTCTCTGCCGTGCGCAATTTCTGCGATCGGGCCTTATGGCTTGACCGGGGACGCGTCCGTGCGTTCGGTGACCGTCTGGAGATTTGCGACGAATATCAAAGCGAGGTCGAGGATAGGATTCGGCGGGATGTCATCTCAGGTGTATCGAATGTATGTGTCGCGCGAATAGATGAGCGGGCTCAAGAGGACAAAGTTCTGAACATCGTGTCCGTCTCATGTGATAAATCGTCATACATGATGGGGAGTGATATTCGGATCAATATTCAGCTGAGGTTCTACAAAAAGCCGCGATCTTATGGTGTCGGATTGATTTTCTACGACCAAAAAGGGAATATAGTCTCCATCCTAAATACGCTCCGCGACGATCTTGCCATTTCGGAGATTAAGGAAGACTGGGCACTAACGATCTATGACCACCACTTCGCCCCAGGCGAATATTCTTTGACAGTTTCCATTCCAGACGAAAATGCAATGTTTTCCTACGACCGATGGGAATATTGTGTGAGGTTCCGCGTTGTGATGGAGCGCAATTCGAAGGGACTTCCGAAGGTCGAGGGTTTGGTGAGGTGTGTGCATGAGTGGCGCTAAGGTAGACTGGGAACTCTCGGCCAGTGAGCGTATTTGGACAAGAGAGGGCGGTGCTATCGGGAATACCCTTGAAATTCCCCTGGTCGTGCTTTTGAGGGTACGCAACGAAGAACTGATTCTGGTTGATACGCTTCGACATCTAGCCACTTTTGCTGACATCATCGTGGCCTATGAGGACGCGAGTACCGATGGGACTCGATCCATTCTGCGCAATCAACCCAATGTTGCCCTGATAGTCGAAAACCAGCGCTGGCTCGAGAGTATTAATGATCGGCAGCTTGCGGAAACCCGACATAGAGGCTTGCTGCTACAGGAGGCGCGGCATCGCTGGCGTTTCCGCTGGTGCATGTGTTGTGACGCCGATGAGCGCTATGTGGGGCCGATACGGGAATTCGTTACAGCACCCACTCTCGACGTTGTGCCAACTGCCATACGGATCCAGCTATTCGATGCGTATATGACTGACGAGGATTGTCGTCCCTACGAGCAAGGGTTGCCCTTGCTGAACTTCCGCAAGCTTTTTGGGCCGGAGCGGCGTGACATCCTGATGCTCTGGCGAAATTCGGATGCCGTTAAGTTCACGGGGCTGGATGCGCGCGAGCCGCAAGTGCCCGGTGACCAAACGCGGATGTTCTATTGTCAGCACTATGGGAAGAGCCTGTCGATGGAGCATTGGGAAGCAAAGTGTGACTATTACTTCAAGCATTTTCCTCATGAGCCCTACGGCAGAAAGTGGTTTGACCGAAAGGGCAAGGCCATTCATTCCAAATCGGATTTTGCCCGAAAGCTCTTCCCCTGGGGTGATGATCTGTTTCAGAATGCTGTCGTAAGTTTTTGATGCTGGCTACTAGGTCTGCTCTTTTCGCCTGCTCCCGTTTGGTGGATCTCGCTGGAGCCGAGATTGCCACCCTTGAGTTGTTGGAAGTTTTCCGCGACATGGGCTGGACGGTTTCAGCAGCAGCCTTTGAGCTGAGCGGAGACATGAAGGGGCGTTTAGCTCGACTGGATGCGCGGTATTTCGACCTGTCCTCCGATTCTGCGTTTACAGCCGGTTTCTGCTTCGATATCGCATGGCTGCACCATTCGGTTTCTGCCTATCGCATATTGCTCGACAGTGCGGTGAATGTCCCCAAGGTTGTATATTCGTCCTTGTCCCACTTCGAGCCGGTAGAGGCGCCCCCGTTTTCAGCTTTGAAGATCTCGAGGTATCTTGTTAATTCTGAAGAGAATCTTCGGCATTTCGTCAACAGTTATCCCGTCCTAGCCGACAACGTGTCGGTTTTTCACAACTCTGCCCCAGCGAAGTTCTGGGCCTACGCCCGAACAATAGAATCCAGTTCTCTGTCACGGCTTGCCATCGTGTCGAACCACATTCCGGGCGAAGTTCGTGAGGCGATACCCATGTTGGTCGAGCGTCAAATCCAGGTGGATCTTTTCGGTGTTGACGGACGCCGGGAGCGGATAACTCCTGCCTTGCTGCGGAACTATGATGCGGTGCTCTCGATCGGAAAGACAGTCCAGTACTGCATTGCGTCCCGGATTCCCGTTTATTGTTACGACCACTTCGGCGGCGATGGGTGGCTATCCCGTGAATCCTTCAATCGCAACCGTTTGCATAACTTCTCGGGAAGAGGAAGCCGCGGCAAGATTGGGCTGCAGCGCCTGGTCGATGAATTGGTCGACGGTTTTGGGATGGCCCTGCAGGAAGTTTTTCCCCTGCAGGAACTGGGGCGAAGGTATTTCGTCCTTGAGGACAATGTTGCTACTGTTCTGGCTGACCTTAACCGGGGTTTTTCTCTGGAGGGCCTGGGCAGAACAGATATCAATATCGTCTCTCAGCAAAGTCAGCTTTTTCTTAAGCAGAGAAATGTCATAGCCAATCTCGATCAGAGGGTCAATTCGCTGGACGGAGAAATCGCAGCGCGCAAAGCCGAAATCAGCCGGCTGCAGTCGGAGCTCGCTTCGCGAGACGGAGAAATCATAGCGCGCAAAGCCGAAATCAGCTGGCTGCAGTCAGAGCTCGTTCGAATCAAGAGCAGCTATTCGTGGCGTTGCATACAGCCCTTGAGAACTCTCGCTAGGTGGCTTATGCAGCGGCGTGACAACTTGCAGGTTCGGATTTATTGGACGCGCTTACTGCTTGGCCACTCGTGTGCAGTCATCCGGGATCAAGGAATGGGCGCCTTCGTCGAACGCGCATTCAGATATTCCAACGGCTGGATGCGTTGCACGCTGGCGTCTGCAAAGGCTTCTCAATACCGGGCCTTCATGGGGAAATCCCTGCTGGAGCAGGAAGACGATCAGATTCTCGTCAGTTTCATTATCCCGGTATACGACCGGACAGAAATCCTGCGCATCGCAGTCAATTCCGCGCTAGAACAGTCGATCAGCAACATCGAGGTGGTCATTGTGACAGACGGATCACCCCGTGAAACCCTCGCTGTTGTCGATGAATTAAAGGCTGATCCGCGAGTTAGGGTTTTTCACTTTCCCCGTAGTTCTGGAAATGCCGTTCGTGGCAGAAATAAGGGCATCAGCGAAGCACGGGGGCGCTATATTGCGTTTCTAGAC
>CAZOHW010000461.1:0-3617 GCA_964579525.1 uncultured Nitrospira sp. | reverse complement strand
GTACCATGCTCCATAAGAATTGCAAGTGGAAGATTACTCAGACAGACTCCTAGGTGTGATTATTGAAGATTAACTGAAGAGTAGGGGGGAAAGCTGTCGGCAGAGAGGCATGCCCAGCGTGAGTTGGCCTATTGAGGACGAAGGGTGAGTCATAGAAACGATTTGAGATTGGCGTCCCTATGTGCCTTTACCGGCAAGCAAAGTGGCAATATACAATTTGGCTTGGCGGAGCGCTCAACGCCATTCGGATCGCATCATTCTCGTAGCCGATGGCTTCCAAGTCTCGTTGCGCAAGAGTCAGTTCTTCTTCAGTCACATAGGCCACGGTGTCAGGAATCCCATTCTCCTTCAAGCCGCGCAGCATCGCACCAAGCGTGTCCCGTTCTTCCAGCGGCATATTCCGATTGATCGGAAATTCGAGCCGACGCCTATAGGGGCTCTCAAATGTCTCATTGAGCGCGTTGATGGTCTTCAAGACGAGTCGATCTTGTTCCCAGGCTTGCAACTCTGGTCCAGCCGAGGGATGGGTCGCCAAGAGATCCATAAGGGTCATCACGTTCGTACCTAGCGCTCGCCCCACAAATTCACGCTGCGGCTCAAGCAGCGTCTGTTTCAACCCAAGCTGCTTGGCAACCGTTTCCATCAGCGCGAAGTTGATCATGAAGCTGTATTGCCCACCAAATTGCCCATAGCAGGGCTTCTCCGGATCGTTCAAGACCATCATGTCCGCGGTCCCCGCATCAAACGCGCTGAATCCAATGGCATCCGGAGCCAACAACCGCTTGGCGTCTTTCAACGTCGCACACGCACCGATGTTAACCGGCACTAACACGTCTTGATCGATGGACTGAAGAAACTCTACGATCGTTTTTCGATACGGAACGTCTTTCCACTCGACTGTTCGATATTCTTTCTCCCACACCAGCTCATCAAGGAACGGCGGAAACGTGTTGAGCGTCTTCAGGTCTTTCTCTTGAAAGGCCCGCACGAACGCCGACCAGTCCTGAATCTGGGCATGCAGGAATTCGCTCAAGTTGGGACGGATATATTCTTCCTCGATTTCCCCGCCATGCTTCGCCAACAACTTGGTCGGCAAATCGTTCCACAACTCATTACAGATGATACGATCGACCGTACCATCCGCAATTCCGGCCAAGCCTTCGACAGAGCCCCGATGGGTCTCAATGTGATCGCGGTGAGCAGCCAGGTCAGGATGCTCCACTGCCCGGTCCAAGATCGACTGCTCCCAATCAGCCATCACGTACCGAAGGCGAGGGTAGATCGTCCCTTGCTGATCGAGGGTCTTGAGGTAGCTGAGAAAGCAGGCCGCGAGGTTGCCGTTGCCGGAACCCAACTCTAATACGGTAAGGGGTGAGGGGTGAGGGGTGAGGGATCCTTGTTGAGTGAACGCTTGACGATCTCGGATCTTCTCGCGCTTTGTCACCTGCTCGTAATAATCCGACGCCAGGGCATGACCCAGTCGAAAATCGGCAGATGCAAAGGTCTGATAGTAGGATCGGAGTTGGTCACCGCGCAGCTTGTAGAACAGTTCGTTGAGATGAATTTGCCACCGATCAAGTGGTTTGTAGTCCCCGATCAGCTGGGGAAGGGCATCAGCATCTTGCAGCATAGCGTTCCATTATGTATGAGCCATTTCGCGGATTGTCCGGACGGCGGCTGAAATCCTAACAGAAGGCTGGAAAATGCCGCAATGGGCCACTTGCTCACTGATTTCTTGACAGCATGCGGTCTACAGGTGTAGCAGACAGAAATGATGACCAAAAGATTCCTGCAGGTCGGCATACTCCTCGTCGCTGGGCTCCTATGTCGGACGACGGTAACGGGCGAAGAACTCCCGCTCACGGGAAATGTGCCGATTACCGAATTCCAAAATCGTACGGAAGATATAAAGACCTATGATTTCGATGCTCCACCGCAGGGGCTCTTCCGCTCGATTACCTTGGCGGAAGACTTTGATGAGCGGCTGGGGTTTCAACGGACCCACGAAATCGTGCCGGTGAAACCCACCGAACGATTTACCTCCACGCAATCAGCCGTGTTCGTGGTCTTCTCGTTACATCAGCACTATCAAGGATTCACGGTCTTTGGACGCTGCTTTCCGGAAGAGGTGGCCAATGTAGCACCAAACACGCTCATGAGCGAAGACGCCATGCATATCGCGCTGGAAGATGACAGCGGCTATCTCAAACTGCCAGCCCCGAAAGGCGGATGGAAACCAGGCCGTTATAAAGTTGAAATCCACACGGGCGAGCAAGTCAACGAGACGAGCTTGATGGGCACGATGCGATTTGCGATTGTAGCGCCCAAGCCCTCGCAGCATTGATCACGAAACCATCGACGCAAATTCTCCCTGCTCGTTTGACGCTCCTTCGACCTTCCGTTAGAATGCGACACTCAGCAGCCGACTCCCCGGCCTTTGCAGAAACGTTGAACATATGACACCACCATCCAATCCCTGGGCCTCCGTGATCATCCCGATTAAGGATGAACGGGACAATCTCTCTCCGCTCCTGGCGAGTCTTGTGAAAGTCATGGACTCGCATGAGCGATCATCGACTCGCCCCTACGAGATTGTCCTCGTCGATGATGGAAGCAGCGACGGCAGCAGCGAAGAACTGGACCGATTGGCGGCCCTCCATCCACAGATGCGGGTGTTTCACTTCGACCGAAACTACGGCAAAACCTGTGCGCTCGATGCAGGGTTCCGTGAATCTTATGGCGAGATCATTATCCACATCGACGGGGATCTCCAACAAGACAGTGAGGATATTCTGAAGCTGCTCCCCTACACCGACTCCTATGATGTCGTGTGCGGATGGCGCCAACAGCGGCAAGATGGCTTGGTCAAGAAAGTCTCCTCTTTGATCGCGAACCGCATTCGCAACATCTTTACCCATGACGGCGTGCATGACACGGGTTGTCCGCTGAAGGTGTTTCGACGTCCCGTGTTGGGCCGTATTCGGCTCTTTGAGGGAATGCATCGATTTTTTCCGGCACTTGCGTTGATGCACGGGTTCACGGTCACAGAAGTGCCGGTCCGCCATTATCCCCGTATCCACGGCGTCTCGAAGTATGGGATGGGCAATCGGCTGTTCAAGTCGTTGTACGATTTGATTGCCGTGCGGTGGATGCAGAATCGCGTCATTCGGTATAAGTTTCGAGGCGCGTAACTTCTTTCAATCCTTAAAGGACTGCTGAACACAGATCGCTCTTGGACACCATGACGATCTCCCACCGAACACTTCATGACCACTGAAACAATCTGGATCGGGATCGGCTTCTTTGGCCAGGCCCTGTTTTTCGGCCGGTGGCTGGTGCAATGGATTGCGTCTGAGCGAAGTGCAGAAAGTCGTGTCCCCGTTTCCTTTTGGTATATGAGTCTCATCGGCGGGCTGATTACGCTCGCCTACGCGATCTATCGAAGAGATCCGGTGTTTATCTCCGGGCAAGCGCTGGGGTCCGTTGTATATGTACGCAACCTCATCCTCATTCACCGAACAGATCAGCCCACAAACCAGACTCGGCCGCAAGCATGAGCGGCTTGAATAATAACCATCAACCCGCTTCCTCCAGCGGACCCGAATCACCATCCCATC
>CAZOHW010000460.1:0-3618 GCA_964579525.1 uncultured Nitrospira sp. | reverse complement strand
GCTGACCCGCCCCATGAATCTAGACCGGACAAGACCTGAGGATTTGGCCTGTGCGTGATCGGTTTGAGCCGCTGATGCGGCGATGTGAACCTAGCATAGCTCACGTGAGTGTCTCCAGCAATTCGGGTGTGGCCGATTCTCTCTGAGCCAACGCTGACCAATCTGCGGCGAAGGCGGCTGGTGTCTCGTCCTGCAGCGAGCTGTGGGGCCGTTGATGGTTGTAATCCTCCCGCCACCGTGTCAATTTCTCACGGACATCCTCAAGGGTGAAGAAGACTTCCACGTTCAAACACTCATCGCGGAGCCGCCCATTGAAGCTCTCGATCAAGCCGTTCTCGACCGGCTTGCCGGGCCGAATAAAGTCCAACTGAATCCCATGACGATAGGCCCAGGCCTCCATGACACGACTGGCAAATTCACTCCCGTTGTCCACGGTGATTGCACGGGGGGTTCCACGCTGGAGCACCACCGGCTCTAACGCGTGCGCCACCTTCTCCCCTGTGAGTGATTGGTCAGCGACCAAACACAAGCATTCACGCGTGAATTGGTCCACGACGGTCAGGATCCGAAACCCTCGCCCATCCGCCACACGCTCATGCATGAAGTCCATGCTCCACCGCTGGTTCGGCGCTGTAGCCATGGCCTGGGGCACGCGGTTCCTTCGTGCCGCTCGCACCCTGACTTTGGTTCGCACCATCAAGCCCTCTTCCGTGTAGAGCCGATAGATTCGCTTCGCGTTCACCCGCCACCCGTCCCGTCGCAATAACACCGTGAGTCGTCGATAGCCGAATCGCACCCGGCTCGCCGCCACTTCGCGCAACCGCATGCGCAACGCCTCCTGCGGATCACGATGCCCCTGATACCGCAACGAGGCCCGCGCCATCGGCAACAGCCTCGAGACCCGGCGCTCACTCACTTGGTAGGTCGCTTGCGCCCAGCGGGCGAGCGCCCGTCGGTCCCGAGGCCTTACAGCTTGTTTCGGACGATCTCCTGCAGCATATGTCGATCCAGCGAGAGGTCGGCCACTAGCCGTTTCAGTTTCGTATTTTCCTCCCGGAGCTGCCGTAGCTCCCGCAGTTCGCTCAGGCCGAGCCCTGCGTATTTCCGTTTCCAGGTATAAAACGTCTGCTCGGTGATGCCCACCTGTCGGCACACCTCTACCGCAGTGGTCCCACTCTCCGCTTGCCGTAAGGCCGCCAGGATCTGTTCCTCCGTAGGCCCATGTCGTCGTCCCATCGTCGGGTCCTCCTTGTGTGACAAGAAGACCACGCCGCACGCCGCTTCCTCAAGTCCCTCCTGGCCTACTTTTCGGGTTTTGGGTCACATTCGTTAGTGGTGCAATTCATACTCCGCCGCTCGCAGCAACCTCGGAAGATCCAGCGGTTTCGCAAAGGTCTGCCGTGCCCCAAGGAGCCTATAGAGGTTCTCCCAGTAGTGGCAGAGTGTGGCCCGCAATAGAGTCATCGTAAGAACAGGGCAACGTAGACACTCTGAAGAAATGAATCCAACCCTTGAAACAGGCGCGTGGTGAGGGCACGATGAATCCTCTTCTTATACTCAGCGGCCTCGGAAACGTTGCACTCATCGTTGGCTTGGGGCTCCTCTTGCATAGCTACGATGCAGCGAATACCAATCTTGCGCTCGCCCACGACACCTTGAACACCTCTATTACGACTACTAATACGCTGGGGAACAGCGCGAGCAAGAAAAAGGATAAAGTCATCGCCGCACAAGAAGCGATTATATCCAAACAATCGGAAATGCTGGTGAGGCAAATCGAATTGACCACCAACCTCGAGGAACTGATCGTCAAACACACCGACTGTCTCTCCGATCCTCAGAAACTGTCCGCGCAACAATTGATCAATGACCTCAAGGTTATTCAAGCCAAATTGCCGACCTCATAAGTCAGAAAACGTGTTGAGCGCCAAAAATAGGTCCACTCTTTCAAAAGGATGAGGATCTTATGGACAAAAAAAGTAGGGGATGTGGAGGCCCCGCACCTTGCTGAAGACGTGGAATAGAAGACAATCGACGGGCCTATGTCATCGTCAATAATCGAGCGGAAGACAATGCCCCGTCGACCGTGCAGGCATTGGTCAAAAGCTTAGAGGTTCGATGAACAGCCTACGTTCGTTTAACGTTTCATGAGTTTGGCTGAGCTCATCCGATCAACAGGGGCCCTGGAGAAGGACCTAGTATTCGAAATGCTCAACTGAATGAATACTCAGAGCTGATCGTCAATTGAAGTACATCATTGTACTACCAAACGGCACATCAAAAAACTCCTCTTCAAGCTGTAGGACTAGGAGTAATTTATGATGGCTGCAAAAAGTATTCGGGGTAACGGGGGGCGGACCTGTGTTGGTGTTTTGGCTGTCGACGATCAAAATTATGCCCTATGGATTCGATCCAACCGAAAGTACCGACCGCCGGAGCGAACATGCCGCTTTGGACTGCAACCCAAAGTAGCCCAGAAAAGAGTTCTTCCGCTAAAAACTCCACTAAAGCCTGTCGACTCCAGGGACAAAATTCCATGTGCCAATCTATGGGCCAACTCGATCTAAAAAAGTGTCTATTCGTGTCCTCTCCTGTCCGCTCCTGAGACAAGAGTCTCGTCACAATGCGGCGTGAGTAGAGATCCAGCACCACCGCGACGTAGAGCCAGCCCGTGCGAGTCGGGACGAACGTAGAATCGGCCGTCCAGACCCGATTCTTGGCCGAGACCGCAAACTGCTGATTCAGCCGGGTGGGAATCTCCACAGGTGAAAGTCGACTTCTGCACATCGGCGGGGGACCTCGCGCGGATGTTGCGCCACGCATCGTACGATACGCTGGCCATGAACCCATTGTTGCTTCAAAACTATCGCCTCATCAAGCGGACCCAGCCCTTTCAATTGCTCGCGCCGCTGCTCGTGACCGCCAGTGCGGAACAGCGCCCTTTGACCCGTGTGGCACTGAAGACGCAGGCCTTCGACCCCATCGTTCCCCTCGAGGCGGCGCACACCGTCAGGCTGGCGCTGTGGCAAAGCCGGTTGCTGCGCTTGATTTGCTCGAAAGACCGGGCCGTCTCGCGATTTCAAGAGCATATGGCGACATTTCCGTATGCGCGGCAGTTCGAGGAGGAGTTTAGAAGCAAGCTGTCCGCCTATGAGCGAACCTTGGAAGCCTTACGTTCCAGTCTGCGTCTGCTCCTGAACGTTGAGGACGAACAAGGACTCTTCGATCTGGCGGCAGCCGTGGCCGGCATCACGCGGCAACGCGCGTTGGCCCAGCTCGATGCCCTCAGCCCAGACAGTCCCACCCACTAAGCTCCAGGGTTTCAGGCCGAGCGGCGCGGATCTGGAGCACGTTCAGGCCCCATCATGACCGGCTCTTCACGGCTGCGTGAATCACGGGATAGAGCCGTTCGACCGCCTGTTCCTTCGGAATGACCCGAGCGGCGCCGGCTCGTGCCATCGTCTCTTGAGTCTCCGTACTCGCGTTCACGGAGAGGCCGATGATAATCATGTGCGGGTACTCGCGCTTGATGTGCGCGGTCGCTTCAATGCCATTCATCCGGGGCATATTGATGTCCATGAGGATGATGCTGGGATGAAGGTGTTCCACCAACAGGAC
>CAZOHW010000459.1:0-3625 GCA_964579525.1 uncultured Nitrospira sp. | reverse complement strand
TGCACAAGTCCTGCTCCCCGGCACTTGCCGCATATGCAGCTCCAGACTGTCCGCCCAGTCCTGAACAGATGAACAAGCACAGCAAGACCGCTCTCCCCAATATTCCGCTCATGGCAAGATCTCCCCGATTGATTGTGGTCTCCCCTGGAGTCAACCCCGTTTCCAAGCCAGGATCCCTTGCCATGCCGGCCCGGCAAGCTCATTGAAGACTCATACAAGATTAGTGCCCCTACCGCAGTCAGCTTGTGGCCTTCTGATTCACCGCGCACCTGGAACGAATACCTCCCATCCTTCTCTACCCCTCTTATAGACAACAGACAGACGAGCAGATGAGCATTTCGGTGGCGGCATGGCGTGTACCAATACATCATACGGAATCCCTCAGGCAGGTAACGCCGAGGTACTTATTCAATCGCTCATTTCGTTCAGAGCGCATCATGACGCCTGAAATGCTCACCTGCCCGTCTGTTCACAACACCGCCAATCAGGGCGAAGGGATGGAGCATCGCCAAGAGCGAGCCGCTTTTCACATCCTGACCGACCTCGACAGGGACGTTCACAACTCGACATGTTCCAGACACCCTGTTTTTTATTCATGCCGAATCCGATATTCGTGGTCTATTGCCACGGTGAGAATTTGGCGCTGTAGAAAAAGGCAACAGCCCCAATGCTGAGGCTGCCACGCGCTATTGATCAGCGGTTATGAGATACTAACCCGCATTATTCATGAACGCTTCTACTGGAACCGTCATGAATAATGCGGGCTAATGTCCTAAGGGGGGGTCACCTTCATATGGATTTTCACGCGCAGTTTCCAGACGAACAATCGGCAACCGGAGAGTTTACACGCCAGCCTGACACATTCCGCGGCTGGGTCACAGCCGATGGCAGCTCCGGCTATCCTTCCGTTGCAGGCCGGTATCATCTCTATGTGTCATGGGCTTGTCCCTGGGCCCATCGGACGATCATTGTTCGTAAGCTGAAGAAGTTAGAGGCTGTGATCGGCATGACCGTTGTGGATCCGATTCGCGACGAGCGGGGGTGGGCGTTTCGTGAAGGTCCTGGGCACTCTCTCGACCCCATCAATAGATTTCAGTTTCTCCGCGAAGCCTATAAAGCGACCGTCGCGACATACGTCGGGCGCATGACGGTCCCAGTGTTGTGGGATGGTGTCACCAAACGGATTGTCACCAATTCCGACGATGATTTGATGAGAATCTTCAACGGTGAATTCAACCGATTCACCGAAAGCCTGATCGATTTGTATCCGGATGGATTGCGGCAGGAGATCGATGAGCTCAACACGTTCATTTACGAAAACGTGAACGACGGCGTCTATCGAGCGGGATTCGCGACATCGCAACAGGCCTATGAGCGAGCAGCCCGACGATTGTTCGCCGCGCTGGATCAGCTGGATGCACGCCTCGCCACTCACCGTTATCTCTTCGGGCCTGAATTCGTGGAGACCGACTGGCGCCTGTTCGTCACACTCGTTCGGTTCGACGCGGTCTACCATGGACATTTCAAATGCAATGTCAGACGAATCATCGACTATCCAAATCTCTTTAACTACCTCAAGGACTTATACCAAACCGACGGCATCGCAGAGACGGTGAATTTCGACCATATTAAGCGGCACTACTACATTACACACGACGACATCAACCCCACTCGGATCGTCCCGATCGGCCCCGATCAAGACTTGTCGGAACCTCATGGGCGTCACCGTTTAGCCTAGCAGAATGCGCAAAAAGTCCGCCAGCGGCGTTCTCGCCTCGCTCTGGGGCTCACCGAATGGCCCGGGTAAACGCCTGTTCACACAGGCGTAGGTGGGCGGGTGAAAACAGTCTACGATTCGCCTCTTCGCTCGCTGCGGCCTTAGTCGGTGATAGTCTCGGCGCGGAGGGGGGGTGAGAAATAACAGCCTTTTGCGCATCCTGCAGCGCTCTCACATCTCGCTATCCGTGACGGCTACAGAGGTCAACGTGAGTTTTCCTGCGGCCGCTAGAACCCTTCCTCTATGGCTTATGCGCATAGCGGTAAGGTTCTTCTTCCTGCTTGTGTCTAATGCCGTAGACGGTCTTGATGATATTTTCCCCAGCTCTTTGAGTCCTTCCTGCATAGGCCCCATCAGATGCGTTTCTTTTCGCAGAGTTTCCTGGTGATCTGTGTAGAACACGTCAAGCATGAGAGTTGCTCTATGTTTATGACGAGAATTCGCATTCATTTCAATAAACTGAAAGGAGTCGCTATGGATATGATGTGGTTGTTCGCAACGGTAATGGGTGCCCTCCTCCTCGGTGGAATCATCGTGTATAAAAAAAGTGCCTAGCGTACCGCCTGGGAGTCGATGGCCTCTCTCAAGAAGGGCTTCGGTCCATGCCTGAGGTTTACTGCGCCTCTTCTCTCTGCAGTTATGTTGCTCGCCCCCCGCTGAGGGGCGAGCACCGACTCGAGCCTGAAGCATTCGCAACATCGAAAGTGACAGCCCTACTTCACAACAAGGACAGAACAGGTGCTTTGGTGAATCACCTTTGTTGAGACACTGCCCTGTAGAAACCGTGTGACGGCGCTCTGTCCTTTTGCTCCCATGACGATCAAGTCCGGCTGTTCTTGGTTCACCATTGTCATGATTTCTTCCGCAACCGGCCCCACACGTGGGAACTGTCTTACACGATATCCCACTTTTTCGAGCATAGCGGCTTCCTCCGCGAGCAATTGTTCTCCCGCCTCCTTCACCATCGTATAGCGTAGAAACGGCATCACGTGGACCAGCAAGACCACGACCGGTTTGGCCGCCGACTTGACCCAGAACTGTTTTGTGATGAACTGCAGCGCTTTTGTCGCCGAGGGAGAGCCGTCCGTTGCCACGAGGATCCGCCGAAGAGTATGTGACGGCTCTTTCACGATCAATACCGGACAGGTCGCATGAAGGGTGATTGTCGTCGACATGCTACCCAAGACAAAACGATCAATGGCGTTGAGCCCACGGCTTCCGACTACGATCAATCCTGCATGGCCTGCATGCTTGAACAGTGATTCGGCAATGTTGTCCTTCTCGACGACGACCGAACCTTTCAATCCTAACTTCGTGAGACGTTGTTTCGTCTCTCTCTGGACCTGTTTCGCCCGAGACTCTAAGAGATGCATGGCTTCTCCCGCATCCGGTTCATACCCACTGACGGAGGGTTGGACCAGAAATGAAGGTCGTACAGATTGGATATCCATTACATGAACCGCTGTCACGCGCGGCTTCGTTCGAAAGGGAAGCGTGCCGAGCCAATCCACCGCCCATCCTGAATATTTTGACCCATCCACCCCTATGATCGCTTTCATCGGTTTCCTCCTTCTGTGTGAAACTCACGCGAATCCCTCGCACTCCCCCTCAGAGTGACGGAGTCTCCGGCACGGTGCCGGGTCCATACAGATGCCCTCTCGTTGAAGATAAAGCAACGTCGATGCCACGATCCAGAAACCGCTCACAGCAAGCTCTTGCCCCAACAGCGTGGTCTGAAATAAATGATTGGCGGGTGACTCGACTTTTGATAGAGTGCGAGGCCGCGTGAGCGACTGTCTAGAACCTATCTCAAAATTGTTTAAGGAGCATGGTGATGCAGGCGAGCTG
>CAZOHW010000458.1:0-3650 GCA_964579525.1 uncultured Nitrospira sp. | reverse complement strand
ACTCGGCATCGTTCGTCCATCGTAGTATATTATATATTACCTTTCTGCCAGTCCTCTCAGACTACCCCTGTCGATATATCGTCATCTGACGACCGGGTGACTTCGTCAATCCGACAGACCTTTTTGCCATTTCAATGGATGAGGATTGCAAATTCATCATTACATCAAATGGTTAAGTGATCTTATTGCATTCCAACCTGGCTGGAACGGTCATTGCTGATACTCTCGGAGCAAATGCGATTGCAAAGATCCAACATAGTTTCCCGGTGCAAGGAATTTGGAGGGCTGCTCTTATGAATCGCCGTAATTGGACCGGAACCGTTCTACTTCTCGCAGCGGTTCTGCTGACAGGCGCCGGGTTGGTTGCCTGGAAGTACGAATCCATTCAAGGCTCCAACGCCGCTTCTGCCAACCAACCTGAACCGATGGAGTCCATCACTGTGGCAGTGGCACACGAGATGGACCATCGCCAGACCACGACATCAATCGGCACGGTACTGGCCTTACGTTCGGTCATGCTGAAGAACGAACTTGCCGGGACTGTCCGTGAAGTCCGTCTCACGCCGGGACAAATCGTGGAAGCCGGTACCATGCTGGTTGCGCTCGACGTGTCCGTCGAAGAAGCCGAACTGAAGGCGCAGGAGGCCCAGGCAGCTCTTACCAAAACTGTGCTCAATCGCCGACAGAATCTCAGCCAGGAACTGGCCACAACTCAGGAGGAGGTCGACCGGGCTCGTGCCGACCTGGATATTGCCCAAGCTCAGATCGCCCGCACCAGAGCGATCATTGCCAAGAAAACTATTCGTGCGCCATTCCGGGCGCGCGTGGGTATTGCTGATGTGCACCCCGGGCAATACCTGGACGAAGGAACCTTGCTCACGACGCTGCAGGGCGTCGATGAGGCAGTGCACGTGGATTTCACGGTACCTCAGCAAGTCGCAGCTAGTTTACGGGATGGCGAGACGGTCGACGTGTTCGCGACCGGTGAGACTTCCGTCGTTAAGGCCAACATCGTTGCGCTGGACGCCCGCGTGGATCCGACGACTCGGAATGCCATGGTGCGGGCGCGAATTGACGGCACAAGCCATGCCCCGACTCCCGGCGCATCGGTCAGGGTCCGAGTTCCCGTTGGCCCCTCACGCAAAGCTGTCGCGATTCCGGTCAGCGCGTTGCGCAAAGGACCAGGCGGCGATCAGGTGTTCGTCATCGCGCCGGACCAGGATCACAAGAGCCGGGCGCATGTACGGCAAGTGGAAAGCGGCACGATGGTCGGTGATCAGGTCGTGATTCAGGCGGGACTCGACGCCGGTGAGATCATTGCCGCGTCAGGGTCGTTCAAGTTGCGTGAAGGTGTGCTCGTCGCCATTGCACACGACCCACAACAGAAGCAGGCTCAAGCCCAAATGGTCGGCAAAGACTGATCCGATCATCCGCCGAAGAAAGAAGAAGGATATACCCATGCGATCGCTCACCGATATCTTCGTGAAACATCCGGTCCTGGCCGTGGTCGTCAATCTCGTTATCCTGCTCGCAGGATGGCGGGCACTGATGACCTTGCCGGTACAGCAATATCCGAAGATCGAAAGCTCATCGGTTGTTATCACCACCGTCTACTACGGTGCGAGCGCCGAGACTGTGCGCGGCTTCCTCAGTACGCCGATCGAGCGGGTAGTCTCCGCAATCAGCGGCGTCGATTATGTGGAGTCGACCAGCCGAGCCGGTGTCAGCACCGTGACCGTGCATTTGAAATTGAACCACAGCAGCACCGCGGCTCTGGCCGAAGTCACCGCGCGCCTCCAGCAAGTCCGGGCCGAAGTGCCCTCTCAGTCCGAACCGCCCGTCATCGAGGTACCGAGGGCCGATCGGCCGTATGCCTCGTTCTACCTCAGCTTCACATCTACGGAACGCACAGTCCCGGCCCTCACGGATTGGCTCTTGCGGATGTTGCAACCTCAATTCTCGACGCTGTCCGGCGTTCAGAAAGTCACCATTGAGGGAGGCCGTCAGATCGCCATGCGTATCTGGATCGATCCAGATCGGCTCGCCTCATTCAATCTTTCACCCGGTGATGTGCAAGGTGCGCTTCTCCGCAACAATTACCTGGCTGCGGTGGGACGGACGAAAGGCAACTTCGCCCAGATCAACCTGCTCGCGAATACCGATCTCCGTTCGGCGCAGGAATTCGAGGAGCTCATCGTCGCCGACCGAGGGGGTGCCATCGTCCGGTTAAAAGATATTGCGAAGGTCGAGCGTGAGGCTGAAGAAGCGGACATGGTGGCAAAGTACA
The DNA here is from genome assembly GCA_964579525.1 of uncultured Nitrospira sp. Classification (GTDB taxonomy): domain Bacteria; phylum Nitrospirota; class Nitrospiria; order Nitrospirales; family Nitrospiraceae; genus Nitrospira_D. Next base: position 1,363 of record CAZOHW010000458.1, on the reverse strand, counting down.
ACGAGGCACAAGGTGTGTATCTCGGGATCTGGCCGGTACCGGGCACGAATGAGATTGACGTCGCGCATCGGCTCCGCGACGAGATGGACCGTATCCGGCCGACTTTGCCGAAGGACATCGACATGAAACTCGTGTGGGACGGCACGATGTTCATGCGAAACGCATTGGCTGAGATTACCAAGACATTATCGGAGACGATTCTCATTGTTGCGGTAGTGGTGTTTCTCTTCATGGGCTCGGTGCGAACGGCGCTTGTGCCGCTCGTCGCCATGCCCGTTTCGCTGGTTGGAGCGGCGATTTTTATGTTTGCGTTCGGATTCAGTCTCAATCTGTTGACGTTGCTCGCAATCGTCCTTTCGGTCGGGCTGGTCGTGGACGATGCGATCGTCGTCGTCGAGAACGTCGAGCGGCATGTCCGTCTGGGACAATCGCGGATTGAGGCGGCGTTGGCCGGCGCGCGCGAGCTCTTCGGTCCGATCATCGCAATGACGATCACGCTTGCCACGGTCTATACACCCATTGCCTTTCAGGGCGGCCTCACCGGCTCACTGTTTTTGGAATTTGCGATCACTCTGGCGGTCGCCGTGGTCCTGTCCGGTGTCGTGGCGATCACGCTCTCGCCGGTCATGAGTTCCCGGTTCGTGCATCCACAGGGCAAGGAAGGTCGGTTGACGGCCTTTGTCAATCGACGCTTCGGCGAGGTGCGCCGTATCTACGCTCGGCTGCTCGACGGCGCATTGACGATGCGCTGGGGCATCGTGGCGGCGGCGCTCTTGATCATGGTCGCAGCCTGGCCGCTGTATCTCTTTTCGCGCCAAGAACTCGCCCCAGTGGAAGATCAGAGCCACATCAGCCTCTTCTTCGAAGCTTCACCTGACTCCACATTGGCTGCCACAAACCGTGAACATCTCAAGATCGTGCGAGCGATCACGGCATTTCCCGAAACCGAATTTACGTGGGGGCTTACCACTTCATGGGGCGGATTCGGCGGGCTGGTCGCAAAAGACTGGCACGCTCGAACACGCTCGACCGAGCAGATGTACGGCCAAGTCTATGGCGCCGTGTCGCAGGTACCAGGGTTGCGTGTGTTCCCGCGATTGGACCCGCCGTTGCCCACCCCCGGCCAATATGATGTCGAGCTGGTATTGGAAAGCGACCTGCCGGCCGAGCAGCTGCTCAACACGGTTGGGGCTGTGCTCGGCGCTGGCTGGCAAAGCGGCAAGTTCATGTATGTGGACACCGACCTTAAGATCGATCTCCCCGAGGCACGGGTCGTCCTCGATCGTGAACGTCTAGCCGACTTAGGATTTGATTTGGCAGGCGTCGGCCGGGAGCTCGGCACGATGCTTGGTGGGGCCTATGT
>CAZOHW010000457.1:0-3656 GCA_964579525.1 uncultured Nitrospira sp. | reverse complement strand
CATGTGTTACGTGCAGCATGCAGAGGTCCTGCACATTGGTCCGATCGCCGATCCGAATATAATGCACATCCCCCCGGATCACGGCGTGGAACCAGACACTGCACTCTTCCCCCATCACGACGTCACCGATCACCACTGCCGTCGTTTCGATAAAACAGGATTTGGGGACTGTGGGCTTGATGCCCTGAAAGGTGCGAACCATAATCGACACTGTAGGGGAATGGATCGGCCCCCCGCAAGGGGCTCATTGACAGTCTTTTTGACCCTCCCGTAGACTGCCGATATGTCGCAACCTCTGATTATTCCAAAGCGCGCCCGATCCACGAAAACCACTAGCGTGAACCGCTCTGCAACAACCATAGGCTTCGTAAACCTGGGCTGCTCCAAGAATCAAGTCGACTCAGAAATCATGCTCGGGACGTTGGTGACCGACGGGTTTCAGTTGACCGATGACGCTCAAAAAGCCGAGGTGGTGATCATCAATACCTGCGGCTTCATCGAGGAAGCGAAACAGGAATCCATCAATACGATCCTCGAACACGGACTGTTAAAAAAAAGCGGCAGCTGCCGCGTGTTGATCGCAGCCGGCTGCTTGGCGCAGCGCTATCAAGGAGACCTGCTGAAAGAATTACCGGAATTGGATGGAGTCGTAGGGACCGGAGAATTCGGAAAAATTGCCGAGATCTGTCGAGACCTGTTAACGCCCAAGAAACATCATCGGCGTCTCTGGATCAGTCAGCCGCCCTATCTCTATGACGAACTGGCCCCGCGCCTGAGACTCGGCAAGCAGCACAGCGCCTACGTCAAAATCGCCGAAGGCTGCAACCGCAACTGTACGTTTTGTGCCATTCCGCTCATGCGCGGCAAGCAACGCAGCCGACCGGTGGAATCTATTGTCGCGGAAGCCCGACAACTGGCAGCGGAAGGGGTCAAAGAAATCAATCTGATCTCCCAAGACACGATCAATTACGGGGTGGATCTCGGTCTACGCCAGGGCTTAGTTCGGCTGATCCGCGAGTTGGTAAAGTTGAAAGGCATCCGATGGATCAGACCGTTTTATCTCTATCCCCAACAAGTCACAGACGACTTACTGGATCTCTATGCCGGAGAAGAGACCATCGCAAAGTACATCGACATGCCGCTTCAGCACATCAACAACCGGATGCTCCAGCGCATGCACCGATTGGGTGATCGTGCCGCCATCGAATCACTGGTGGACCGTATCCGGACCCGCATTCCTGGGGTGACGTTCCGGACCGCGTTTATCGTCGGCTTTCCTGGTGAAACTGACGCCGCATACCGAGAACTGCTTGACTATGTCACCCAGGCAGAGTTCGACCGTGTTGCCGTCTTTCACTATTCAGACGAAGAAAGGACCGCAGCCGTCGATCTCGATGAGAAAGTCGAACGAGAGGTGATGGACGAGCGGCGTAACGCGATTCTCTCCGTTCAAGAATCCATCGCGTCATCCAAAGGACAAGCCAAGATTGGGTCCCTCCTCGACGTGCTGATCGACGGACGGTCTGAGGAGACAAACTTTGTGCTGGAAGGACGCCATGAAGGGTTGGCCCCGGAAATCGATGGTGTCATCTACATCGACGAAGAAACAAGTTCTCCGTCACACGAACCCCTCAGGCGCCGAAATATCTCCAACGTTCAGCCTGGCGATTTGTGCACCGTCGAGATTACCGACGCGGCTGCCTATGATCTCACAGGCCGCATCGTCACGGCACCGGCTTAATAACCACGCGATTTTGTGCGCTCTACTTCGTTAAAGGAGAGAACCGATGCCAACGAGAAAAGATTCCATCGTGTTACTCATCCATTGCAAAGATCGCAAAGGCATCGTCGCACGAGTGTCAGGGTTCATTCATGACTTCGGCGGCAACATTCTCGACTCCGACCATCACACCGACGAGGAGACCAATGATTTTCTGATGCGGATGGAATTCGCAACGGAGGGATTCCAAATTCCCCCCGATGACCTTCCGGCGGCGTTTGCCCCCATCGCAAAAGTGTTCGACATGCGCTATGAGGTGCATCCTTCCAGCAAACGGACCAGAGTCGGGATGTTGGTATCCAAGCAGGATCACTGTCTGGCCGACCTTCTTCAGCGGCACCGTCGAGACGAATTGCACATCGATATTCCTATCATCATTTCAAACCATGATGCCTGCGCAAGCTGGGCCGACCTCTTCAAGATTCCGTTCGCCGTCCAGCCGGTCACGAAAGAGACGAAGCCGCAGCAGGAGCGACAAGTCATCGTGCTCCTAAAAGAGCAGCGTGTGGAACTTGTTGTCATGGCCCGCTACATGCAGATTCTTACCGCAGATTTCTTGACTCAAGTCGGCTGCCCGGTGATCAACATCCATCACTCCTTCCTGCCGGCCTTCATCGGAGCGAACCCCTATCGCCAGGCTTATGACCGCGGTGTGAAGATCATCGGCGCGACCGCGCACTACGCCACCCAGGATCTGGACGAAGGCCCGATTATTGAGCAAGACGTCATTCGTGTTGGCCATCGAGATACGGTCGAGGATCTGGTCCGGAAAGGGCGAGACCTTGAAGAGATCGTATTGGCGCGCGCGGTACGTCGACACATCGAACGCCGGGTGTTGGTGTATGGAAGAAAGACGGTGGTCTTCGATTAGCGGCTGTGAACATCCCACCAGGACTGTTTAAGACGAGGAGTGCGCCAGCGGTAACACAACCGTGAATGTTGAACCCTGGCCGAGCGCGCTTTTCACCTCGACGCGCCCTTTATGCAGATCGGCAATCCAGGCACAAATGGCGAGACCGAGTCCTGTTCCCTTCTTCGTGTGGGCACGGGCGACGTCGGTCCGGAAGAAACGGTCGAAGATGCGGGTATGGTCGGCTGGAGCAATACCGATTCCATGGTCCGTCACCGAGAGGCGAACGTCCTGATGGTCTTTCAACAAGGAGATTTCGACCTTCCCTCCCGTATGCGAGTACTTCATCGCGTTCTCCACAAGATTGAGCAAGAGCTCGCGGAGCCGCAAGTCATCGCCCTGGACCACAGCCGGCATGACCGTCCCCAAGACCACTTCGATATTCCGCTCTTGTCCCAACAAGGTCGCCTGTCGATGAATATCCTCCACCAGCGCTTCCAGAGCGACCGGCAAGGTTTCCAGTTTGATTTCTCCCATATCGGCACGGGATAAAAACAGAAGTTCGTCGACGATGCGGCTCATGCGATCGATCTCTTCCAGATTGCTCTCCAACACCGATTTATAGTCCTCAAGCGGCCGAGGTCGTCGCAGCACGAGGTCCGTTTCTCCTTTCATCACCGTCAGCGGCGTCCGCAATTCATGTGACGCGTCGCTGGTAAATTGCCGTATTTGTCGAAACGAGACATCCAGCCTGCCGATCATATTATTAAAGGTCGCGGCCAATCGCCCGATCTCATCGAATGTGGCGGACATACGGAGTCGCTGGCTGAGGTCTCCGGCAGCAATGCGTTGGGCGGCGAGGGTGATCGCATCCACCGGGCGCAACGCGCGTCCGGCCAAAAACCAACCTCCCGCAAGAGACACGGCTAATGCGATCGGTATGGCGACCACAAGCAGGATAAGGAAACGATGCAAGGTATCGCCGACCGATTCCATGGACGTGCCGACCTGCACGATATACAACAG
>CAZOHW010000456.1:0-3663 GCA_964579525.1 uncultured Nitrospira sp. | reverse complement strand
GTGTTCGTCATGAACACGATTATAGTCTATAAATGGGCGTTACAGTCCACTAGGCCGCGTTCTTTTTCGGAACCTTGGCCCCCTTGCGTCGAGCTTTCGAAAGCCCGATCGCGATCGCCTGCTTGCGACTCTTCACCGGCTTCCCGCTCTTTCCGCTTCTGAGCGTCCCCTTCTTTCTTTCGCTTGTGCATTGTCGGTTTAATAGACTGCTGCGCGCGTTTGCCGTACCTCGCCATACGCTCCTCCCCATTGATCCCCGTTGAGCACGCTCGCATACCCCGGACTAGTGCCCCGGCTTTACGACCGTCAAAGCCGTCGTGTGGTCTTGGTCCGTCACATAGGCCCGTACGAGGTCGCCAGGCTGCACGTTTTCGGCTTTGGTGTTCTTGTCCACATGAATCTTTTTCTCGATCCCATCCAGGCCCTTAATGAAGTAATGGCGGAGCGGGCGCTCTCGAAGCGCCCAGCCCGGCAGAAACGGATTGGGCACATATCGTCGCGTTGACGATCTATTGCTACGATCAGAACCTTCGCCGATCATTGAGCTCAACCACGCTGTTGCAGTCGCCATGCATGGGTGATGGATCAGCTGAAGAACGAGGCCTTACCCCTGTATCATCTCGCACACGCGGCACGAGCCGACCTGTGTCGCCGATTGGGTAAAACGTTGGATGCACGCATTTTTGAATTTAGCGGCCATTTGACGCAAGCCGACAAACCTCGATAACCTGTCCACTGGTATCCTGGGTGCGTACTGGACGTGGCTGCCATCTTATCAGCCGGTCGGAGACAAGGAGACAATGTGAGCGTCAGTGCTCGACAAAGAGAAGCGCTCTTATTCGGCTGCGTACTCCTGCTCTCTGCAGGGTTTTTTGTTTTCGATATCTATACTCCTACCGCCTTTGCTGATCATGCGCTTTATGTCATCGTCGTTCTGATCGCCACGGCTTCACGCTTTTCCTGGATGCCTTCGATGGCCGCAGCAGGTGGAACACTTCTGACCATAGTCGGCGGACTTGGAACTCCATGGTTTGCCAATTTACCTCTCTGGATTCAGACGGGGAACCGGTCAATTACAACCATTATTTTATGGGTGCTCGTCTGGTTTGCCTGGAAACGGCGACAAGCTGAGACCACGCTGCACAAGACAAACAAAGATCTGGAACAAAAGGTTGCAGAAAGGACTCAGGAACTGGACTCTGTCAATAGGACCCTCGTAACGGAAATCACTCAACACATTCGAACGGAACAAGCGCTGAGACTTTCACAGGGGCGACTTGCCGGCATACTGGACATCGCCGAGGATGCCATCATCGTGATCGAACAGGATCGATCGATCACGCTCTTCAACCAAGGAGCGGCGGCACTGTTCGGACATCTTTCGCACGAAGTGCTGGGGAAACCGATCGATTTACTGCTTCCCGAACGTTTCAGAATTGATCACGCACAGCATATCCATACATTTGCCCAGACTCCTGACTCGGCTCGCCGCATGGCACAACAGCACGAGGTGTTCGGCTTGAAGAAGTGCGGAACTGAGTTTCCTATCGAAGCCAGCATTTCCAAACTGACCGTTGGAGGGGAGACTACCTTCACGGTGATCGTGAGAGACATCACAGATCGGCTAAGGAAAGAACAGCAGCTCCAGTCGTTGACTGCAGAGTTAATGACGGCGCAAGAAGAAGAACGCCGACGCATTGCCCAAGAGCTCCACGATGACATTAATCAACGGCTGGTCTTGCTAGCGATTGAACTAGAGACGATGCAGTCTGCCTCCTTGGCGATGAGCAACCAAGCCAGAGAGGCAATCCGATCGATGGCTCAACGGTTGACCAGAATATGCGATGATGTCCGTCGCATGGCCCACCAATTCCATCCTTCTATCCTGGACGACCTTGGTCTGACCGCAGCGCTGAATCATTTAGCCAGTGAATGGTCCGCCAATACCGGCATCAAAATCGTGGTGGTCCAGCAAGAGATAGCTACTTTGCCACGTGACGTCGCCACTTGTCTGTATCGGGTCGCACAAGAGGGCCTTGCGAACATCATGAAACATGCCCAGGCCGATCGTGTGGAGCTCGAATTGACCTGTGAAGACCAAGAGGTTACGCTATCGATGTATGATACCGGTGTGGGTTTCGATCTCAAGGAGATTCAGGCTCGTCATCCTGGATTAGGTCTGGTGAACATCAAGGAGAGAGTACGATCTGTACTAGGCCGATTGGACATTCGGTCCGAGCCGGGTCGAGGCACTCATATCACTGTACAGATTCCACTCTCAGGAGCGCCACATGAAGAAACCACGAGTTCTCATGGCCGATGACCATACGTTCGTGCTCGAAGGATTCAAGAAGTTATTGGAGGAACATTGTGACTTGGTAGGGTCGGTAGGGGATGGCCGTGCCTTGATTGAAGCTGCCATAACCCTCCAGCCCGAGGTCGTGATATTGGATATCTCGATGCCTCGACTGAACGGTATTGAGGCGGCGAAAAAACTCAAAAAACAATTCCCTGCGATGAAGTTGATCTTTGTCACCATGCATGCAGAGACGGCATATGTCAACGAGGCCTTTCGGGCAGGAGCGTCTGGCTACTTGCTCAAGCAATCGGCGACCACGGAGTTGACGCAGGCCGTTCAATCCGTCATGAGCGATAATTTCTACGTGACCCCGCTTATTGCGAAAGATGTGGTGACGACATTCCTTCATCCGCAACAGTCCCGCTTAGCCACGATGGATGACTTGACGACGAGGCAGCGCGAGATTCTCCAGTTGGTTGCGGAGGGGTTCTCAGCGAAAGAAATCGCCGATCAATTGAAGATTTCGCATCGAACCGTCGAATTTCACAAAGCCAAGATCATGGAGCAACTTCATCTCCACACGACAATAGATCTTGTCAAATATGCAATGGCCCAAGGCGTAGTGACGGCACAGTGACTGTTTTCAAAGTGGTACGGTAATCGTTCTACCAAAACCCAGTAGTTTCCACAAACACAGCCGGTAGTATTCCCGTCTCACCTCTCAATCCTATTCGGCTACTCTCTTCCCCATATCTCGTAAGACCTCCATCAGTGATTCCGCGCTGATGGGAATTTTTCATCTCGATAATGCGAATGGCATGACACTAATGAAGAAGAGAGCAGTTGTCCTCATATCACAGGGAGGGTCATCATATGTTTGTCTCGCGTAGGCAGTTCATGAAAGCCTCTGCCGGCACGATCGCTGCGATAGCCGTGGCGGACAAAGTCCTGGCATTGACGGCGCTTCAGCCGGTAATCGAGGTCGGCAACCCCTTGGGGGAGTATCCGGACCGATCGTGGGAGCGGGTCTATCACGACCAATATCGGTATGATTCGTCCTTTACATGGGTCTGTTCTCCCAATGACACGCACGCCTGCCGCATTCGAGCCTTCGTTCGCAACGGAGTGGTGATGCGAGTCGAACAGAACTACGACCATCAAACGTACGAAGACCTGTATGGAAATCGCGGCACCTTCGCACACAATCCCCGGATGTGCTTGAAGGGGTTTACCTTCCATCGTCGAGTGTACGGTCCCTATCGTATGAAGGGGCCCTTGATGCGGAAGGGATGGAAGCAGTGGATGGATGACGGCTCGCCGGAGCTGACCCACGAAACCAAGCGTAAGTACAAGTTCGACAGTCG
>CAZOHW010000455.1:0-3680 GCA_964579525.1 uncultured Nitrospira sp. | reverse complement strand
ACTGTGACCCGTCTCGACGGATCGGTACGCAATCAATTGTTACAGGCCACTAGGTCTTCCCTGTTCATAGTTTTCCTTGGGCTTTCCACGACTCAAATACCAGATCAATTGTAGTGCCGATACGCTTCAAACCGTATAGCCTTTCAGATAATATTTGCTGATTTTCTGGTGACAAAGGGAATTTGGTTCCAACGGTGAGGCTTTTGAGTTCTAGATCTTCGCTATAAGGAGAGGGCAGCTCTATATTATATTTTACTAGCTCGAAGCGTAGCTCAATCCATAGCCTTTTGCGCTGCGACTCTGTCAGTTTTTCAACCATCTTTAAAGTTTCTGGGCTTACGGAAATGCCAGCCTCAAGATAAATATCGCCCTGCGCATCGCGTCTCTTGAAAATAGAAAATGCTATTGGAGAAGTGACTATAAAACGAAAGGTATCTTGTTTGGAGGAGCTTAAGGTGTGCGCATATTTAAGGCTATCAAGCCATGCCCTTATTGCTTGCTCTTCACTATAGGTGAAGGTTCGCACCTGTTGCGTAATTTTCTCTTCTAGAAATAAGCAAGAGGACAAAACTATAAGAATAAACCCGACACGCATTGGAGGAGTCCAGTCCTTCTTGAAGCTTTTACTCTTGAAGGCAATCCAAATCGGTGCAAGTAGAACTTCTGCTCCACGAACGAAAATGTTTGTCATAACTGCCGCAATAGCTTCCTCCCCCGTCATATCGCACCCCCCTTTAATAAGGGGGCGCATTCTAAATGATTTTTAGTGTGGTGTCGAGATGGGCATAATCGCCCGAAACGGATACAGTCTGTATCAAAAGCGAGATCCAAATAGAATGTCCGGGCGGGGCAGGCTACAGACAAAGCACCTTGCTTAACAAGATACCTACGTCTAGACGTGATAGATCCTTCGAGATTCTCATAGGAGGGATGCTGGTCTAAAAGACGATTAAGGACATCTTGCATGCTGGCATTTCCCATGCACCTACCAACAGATAAAAAGGAGCCCATCGAGTATTAAGCCTTTACGGAAGCTCCTCAATTCAGTACGATCCAGCCTTGTTCTTGGTCGTAGGATTGTACTCTCATCGCCATTGCATCACAGAGATAGAACTCTAGGGGCTACATCATCATGTCATACGGGCTGCAGGTAATGCGCGTCACTTCGAATCTTTCCCTAAAAAGGAGATTGGAATGTTTCTGACACGACGACAATTTCTAAAAGCCTCAGCCAGTGTGACGGCTACATCTGCGTGTACCACATTGCCTGGGACTCGGACCGATCTATCCACATCGACACCACAGGAGGTTGGCATGGGAAAAGAAGACATTGAAAAGCTCTTTGATCTTTCGCGGCCGCACAAAATTTTGACGCTGGACGGAGGTGGTATTCGTGGAGCGCTGACCCTGGAAGTCTTAGTGAAGATGGAAAACCTGCTTGCCAAAGCCACCGGCAAGGGAACCAACTTCCGACTTTGCCACTTCTTCGACTACATCGGAGGCACCAGCACAGGCGCTATCATTGCCGCAGCCTTGGCACGAGGGATGGCGGCAACCGAAGTTTTGAATTTTTACAAAGAAGCAGGCCCGGCGATGTTCGACAAGGCCTGGATCTTGGCACGAGTGCGACATTTGTACGAAACCAAACCCTTGGCTGAGCAACTCCAACACGTCTTCGGCAAAGACACCACTCTGGAGCCACAACACCTCAAATGCCTCCTCCTTGTGGTCACGCGCAATGTGACGACTGATTCCCCATGGCCGATCAGCAGCAATCCCCGCGCAAAGTATAATGATCCTAAGCGTCCTGACTGCAATATGAAAATCCCTCTCTGGCAGCTGGTGAGAGCCAGCACGGCCGCACCCATTTTCTTTGAACCGGAAGTCATTCAATGGGATGCCAAGAATGCCGCCAAACGCTTCGTCTTTGTCGATGGCGGCATGACACCCTACAACAATCCTTCGTTCCTCATGTATCGTATGGCGACGCTTCCTGAGTACAACCTCGGATGGAAGACCGGAGAGAAAACACTCCTGCTCATGTCGATCGGTACTGGTGCCGCTCCGGAAGTCGATGCCAATGTGTACTCGCCCAGCAAGAATGCCCTCTCGAACCTCTCGGGCATTCCCTCCGCGCTGATGTATGGGGCCAGTGTCGATCAAGATCTCAACTGCCGTACGGTCGGACGCTGTGTCTATGGCGCACCACTTGATCGAGAGATTGGGGATCTGATTCCTCGGGATGACAATGGGAAGGCCATTCCTCTCTCTCAAGACTTGGGTCGTGGGTTTCTGTATGCTCGCTATAACGCCGAGTTGAGCTTCGACGGTCTCCGCAAGATGGGGCTCAGTGACATCGACCCAAGGAAGGTGAGCCAGCTCGATTCAGTGGATGCGCTCGAAGATCTCTCACGTGTGGGCCAAAAATTGGCCGAGGAGGTGAAACTCGAACACTTCGGATCATTCGTCTAGCACGACTCATCCGAGTGTCACCTGGTAGCGGGTTGAACGCAACAAATGTTATCCGAGCCATGATGTAGGCGCTTGTTCAGGGTATCAAGGCTTGTTAGGGCAAGAAGACGATGAAGAGTCTGCGAAGACCGCGGCCACGGTCACTCATCTCGACTGCGAACGGGCAGACGCGAGTCAGCAGACCGCCTTTGGAAACTGGTGGGATGTCTTAGAAGACGTCATACATCGACTCAGCTGCATGACTTGCCAGCTCATGAATAGAATCATACTCGGACTGTCTGGCTTAAATCATGGAATGACAGCTTTCACTGCAGAGTTCGAGTGTCAATCCACGTCACCTGGCCGGTCCGACGCTTCACTTCCTGATACATGTGCGCCGTACCTCCAGGACCATCACCCCCACCACCATCCCATAGACAGATAAACTGAACCTTGCCGACCCCGTACGACAAGGCAGTCGAGAGAAGCCAGAGGTTACAGCGCTCATAGGGATCACTGCCTGCGGGGCCAAGTTCTCGTGGGGCGGAACGAATCGCAGTCGTGAGTTTGGCCTTGGCCGCGAGATATCTCACGCGCCAGGTTTCGCTATGACAGACAACGGACCTCTGAACAAATTCAGGCTCGTCAAAGGGCTGCAGCCACTGCACCTTCACCCCGCGCTGCTGACAAGCCTCAGTGAACAGCAGATCGCCACCACAAGCTCCTTGGGTAAGCGCAAGATCCTCAGGACCCGCACCGAGTCGATCTAACACTTCTGCAATCTTTCGTGCTGCAATCGGTTCCTTTCCCGCAGGAAAGCGAGGGGTCGGTCTGTTGGGTGCATCGATCATGTGCCCGCTGAAGAGCAACACTTGCCTGGGCTGCCGCTTATCACCCCACATATCCGATACCTCTATAACTGAGCATCTCCCTCCAACATCAAAGAAGTCACCAGCGCACCCTCATGGCGCGGATGATGCCTTCGTCTCTTCCTTCTCTTCCTTCTTATCCCTCGCCACCTGGGTCATATACTGTTTCACCTCTTCATGGCTGAGTTCTTCAACACGGGCCGCGAAGGCGGAATAGGCTTGCGCATGGGTTTGGTTCACATAGGCCCCGCTCAGCTGGAGAAACTGCCACCCTTCGCTCTTGAGCGACTCCACCATGCTTCGGTAATGGCGCCATCGCTCACCGTAACGGTAAAACTCTTCCACGGCAGCGCTCAGCGC
>CAZOHW010000454.1:0-3709 GCA_964579525.1 uncultured Nitrospira sp. | reverse complement strand
GACCACAAGACTATGTGCGAGCCTATATGTGGGTGAGCCTGGCCGTCACACATATGCAAGGCGAAGAAAAGAAACAAGCGGAAGAAAATCGCGACGATGTTGCGAAGCGCATGACATCCGCACAGATCACCGAAGCCAAGCGGTTCACGCAACAGTGTCAGGCCAACAAGTTCAAGGGCTGCTAAGCCCCCATTGAATCTCTCTACGCTCCAAGAATTCTAATCGAGTCACCATTCTCCGTAGCCATTCGTCCAATTCCTTGCGCTGTAGCCGCCAGCCGTTCGCTGTCACCCGAACTGACCTCATCGAGCCTGGTAGTCGTCGAACATACGGAGCTGTTTGGGATGAGGGATGCCTCGTTTCTAGGTCAGCACCAGAGGCTCCTTCTTCGATTTGCGAGACGGTGGGCTGGCGGCGAGCACGGTCTGCGCAATAATCCATGATCCAATCAGGTCAAAATCTGCCAGATCTTTTTCTCGAAGGTTCGGACTCCACTCCGCAATCGCTCGTTTCTTGGGTCCCCCTGGCAGATTCAGGTAACGCACCTGAAAAAACCACTCACCTGACAGGCTAACCCCCACACGGTGCACGACGGCAATCAGATCCATCCCCTCGGTAGCCGTTTGCCGGAGGTAGACACCAGGGACCATTGCTACACGATCCACCATAGATCTGATGGTTATACGTGTACGCGCCAAAGGTCAAGTGTGCATGCAACCGAAGATCCCCAACCATCACAGGTTAAACTCCAACCTTTTGCAGCTTCTTGACAACCCTTGTCCGGATCGTCCTTTGCGGTCTTACACGGGAAGCTTTGCACGTGAAATTCTTGACTCTCTGTGAGGTGGGGCCTAGACTTCACAATATTGAAGGAGCACTGATGCCGACAGCGAAGAAGCAAGTGTTGGAGATGGTGAAGAAGTTGCCGGATAAGGCAACATGGGACGATATTATGTATGAAATCTATGTCCAAAAAAAAATTGACGCTGGTATTCAGGCTGCAGATGACGGGGACGTGGTACCGCATGATGCCGTAAAAAAACGCTTCCTCAAGAAATGATCCGCATCAAGTGGACTAAGCCCGCCGTTTCCGACCTCGAGAGCATTCAAGACTACATCGCCAGAGACTCCGCTGAGTATGCTGGCGCCGTCGTCGAGCGTCTCGTTCTCTCTGTTGACCAGCTTGTCTTGTTTCCGGAAAGTGGCCGACTCGTTCCTGAGGCCACTGACTCAAACATTCGTGAACTCCTCGTTCAAAACTATCGAGTGATCTATCGGCTGAAGAAAGGAAGTATTCAGATTCTAGCCATCGTCCATGGAGCAAGAAATCTTTCAGGCATAAAACGCAAACCTTGGGCAGATAGGTGAGGTGATCAGCACTCCACTGATAACTCATTGGGAATTGAGCCTTAATGAAACAGGTCTTCGTCTCTCAGCATTTATTTGAAGTCGAAATGCGCAAGGAGCGTCTTGAACAGGCCGGCATCCAATGCATGATCAAGAACCAGCGTACATCTGGCCTGGCTGGGGAAATTCCGTTTACGGAGATTTTCCCCGAACTCTGGGTCATTCAAGACGAGGATGCCTATCGGGCACGCCAAGTACTCGACGAAGAGTTGATCACTCAGCCGTCAAACCCCGACGCTTGGGTCTGTACCGGCTGTGGCGAACATCACGAGCGTCAATTTTCTGAATGTTGGAAGTGTGGACGAGCCAGCGCATGACCATGATGCAACAGACTCACAGACTCACGCTTCATCATTTCTTCCCACAGACAAACTTCCACACCGATTGTGCCATAGTCTCTCGTGGGATCGGTGCCCAAGCTGATTCACCCGACTTCTTGTAGATCGATTGACCGGTCCCCATATTGCCGGCAAACCGCTCAATCGCCACCAGGCGAAAGCGTTTTTTTGAACAATCGTGTTCTTCCTGGGCACGAGTGGAGAGGAACGAGTTGAACCCTCTGGTCTGGACCGTCTTGAGATCATCCAACACCCAAACTCTGACCACCTCACCGTTCCGGCTGATGCTTTCCGAATCGACATAGACTTTCGCCTTGTCGTTCCGATCGATAAGAATCCATTCAGCGTGCAGTGGCGCCGCGCCCCACAGCTGCAGAAGCGTAAACACAAGGAGCATTCTTGCGGATTGCTCGAAGCAGGCATGAGCAGAAGGCATGCGCCACCATCGCAGGAAGAAATGATCGACCGCGGAGCCTGAAAAAGAGAAGGACCGCTACTTCTGCTCGCCTACTTTCCTGATGATGCAGTCATTGAATGCCATGCGGCGATGATAGGACGTCCAAAACCAGTTATACTTCTTCACCTGATCCAACTCATCCACATATTCATTGCATCGTTTCGTTTCCGCTTCTCCGGCTTCCAACGGCGCGGTCATCACCCAAGCCCCGATCCCAATCACAAGAAGAAGGGCCACTACGCCGCCGACAGACATCACAATGGCTTTTGTATCCATGCATCCCTCTATACATTCATTCGCAACAGGTACTATGTCCTCTAAACTGGTACCGGAGACCGGGTTTTGCCTGAGGCACGATTTCCAGCCTTTTCATGTATCTTTTCTCCGACAAAGACCGAAAACCGTACCACATTACGGAGGAAAATGGGACCACAAAAACAGGCTCAAATGTTTGGTCAAAAAGTCTCAGAATCCAATGTTCCTGCACCTTCGCAGCCCATTTACTTCATAGATCATGGAGTGCTAGGGTGCGCCGCATGACCTCCACCCACCTTAAGGCTTCATTGCCTACGGCCTCCTCAGTTCGACCGTTGACACTGTGGCGGAAAGCGGTGTCCTCATGGATATCCGGCCAGAGCTGCAACAGTTTGCCTATGCCTCCGAGATACTACTAGGTTACAGTGTGAATCGAGCTGATCTTAGGGAGGAGGAACTAGACCTTCTCCAATACTACCTGACCAGCATAGCTGAGGCGTTTCCAGTCCTCAGTCAACGGCACTGAGCCAAGGCTAGCTCCTGAGCATTGAAGCCCGAAGCACACACCCTATATGGGGTTGCTGGCTGGTTTGCCCTGTGAAGGAATCATCCAGGGTTTGTCTTTAGTGGGAACGATGCATAGCCACCCGTATTCTTGAGAAGTGTATAATTCCTTGGTAAGCAGCAAAGAGGGAGATTCACCCATGAACATGTTGGGGTCAATCGGTCTTCTGCTACTAGGTCTCATGCTATTCTCTCCATCTGTGGTACTTGCCTGGGGGGATATCAACCACGGTCAGCAGCAACACCAACAGCCGCAGCAATGGCAGTACCCCTCGTACAGTCGGTCCTATGACCAACAGTCTACGCCGCCCGTGAATTCTACGCGACTGCCAGGGGCAGCGAACACCGAACCACGGCAACAGGCAAGCGAAGCGCAGCAGGAGAGATATAAGCAACCTTGGGAGGACCGCCCGGACAAAACCTTTCGGCCAGATCGATACCGTCCGGGGGGAGATTCCTGACAAAGGTTATGGCCGCTGAAGCTAAGTGAGCTACGTTGACGGGAGGAAACCAGGGGTCAAAGATTTTGGAAAAAAATGTCTTTGGGGTCTATCGATAGAGCATCCAGGCACTCCCCCATGTACCCCTTCGAGCGTTGGTCTAGGCGACCTCGTGCTGCTCCTTACAGCGATCGCTAGGAGTCTGTCTGAGTAATCTTCCACTTGCAATTCTTATGGAGCATGGTACA
>CAZOHW010000453.1:0-3712 GCA_964579525.1 uncultured Nitrospira sp. | reverse complement strand
CTATTCGTCCTATCACGCTCCTCTATGAGGCCCGTTTGTTTCCTGGTAACAATGCGCCAACGGCCATGCCGCCGGAACAGACCGTACGAACCATCGCAAAAGAATTGCAGAAGGCATCGGAGCCAGTGATTCTCGACATCGAACGGTGGATGCCAAGATAATTATTTAACAGTATGCCGTGCGAATATATGAGGCGCTTTGAGTTCTAACCGCAAAGGAGTCAACGATGTCCACTCAGCTATCAAACTACAGCTCACTTGCATCAGCAGTCTCCGCAATCGGCAGTACCCCAGCGACATTAGAAATCGGAACCTCTGAAACCACCTCTACAACATTTACAATTCCCGCTAATATCGCGTTGCGTTTTGTAGAGGGCGGGTCAATCACCGTGTCTGCTGGAGTCATTACCATCAATGGCCCCATTATTGCTCCTCCTCTGCAAATCTTTTCAGCCTCAGCAGGGAGCATCGTCTTTGGTGTGAGCAGTGCACTGCAAGAAGTCTATCCGGAGTGGTGGGGAGCGAAAGCAGACGGTTCTACGGATTGCCTTGCAGCTACGGTTGCCGCTCTTACGAGCCTCCCAAATGCAGGGCCAGGAGCTGAACGGGGTGGAATTGTGTTGTATGGAGCGGGCATCTACAAGTATACGAACACACTTACCATACCTGCCAAGTGGGTGCAGTTGAAGGGAGTGGGTTACCATCCCAACGTGGATGCTGCGATTGGTAATGCAGGTTGGCTTACAGCCGTGCTGGGTACGGTTCTTCTATTTACCAGTACAACAGCTGATGCTATTCGTATAGACCAATCTTTAGGTGGTAGCACCACGGCCGGATGTACCCTGTCTGCTCTAGCGATTGTGGGACCCGGCACTGGAGCGCCCACCGGATTGACTCTTGGTTCAAATACGGTCAATGCGTTCAATATTACGTGCGATAAAATCCTTGTCGCAAACTTTACTACGGGGCTTAAACTCAGGTTCGGGAACAGTAATCTGTTTCGAGGTGTGGATCTGCGAGCATGTACGACAGCGCTTGTGATCGGAGAAGGTTACGAGGCAGCCTTATTTGATTACCTGTACATCAAGTGGGCCACCACCGGTATCCTCATCAGTAATGCGAAAGGAATCAGCTTTGAAAAGCTGATTGTCCAGAACTGTACGACTGGTACCTGGATTCAACCTACAACCAGTGCTTTCGTATCCGAAACAAGTTTTATCGGATGCCATTGGGAATCCAATACGACACACTTCAACCTTGACGTGACGAGTGGTGGGATTTTCCACACGGGATTTACGGACTGCCGTACTGCTGGTGCAGGCGCTATTGCGTTTACCGGTTCAGGTGCGTTTGGCATCGGACGAGTCATGATGTCCAATTGCGATTTCAAATCTGCCCCTGTCTTTGCCCCCTGCGCAGCAACGAACGAGCTAGTTCTTGATGCCGTCGCAGTGAACACTCTTGACCTCACAAACATTGCCAACGATAACAGGGGTTTTCATGCACGCTCGTTGCGTTATGAAGTTTCGCCATTTCAGGTCGATAACCTATCAACCAATTACCCCTTTGATATCCCGTTTGCTGCAGCAGTCACGCTTTCTTGGAAAAACGGGGCAGTCCAACGGGTCACACTTACGGGGAACATTACCTTTACCATGCCAACGGATGCTCCGATTGGCGCGTTCTTAGAACTTATCGTCATCCAGGATGCTGTAGGGGGTCGGACAGTGTCGTGGACGGGTCTCAATCATCATAGTTGGTCAAACACAGGAAATGCCGCCAACAAACAGTCCAACATTCGCTTCTATAACAATGGTACCCCCCGTACTGCTAACTGGACACAAATGAGTGCGCAGAGCCCCTATATGACATAAAAACAAGACTGATGAGACCAAAATTTCTGAAGGCTGCATGAGTCGATCTGTTACTTTGGAACCTTCTAAAGCCTGGCGCTTGGTGCCTATGTAGCAGTGGCTTTACTGTGGCCATATAGCGCATCTACCTACCGTCAAATTACGAGGAAGTTCCTTGTAAGGATGAGCCTGTGAAGCAAACTGAGCCTCGGTCATAGCTGGATGTCGTTGGGTGGGAGTGATGCATTTGCTTACGCTGGCATTAGTCAAGGTATTCATAGTGGTTGGACTCAGCCTGATGGGCCTGTTGATTCATTCTTCTTCAGCTGCTGCTGACACTGCGAATCCAGTCACACCTCAGCGCTCCTTCATCGTTTTTGATGGGACGCTCTATAAGAACAAGCCGTCCTTTGCGGGCCATCCTATTCGTCCCGTCACACTCCTCTATGAGGCCCGTTTGTTTCCTGGTAACAATGCGCCAACGGCCATGCCGTCGGAACAGACCATACGATCCATCGGGAAAGAATTGCAAAAGACACCGGAGCCGGTGGTTATTGACATCGAACGATGGATGCTCAAAGGGGACGCCCAGACCGTAAAGGCCAATGTCAGCAAGATGCTGAAGGTGCTGTCCTGGATCAAGGCCGAGGCACCAGATATTCAGATCGGGGCATATGGAACGGTCCCATTACCAGATTACTGGCGGGCGATTCGCGGTCAAGCAAGCAAGGAATATCACGCGTGGCAGCAGGATAACGATCGGTTGGATGAGATGACGGCTCAGCTGGATGCCTTGTATCCGTCCCTCTATACATTTTACCAGGATCGGCAAGGCTGGGTGACCTATGCCGTCGCACAGCTGAGGGAAGCCAAGCGGAAGGCGCAAGGGAAGCCGGTCTATGCCTTTCTCTGGCCGCAGTATCATGAGTCTAATTCCACATTAAGACTTCAGCCGATTGAGCCTGACTACTGGGAGCTACAGCTGAATACCGTCTATCAACATGCCGATGGCCTTGTGATCTGGGGGGGATGGGGAGCCAATGGGCCGGAACCCTGGAATGAGGAAGCTTCCTGGTGGCAAGTGACTAAACGATTTCTCAAACACATCGGTTCTGCAATGCCCAACCCACCGACCAATCTTATCGTGCGGTAGCCGGTCATTGATTTCATCCGTTTTTTAACAATCAGTTAACACAAACTTGAGATTGGCGTGGCTACTCGATGATCGCCAAACGATAGACTCCTACCCCGAACTACCGGTGGGAGTAATGATGACGACACGGCCAACGACTCTCAGTACCTCAACCTCTTCATCTGGCATCTCCATGGGGCCCTTCTCATTCCAACAGCGGGGATGGTTGGTTCCATGGGTCTTTCTGGCTGCTGTCGCCACCATCTTGGGCTATCTCTATGCCGATAGCCTCCGATTTCTTGGGGAAGCATGGCTCGAGGACAATAACAGCCATGGCCCGTTAATTCCGTTGATTTCCCTGTATCTGATCTGGTTGCGATGGGATCAGATCTATGCACGTGAGCCCTATGGTTCCTGGTGGGGACTGTTGATTGTCACTGTTGGATTGTTCGTGTATGTTGTCGGCGAATTTGCCGCCATGCACGCGGTGGTGCACGTTTCGCTGTGGATGGTTCTGGTTGGCTTACTGGCTTGCGCCATCGGTCTGTCGGGTATTCGTGCGCTGGCGTTCCCTCTGGTCTACCTACTCGCTGCAATTCCACCACCGGTGTTTTTGCAATATGAGCTGTCAAGCCGACTCCAGCTCTGGTCATCGGAGTTGGGCGTGGGATTTCTTCATGCCGTCGGTGTGACTGCCTATCGGGAAGGCAACGTGATCGACTTAGGGC
>CAZOHW010000452.1:0-3719 GCA_964579525.1 uncultured Nitrospira sp. | reverse complement strand
AATCTATACCTACTACGCCCATCCGGAGTTCGATGAGAATGCGGCGTTGATTCAGGATTGGGGTAATGTCATTGAGAATCCGCGGAACGGGCTCTTCGGCGCGATCATCATCGGTCCGAGGGGATCGCAGTACCGCGATCCGGTGACCGGTGAAGATCTGGGCCAGAAGAGTTCGTGGAAGGCGGATGTGATCGTCGATCGGAACCTGTCGGGGAACGAAAAACGGCAGAACTACCGGTCGTTTGCGCTCCTGTTCCAGGACGAGGACAACATCATCGGCACGAGCTTCATGCCGTATATCCAAAAAGTCGCGGGGGTGACGGCAGTGAACTATCGATCCGAGCCGACGGACTATCGGACCGAAAAAGGCTGCGCGTATAGCGAGGTTTTTGCCTGTGCGAAGGCTGGAGATCAGCCGGTGACGCCGACCATTGCGGCTCATGTTGGGGATCCAGTCGTCATTCATGTGCTAGGAGCATTCAGCGAACAGGTCCAGCTGTTCAGTGTCTCCGGTCATGAATGGAAGCACGAACCCTATCTGGCCGGAGCGGATCTCGTCAGCACCATGGAGTTCGGCGGGTCCGAGGTCATCAATGCCTGGTTGCACGGTGGAGCCGGAGGGCCAAACGGTGTAGCAGGCGATTATCTCTGGCTCAACCAGCGACCTGGGTATCTCGATGCCGGGCACTGGGGCATGTTGAAGGTTTTGGACCGGGATAGCCGCGCAATCCTTCCATTGAGTGGTCGGGTTCCAAGTACTCAGCAGGCGAAAGAACGATCATCGGTGAAGTCCATTCCGGTGTCCAGGAAGGCCAAGTAGGCTTTCGTGGAACCTAACAGCGGGGGAATCCGGCAATGTGAGGGCCGGGTTCCCCCGTTCCTTTTCCTCAAGGAAGATCTTGAACCCATCTTTCACCATGCGGTAGAAATAATCTATGGTTGTGTGTCGTCTATGTCTATCAGCAAGCTCTTTTGTGGTGTGGATGACGGTGATGTTTCTCGGTCTTTCGGCACACACGGCAGCAGCCTTGGACTTTTCGGCGGATCGGATCGTGAAACGCGATAAGTCCGTCGTGAAGGCTCATGTGAACGCCAAGGACGATCGATGGCGATTCGAGTTCATTCAGCCGCAACGAGGGGCGAGCGTGGTCATTGTGAGGGCGGATCGAGGAACAGCCTGGTTGATTCTCTCCAAACGCCGCCA
Organism: uncultured Nitrospira sp.; assembly: GCA_964579525.1. Lineage (GTDB taxonomy): Bacteria > Nitrospirota > Nitrospiria > Nitrospirales > Nitrospiraceae > Nitrospira_D. Next base: position 2,515 of record CAZOHW010000452.1, on the reverse strand, counting down.
GTATATTGAAGAACCCATCGTGAACGATCACCGGTTGGCGGTAAATGAGACCATGACTGGCGAGGTCTCCCGTGAGCTGGTCGGCGATGAGATCATGGATGGTCGTCCCGTTGAGTTATTCGAAGTTACAGTTGCCGAAGACGGGGAAACTCGGCAATACTATCGGTGGGTGACTAAAGTCGAGCGGTTTCCGCTGAAGACGGTGAGCAAGCAGGGCACGTGGTCGGAGGAGTTCCACCGAGTTATCTTCACCGAGCAATCACCCTTCCTATTTGAACTCCCCCGGCGATTGGACCCTGCCAATCCACCTGTGAGCGTACAATAATTTTATCAAAGCTGATTGTGACGGAGGGAGTTATGAAACAGATGATTCAGAGAGGATTGTGGGTGGCCTGTGTCTCAGTCCTAATGACCTGTGGCCTACCACCAAATGTTGGGGCGTATGAATCGATTACCATCACGGATGGGGCGGCCGTGCGTGGGAAGGTCACCTTTTCCGGCACGGTGCCGGCTCCGAAAGCATTCGAGATGCGTCGCTATTATGACCGTGAGTATTGCGCGGCTCTCTCGGATGGAAAGGGGCATCGCCTCCTGAAGGAAGTCAATGTTGGACAGGATGGAGGCCTCAAGGATGTGGTGGTGGTTATCGAGGGCATCGAGAAAGGGAAACCCTTCACCTTCACGGATGCCGAGGTGGAAGCGAGTCTCTGCCAGTTCCTGCCCTTTGTGACCGTGGTCAGCGACAAGCGCCGTGTCACGGTCTTTAATCGAGATCCTGTGTCCCATGATATTCAAGGCTATGCCTATGACCAGTCCGGCGTCGATATCGTCCTCCATCGGCCGGCGCTGCATGTGAGCGGTACGACCGATGTCGTGCAGTTGGTCAAAGGGCGGAAAGTGTTTACCATGCAGTGCGGGATGCACCCCTACATGCAAAACTGGGGTTATGCGATCGATAACCCCTATTATGCTGTGACCGATCCCAATGGGTCGTTCACCATTGGCGATCTCCCGGCCGGGACTTACCGGATCAAGGCCTGGCATCCGACCTTGGGGAGCCACGAGCGGGATCTCACCGTGAAACCGAACGAGACGATTTCGCTCGAATTCGCCTTCGGCGCCAAGTAAGCTGGTCGCAACGACTGGTCTCCTCATTGTGGTGTCGGGATGGGGAGATCAGCGTTGGGTTTGAGATAGCTGACCGCGTTCTGATCTTGTCCAGGGTGGTAGAAGGCCTGGCATCCAACCTTGAAAAGCCGTGAACGGACTCACCGTAAAGCCGAACAAGCCGATTTCACTCGAATTCGACTTTGGCGCCAAGTGAACTGATCTCAACGACTGGTCTTCTCATTGCGGTGTCGGGCGGGGGAGATCAGCGTTGGGTTTGAGAGGACTGACCGCGTTCTGATCTCGTCCAGGCTGGTAGGTGGCGAGCATACGTTGAATGATCGGCATGAGTCGTTCATCTGCCGAAAGGGGCGCTTTCACTCGGAGCCCTCGCCCTTCGTTCCGACCGAGAGAAAAGATATGATGTTCAATCATGTCACCCTGCTTCTCATCCCGATAGGTGAAACTCAGTTCTTTCCCGGGAAATCCGCCGAATGACCGTTCTTGATCCGGTCGCCACTTCACCGGGATCTGTTTCTTCCCATAGAGTTCGGTGATGATCCGGCGATGAGCTGTCGCGAATTCCTCGAGCGTCTGGCGGCCGTCCTGGCTGCTCCCGCCCACCACATTCATATGGCCGGAAAAGACAACCAGGCTCTGGTCGATTGGAGGATAGATTGTCACTCCGATACCGTCCGGCAAGGGATTGCCCAGACGCCAGTCCTCCGGATAGCGCACGGAGAAACCAAAGCGCGCATTGGTATAGAGTTTCCAGCCGGCTCCATCGGTGCTTTCGGTCACACCGGCACGAGCAGGTGTGAAGCCCAGAACCAGACACAGTACCACCAGAGTCAATAAGACAGATCTTCGAACCATCAGTGTCTTCATCAGGCAACCCTTTTCTTCTGCACTGGCAGTGGACTGGCAAACACTGTCGCCGACTCCGCAAGGCGTGCGAGGCGAGAACGCCGCTGGCGACTTTGTCAACAGCCTACTGGTGGATTGATTTGGCACAGCGAAACCCTATGGTGGCGGCACGTTGTTCTGGTGATGCCCCGCTTCGCGTCGCGGTTCGCAGCAATGTCGGAGCGCTTTTCCAGGACCCTCCTCGCACGACTTTGTAGCGGCCCTGTTTCACTCCATGCGGGTCGCGGTCAGGCATGGTCGCATAGTAGTCGATCCCAAACCAATCGTCGACCCATTCGGCGGCATTGCCGGCCATGTGATGTAGGCCATAGGGACTTCGTCCTTCTTCGCCACTCTCGACCGAGGCGACGATAGGAATCTCGTGCACATGGTACTGCCCGAACATGGCCAAGCCTGGAGCGGGAGGTTTCTGCCCCCAGGGGAAGAGATTGCCCTTGTCTCCGCGGGCGGCTTTTTCCCATTCTGCCTCACTGGGGAGGCG
>CAZOHW010000451.1:0-3726 GCA_964579525.1 uncultured Nitrospira sp. | reverse complement strand
ACAGAAAATCGCTATGGACAGTCACTCATCATAATTACTCGGACAGACTCCTAGCTCACCATGCTAACGATGGTTCCACCGCCAGATGAACCATATCCCATCATCTGACAGCTGGACTAAGCCTAAACTAAAGAGGATTCTTCCTGGAGAGATACGCTGTCCTCGTTTCCGATGATGTTCGCACGAGCAAGACGAGTTGGCCCCACCAACATTCTCGTTACATGGTAGTACAATACCGGGATCACGACCAGGGTCAACAGCGTCGAGGCGCCGACCCCAAAGAGCAACGACACAGCCAACCCTTGGAAGATGGGATCGAGGATGATGACGAAGGCACCGACCATCAGGGCCGCGGCGGTCAGGAGGATGGGACGAGTTCGGATCGCACCAGCCTTGACTACGGCTTCCGATAAGGGCACGCCCGCACGCTCTTGCAGCTGAATGAAGTCGACGAGGAGAATGGAGTTCCGCACGATGATTCCCGCAAGTGCGATGAAGCCGATCATCGATGTCGCCGTAAAGTATGATCCGGTCAACCAATGTCCAGGCAGAATTCCGATGAGCGTGAGCGGAATGGGAGCCATGATGATCAACGGTGTGACAAACGACTGGAACTGCCCGACGATCAGCAGATAGATCAATAACATGGCCACGGCGAATGCGATGCCCATGTCGCGAAAGGTTTCATAGGTGATGTGCCATTCGCCATCCCACTTCATCGCAATCTTTTCCTCTGACCATGGCTGGGATGCGTAATACTGCTCGATCTGATACCCTTCTGCAGGTCGGAAACGCTCCAGTTTTTTCCCGACTCCCAGCACCCCATACACGGGACTCTCCGCCTTTTCCGCCCCGGGGCCGCCCACATCGGCGACCACATAGACGACCGGCTTTTGATTCTTGTGATAGATCGCCTTGTCTTGCACGGTCTGTTCGACCCTGAGTAGTTCGGACAACTGGACGATTCCTCCTGTATTGGTTCGCAGCCCGATCTCGCCGAGGTGCTCCAAACCGGTCCGTTCAGCAAGCGGTAAACGCAAGACGATTTGAACCGGACTCTTTTCTTGAAGAATATGGACCAACCCAACCTTCGTACCTTGAAGCGCCATGCGCAATGTGTTGACAATTTCCTCAGAGGGAATGCCGACGAGAGCCGCCTTCGCGCGATCAACGGTAAAGACATATTTCACATGATCTGCCTCGATATAGTCATCCACATCGACCACCCCTAAGGTGGATTCAAAAAGCGTCCGAATGTCTCGCGCCACGGCAAGCTGCCGGTTGTAATCAGGACCGTAGACTTCCGCCACCAGGACTGATTGCACAGGCGGCCCCGGCGGCACCTCGACAATCTTCACATTGGCCCCGTACTCACGAGCGATCTCTTGAACAGGGGGACGAATCCGCTGGGCGATCTCATGACTCTGAGCAGCTCGTTCGTGCTTCGCGACAAGATTGATCTGAATGTCCGCCTCGTGAGGTTGTTCTCGCAGATAGTAGTGACGCACCAGCCCACTGAAGTTAAAGGGCGACGCGGCACCGACATAGGCTTGATAATCCCGTACTTCCGGCACAGTCTTCACGTAGCGTCCCAACGCCTGGGTAACTCGTGCGGTCTCTTCGAGTGTTGTTCCCTCCGGCATGTCGATCACAAGCTGGATTTCACTCTTATTGTCGAATGGGAGCATTTTCACCACGACATGGCGGGTATAGAACAACAGGGTCGAACCGACGAGCCAGAGACCGACTCCGGCCAGAAATGCATAGGCGAGGAACGGATGAGCCAGCAACGGAGAGAGAAGCCGCCGATAGAGCCGAGCCATCAGACCTTGTTCATCGTCCTCATGATCGACAGCTGAGACGGCAACTCCGGGACGATAACAAGTCTGACAAAACCAGGGGATTACGATGAACGCGACCAGTAAGGAGAAGAACATCGCTATGGAAGCGTTGATGGGAATCGGTCTCATGTAAGGCCCCATCAATCCGGAGACGAAGGCCATCGGCAACAGAGCGGCAATGACCGTGAATGTCGCCAGGATCGTCGGATTCCCGACTTCATCAACCGCTTGGATGGAGGCTTCATGATGAGTTCTAAAGGGCATCTTCAGATGCCGGTACGTGTTCTCGACGACGACAATGGCATCGTCCACAAGAATCCCGATCGAAAAGATGAGCGCGAACAGCGTGACGCGGTTGATGGTGTACCCGATCATCATCGAGGTGAAGAGCGTGAGAGCGAGGGTCAACGGGATGGCGATCGACACGACGAGAGCCGGTCTCGGGCCCAGGGCTAGACCGAGAAAAACCACCACAGCAACGACGGCGATCAGCAGATGCCACAGCAACTCATTGGCTTTCTCCTGGGCCGTTTCCCCGTAATCTCGCGTCACCGTCACACGGACATCCGACGGAATGGTTATACCTTTCATCTCATCGACTTTGCGGATAACCTCGGCAGCGACGGTCACCGCATTCATGCCAGCTTGTTTTGCAATTGCCACCGTCACGGCCTGGCTCTCGTGAGAACTTGGCTCCTTCGTTTCACGTTTCACGTTTAATGTTCCACCGGCGCCTCCGGCGCCCAAACCGAACCACACGTAGTTCGTTGCTTCCGCCGGCCCGTCCGTGACTTCCGCCACCTGCCGCAGATAGACCGGTCGCTGTTCATTGACCCCGACGACCAGACGTTCCAGATCCTCACGGGACTGCACGAAGCGGCCGGTCTCCACGAGAAAACTCCGATTGTGGCTGTCGAATCGCCCAGAGGATAAGGCCCGATTCTCACCGCGCACCACGTTCGCGACCTGCAGTGGTGTCAGCCCATAGGCTTTCAATCTCGTGGGATCGATCTGGATGCGCAGCTCACGCGGCCGCCCGCCGACGATGAACCCGGCCGATGTGCCGGACACCTTCTTAACCTCCTCTAACACCTGTTCGGCGAGTCCATGCAGCTCGAATTCCCCATAGCGTTCGCTCGAAAGCGTGAGTGTGACGATCGGGACGTCGTTGACATCTTTCGGTTTGACGAGGAACGGCTCCGCACCGGGCGGTAACAGATCTTGGTTGGACATCAACTTGTCATAGAGATCGACCAGACTCTTCTCCATCGGCTGACCCACATAAAACCGGACGATGAGCAGCGCGCCACCGGGTTTGGAAATCGAGTACACATACTCAACCCCCTTGATCTCAGAGAGTTTCCGTTCAAAAGGCTTGGTGAGCTGTTCTTCTATGACCTTGGCGGACGCTCCCGGGAACGGCAGCCAGACATCGGCCATTGGCACGACGATCTGCGGCTCCTCCTCGCGAGGTGTGCCGACCACTGCAAAGAGACCTAAGAGCAACACACCCAGCATGATAAGCGGGGTAAGTTTGCTATCGATGAAGAGGGCCGCGATGCGACCACTTAGTCCTGGGCGATAGTTCATCATGCCCCAACCGTCATGCGTCGTTTGTATCTCGATCCTGAGTTCCAGGTTTCAGTTCAATGTTTCAAGTTTTGCAGAACCTAAAAACCTCAAACCTGAAATATGAAACTTGAAACCGTTGGCCGATACACTTCACGGAGTTTTTGTCGTGGGCTTCGCCATCGTCTCGACGACCTGGACGGCAGCTCCATCAGCTCCCCTGCTCCCATCAACCAACACTCGTTCCCCCTCGTTGATGCCCGAGAGGATTTCCACATCCTTCTTCTCAAAACGTCGTCCAGGCTTGACCCAGCGC
>CAZOHW010000450.1:0-3731 GCA_964579525.1 uncultured Nitrospira sp. | reverse complement strand
CCGTTGATGCTGGGGGTGTTGGGGCGCTGGCGGGGTTGTTTCCGAATACGCTGTCGCTCTTAAAATCTCTCTTCGAGTCACGGGCAGAACATGTGCGGGTCAGCATTGGTGCCGCAGCGGGTATATGCTGCTATGAGGTGGATGAGCCGGTGTTACAGAGCCTGCGTCGGCAATGTCCCGGCTGGGAGAAGATGGTCCGACCTCGACGGAACGGCAACGCGCATCTTGATCTCAAAGCGCTCGTGAAGGAACAGGCGTTGGGGGCCGGCGTTCCTCCTCGCTCAATCACATCCGTCAACCTGTGCACCATCTGTCATGAGGAACTCTTTTTTTCCTATCGACGAGAGGGCAAGGTGAATGGCACTATGCTCAGTGCCATCGGCATGGTGTCGTAGGGGATCGCAGATTGGCCCTGACAATGGTCGAGCTCCTTCGCTACAATCAGCGCTGGGTCGTAACCTAAGAAACCAGGATTTATCAGCAGGCGTTAGCCCTATGCAGAGGCTCCCTCTCGAGACGATCAGTGATCGTGTTCATGCGGTTCTGACAAAGATTCGATCGGCTGCCGACCACGTCGGCCGTCCCGCTCACAGTATCCGACTGGTTGCCGCAACCAAGACAGTCTCGGTTGAGGAGATCAGGCGCGGAATCGACGCGGGCTTGTCGATCTTGGGTGAAAATCGGGTGCAGGAAGCCCTTCCCAAAAGATCTGCACTGACCTCGGCGCCGGTACAGTGGCACTTTATCGGCCACCTTCAGCGGAGAAAAGTTCGCTCGATCATCGGATTGTTTGACTTGATTCATTCTGTGGATAGTCTGGAGCTTGCCCAAGAAATCGATTGCCGGGCCGGGATCGCCGGGATTCAGCAGGATGTGCTGCTCGAAGTGAACATCGGAGGGGAATCAAGTAAGACGGGACTTTGTCCCGATGATGTGGTCTCCTCGGTCTCGACCATGGCACGGCTCTCGCATATCCGTGTGAAAGGCCTCATGTGTATTCCGCCACCAACCACAGATCCGGAGTCGGCCCGGCCGTATTTCCGCCAACTCCGCGACTTGGCAGGTCGTATTGCCGCGCTTCGTGTACCGTCAGTGAGCATGGATGAATTGTCGATGGGAATGTCGAACGACTATCAAGTGGCCATTGAGGAAGGTGCGACCCTTGTTCGTGTCGGAACTGCCATCTTTGGAGAACGCCATGTCTAATCCTACGCTTGCGCAAAATATCGTATTCATAGGTGCCGGACAAATCACGGAGGCATTGATCAGCGGGATCATGTCGTCGCGACTCTGCCGGCCAGAGCAAGTCCGTGTCACGGATCCTGATGTCGCACGGCTGGATCATCTCAAGAAGCACTATGGCGTTGAAGCGGCTCGGGTCAATCGCGAGGGGGTGCTGTGGAGTGATATCGTTGTCTTAGCCGTCAAACCACAGGTCGCCAGTGACGTACTCAAGGATATCGGGGGTGCGCTGACCGAACGGCTCATGATCTCCGTCGTCGGCGGTTGTTTGATCAGCCGGATTCTCGCTGTCAGCGGTCACCCCCTGCACGTTGTGCGTGCCATGCCGAATACGCCGGCTACGGTCAGAGAAGGGATGACGGCCTTTGCGATCGGGCCCGATATTCAAGAGCAGGAGTTACTTGTCGCACGGCGGATTTTTGAATCAGTTGGGAAAGTGGTGCTCGTCGATGAGCGGTTGATGGATGCTGTGACCGGGCTGAGTGGAAGCGGACCGGCGTACGTGTTTCTCGCGATCGAAGCATTGACCGACGGAGGCGTCAAAATGGGATTACCCCGCGAGACGGCCGGATTGCTTGCCGCCCAGACTGTCTTGGGTGCGGCGCGCATGGTGTTGGAAACCGGCCAACATCCGGCTCGTCTCAAAGATCAGGTGGCGTCCCCGAGCGGAACGACGATCGCCGGATTACACCGACTGGAGCAGGGAGGCCTTCGGGCGATATTCATGGATGCCGTTGAGGCCGCGACCAAGCGTGCACAGGAGCTTTGACAGGGATGTTCATCGTCGGGAATGCGGTATTGGGAATTGCCACGGTGCTGGACTATGCGCTGACGTTCTACTCCTGGATTATCATCGCGCGCGCGCTGATTTCTTGGGTCAATCCGGATCCATGGAATCCTATCGTGCAATTTCTCAATCGCGCAACAGAACCAGTGCTGGCCCCAATTCGTCAGCGACTGGGCTGGCGCATGGGCGTGGATTTGTCGCCGCTGGTGGCCATTGCGGTGATCATGTTTTTACAGACCGCGGTCGTGCAGTCGCTCAAAATGTTCGCCTTGCAGATGAATTGAGTCAACCAGCGAGGGGTATCATGAAAATTACACCACTGGACATTCAACAGATGGTCTTTCGAGTCAAGTTGCGCGGGTATGATCAGGAGGAAGTCAACCGCTTTCTCGAAGAAGTCTCTCAAACCGTGGAGTCTCTGAACCGGGACAACGCGACATTACGGGAACGTGTGACGTCTCTTGAACAGCAGGTGGTGGAATTGAAGCGGACCGAGACCACGCTCTCCAATACGTTAGTGTCGGCCCAGTCTTTGGCTGACGATGTGAAGCGAAGCGCTCAACGAGATGCTGATCTGATCATTAAGGAGGCAGAGTTGAAAGCCGAGGAGCTCTTCCGACAGGCACGCACCGAGCTGGTTGATACACAACGAGATCTCTCCATGTTACAAAAGCAGCGGCTGCTTATGATCGAGCGGATGAGAGGCACGCTTCATACCTTCGAGCGGATGTTGGATATTGAAACCACCGAAGTCTATCAGGACCATAGCGCCATACAAGAAGAAAAACTGGAGGATGAGTCCAGCCACGCACGATGATCGTTCGAATCGACTCGACCGTCAATGTCCCATAGCTCTTTGATCCTCTCGTGTCCATATAACTAGCCCCGTACCTGCATGCCTGATCTCCGTCTCATACAAACGGCGCTCGATCACGCTGTTGCCCAGGGTGTGTTCCCTGGAGCCGTGTTGGCTATTCGGTATGGCAGAAACCCGATCGTTCACATATGCGCTGGTCGTTTGTCGATCATTCCGGAAGGCCCTCCAGTACTGACCTCAACAATCTATGATCTGGCATCGCTGACCAAGCCGTTGGCCACAGTCACGTCACTGGCCTTACTGATCCAAGAGGGGCGCTGTCGACTCAATGATCGGGTGGTGCACCATCTTCCGGAATGTGCGGATTCGCCAATTGAGGGGGCGACGTTGTGGCACTTGTTGACGCATTCATCAGGATTGCCTGGATGGCGAGGATTCTATGAGCGATTGAGTCCCAATGGCACTGTCCCTCTATCGAAGGAAGAGCGAGATCGCGCAAAGCAATCGGCCCTTGGATTGATCGCGTCGGAAGCTCCGGTGTATGAGCGAGGCACCAGGAGCCTCTATAGTGATCTTGGGTTCATGTTGCTTGGTATGATCGTGGAACGCTGTAGTGGTCAAACCTTGAGTAACTTCTTTCGTGAACGAATAGGATGTCCTTTGGGAGGACTTCGGATGGAATTCCTGTTGGCAGAACGAGTGAACGAGTTCGTTGAGAGAAGTAGGGAAGAAGGTGGCGTGGCATCGACCGAGGTCGATCAGTGGCGGGGGCGGTTGCTATGTGGGGAGGTACACGATCAGAACGCGGCAGCGTTAGGTGGAGAAGCTGGCCACGCAGGTTTATTTGGAACGGCCGCCGCGGTGTTAGCCGTGACGGGCGAGTGG
>CAZOHW010000449.1:0-3735 GCA_964579525.1 uncultured Nitrospira sp. | reverse complement strand
GCTGGGACTTATAGAGCGGAAGGTTTAGGCCGTCAACTATTTTGAGATAGGTTCACAACTTGTCGACATGAGCAAGAGGGACAGTGCAATGAGACAATATGCCAAGTGTGATGCTGTTGATATTGTCATCGGCTTTTCAAGCCTTGATCCCGAAGAATGAGGCGATTCCTACTCAGGGTGCAGGACAATAGCACCGAGTACGCATTCGTACGATCCCTCATTCGAATAAATTCGAATAGCCTTAGTTAAACTATTTAGGTTTGACTCTAGCTGAGAGCCACCTCTTGAACAACGTCTCAACATTGCACACTCCTTAGCAAGGTCCGGTCAGCAAAGTCCGGGCCGCAAAGAATTCTTACAAATAGCGTGCATTTCAAAGGATTGCCTTGCTGCTTTTCTATGGAGTAGTCACAGAAGGCGAATCTCTTTTGATTCAGTGAATCTGAATGGATTCAGTGCGGGTATATTGAGAAGAAGGAGGGCGAACGATTCAAGGCGCCGATGCCGGTGTTGCGATGAACGACCATGCGCACTGGAGGTACGTGTGAACTGGCAATGGGAGCGTCAGGCTAAGCCCTGTCTACTTCTGCAGTTCGGCCAGAAAGTCGGCCAGCGACAAGATATCGCTACGTGCATGTCGCGTGAGCGCAAGCAAGTGTCGATCACCGGACACAATCCAGTCGGCTTGCGCAGCCATGGCACATTCGAGGATGCGATTGTCCGGTTCGTCTTTGAGTAGATGCAGCACAGGACGAGGGCGGAGCACCGTAGCCGTCTGACTGATCTCTTGTATAGCCTGCCGAGTTCTCTCTTGCACCCAGTCAAACTTGGTTTGGAGCACTCTAGCGGTTTCTGTCAGAATGGCGACCGAGGTAAAGAGCTCAAATTCCCCGCGAATCGCCTTGAGGTAGGCTATTTCGGCGCTGCCCCCTGGAAAGGCTAAGGCAGAGATATAGATGTTGGTATCAAACACGACCCGCACGTCAGCGGCCTTGAAACACGAGTTTCTCCACGTCGGCTTCAGTCAGGATCTCTTTCTTGCGAGCCTGCTTCGCACCGTATCGCTGTAACTCATAAAACTGCTCTTCCCGCCGACGCCGCTCATAGGCGGTGAGCATGTCCCTAAAGAGTTGGCTTTTGTTCTTAGCCTCTGCTTTGGCCAAGCGTTCAAAGTTTTCGGCAAGATTGGATGGGAGCGAGACTGTGATCGGTACACGGGGGCGCTTCATCGTCATCTCCTGTATGACAAAATCATACAATGGGCACTGGTGTCGGGTCAAACACTCAGACGAACAAGGTCACCGCAGCAGAGAGCTCATTTCAGCATCTGCCTTACTCCCCACCAACGGTTGAGTCGATGCCGTGATCACATTGACCCAGCCTCGGTTGCAAAACGAGTTGGAACAGGGATAGGATCAATTTTCATTTTCAGCTTTCTCATGTCCGGTTTCTCATTCACGCAGAAGAAACCGCACCAACGCTGAATCGATCGTTCACAACGACGACCTCTGCGGAGTCGTGGGCTTCGCCCGGTCCATGCGGGCGCATGAGCAGCCTTTCCCTCCGCATCTGATCTACGCTGGAGGTGATGCATGATCTCCAAATTCTTCGCCATTACAGTGACCTCCATGACCATCCTCTGTGGAACGATGGTCATGCCTATTGGCGCCGTTCAGCCGATTGCGACGAACTCAACCGTGGAACACCACAGTAATGTAAATAGTGATCCAATCAAGCAGATCACAGCCCAGATCTACCGAGTCCGTGACGAACGTCCTCCACAACAGAACCGCGCAGGTTCCTCTGGTCAGTCATCGAAAAGTGGAGAGAGTAAGAAGCAGCTCTTCGATCAGCTTCAGCAGCAACTTACCGCCAAAGACGAGGAGATTGCCGCATTGCATGAAAAGGCCTTCGTGGCGAACGAGCTCCTGACCGTTGAAAAGCGACATGTTGGTTCGCTGGAGGCGCAGCTCATCCAAAAAGAGCGGGAACTCACAGCTCTCCGCGACCAAGGATCTTCCGCGAGCATGGCACCCAAAGATCAGGACGCGACCAAACCCACGACTCAGCCGGCCAAACATAAGACCGATGACCCTGAGCGACAACTTCTAGCCACTAATCTGGACACCGCCAAACGTCGGATCGGCGAGCTCATCCTCCAGCTCTATGCCAAGGAGAGCGAGATTGCCGGTTTGCGATCCACGGCATTCGACAGCACCAAGCAACTGCGTGCAGAACTTGACGCACAAACTGAGGAATTACATCAGGCCAAACATCGGATCGCCGACCTCGAGCAACAGCCCCCCCTGGGAAAAATGCCTGAGCTGGCCCAGGCGAAACGCCGTATCGCCGATCTTGAACTCCAAACGATGGGGAAAGAGCAGGAACTCGCACTGACGAAACGCCGGATGATCGAGCTCGAACAACAAACGATCACATTGAAAACACAAGAGCTGGCGCAAGCCAAACGTCGCGTCGCCGATCTTGAACTTCAGGCGACGGGGAGAGAGCAGGATTTGGCACAGACAAAGCGCCGTGTGGCTGAGATTGAACAGCAGGCAGCGGGTAAAGAGCAAGAATTGGCGAAGCTGAAAGACGACTTTAAACAAGTCAGTCAAAAACTCGATGAGCTGAACCCACAGCTAATCGCTCGCACCGCTGAATTGGCCCAGACCAAGCAATTGCTCGCCGATCTCGAACGCAATTCCTTCAAACTGGTCGATCCAACTACGACCCCAGTTCCCGATACCGATCCTGCGAACCTTCGAGTCGCCGAGACGGATCTTCCTCTCCCGACCACTCCAACCACAAGTTCCACTGGTACGGCAGAAGCGGACTCCATGGCGAGCGACCTCGGGAAGCTGAATGAGCGTTTGGCCCGCCTGTTACAGCCGGAACTGACGAAAGGCATGGTGGCCCTCAGGCGACGAGGAAACAAACTGACCCTCGTATTTCCCGCCAATGCCTTGTTCTCCCCCGGAGAGGCCACGATGACGCTTGGAGGCTCTTCGCTCCTCGAGCGGGTTGGATCCGTACTGCGCGGGTTCCGGTATCAGACTATCGAAGTAGCCACTCAGTCCGACAATCAGCAGACGCAGGCTGCTCCTGGAAAAGGCGCTCAAGACAATACCAACCTCTCCACCATACGGGCGGAGCGAACCAGCCAGGCTTTGATCAACGGCGGCGTCGAGAGCGACCGAGTCAAGACAGTGGGCAACCCCGCCACCAAACCGACCACGCCGACTGAGCTTGACAAAGGCCGTAGCAAGAGCCAGAAAGTGGAAATTGTCATCATGTCGGAATCTGAACCAGTTGCGGCCCCAAGCGCCACCCCATCACGTGCCAGCAAAAAGCCCCAGGCACTCTCAACGGAAAAAGTCGTGAATCGATAAGACCCGGCGCTCCCCGGTAAATTTTGAATAGTGCGGGTTGAGTGCTCGCCTCGTGAAACGGGCGAAGTCGGCAAAGCGGGTTGAATTTGGAGTTGAGAATGAAGAGTTCCCCGGAGCACTTTCACCAGATAGACCAAACGAACCAAATAAACGAGACAAGCCAAACAAACCAGACAGCCGAGATAGACCAGACAAACCAGACGGACTGATATCAAACGCCCGCCCAGCATACCCTTTGCATAGCCAACAAGTCTGTCCCCTAGCCCACATTATTCATGGCGGTTCGTCGCGAAATCGCGCAGTCGCGTTGCGAGACGGGCATGCGGAGCCCCGAGAAGCCAAG
>CAZOHW010000448.1:0-3761 GCA_964579525.1 uncultured Nitrospira sp. | reverse complement strand
GCGATTACCTCCGTCTGTCCATTAGGGTGTTGAATCACCACACGTACGATCCGCTCATGATGACCCAGGCCGAAGCTGAGCTCAGGTGTTTGATCTGTCAGCATCCCGACTGTGCCGATCACGGCGCGTGTATCACTCTTCCCATTGTCCAATTCGATGGCGATCAGGGTGCCGATGGCAGCGACTGTGTCAGGAACGGTTATCGTGAGGTAGTTGGCTTGAGTCGTATTCAGGAACGCCCGTGCCGGACCGTCGATATTGAGCCATAGCAGATCCTGCTTGCCGTCCCCATCAAGATCGACGATCACCGGAGCTTGGCCGAAGTAGGGATTCTCCAGCCCGAGGGCCGGGGTGTGGTGAAAGGCCGGTGTGCCAGACTCGGTCGATTGCAACGCGGTGCGTCCAGAAAGCTTCAGGAGTTTGTGGACCGGCCACTTGATATAGTTCTGTGCCACCAACAGATCCAGCTGACCATCGAGGTTGAGATCTTCAAATACCGCGCCCCAGGCAAACCCTTCACCCGACAGTCCATAGGCATCGGTGACATCGGTAAAGCGGAAGTTGCCGTCATTGCGTAGCAGCATCCAGTCGTGTGTGTGGCGCTGGTCGTTCCGCAGATCGCCCTTGGTGAGGAAGAGAGGAATGGATGTGCCCACGTTGGTAAAGAAGAGATCCTGGTCTCCATCGTGATCGACGTCGCCGACGGCCAGGCCCATCCAAAAGCCGAAGACCGAGCTGACCGTGATTGGCTGAAACGTGCGGTCCTTCATGTTGCGAAAGATTTCGACGGCTCCGGTATTCTGGGAGACCACCAGGTCCTGCCAGCCGTCCGAGTCCAGATCGACGAAAACGGAGAGGAATGTGTTCTGTTTGCCGGCGGTGCCGGAGGAGTCGGTAATGTCCGTGAACGTCAGATCGCCGTTGTTCAAGAGCATGCGATTCGGCTTGGCGTGTGTGGGATCGTTAAACGTTGCGCTCCGGAACGTTTTGGCATTCACGAAGACGCTGATGTATAGGTCTCCGTCGCCATCATGGTCGATGTCTGAGACTGCCACGCCGAATGGAACGGAGTCTTTAGGAAGACTCACTGGAATAGGCGTTTCGAGAAAGCGCCCTCTATCATTGAGGTAGAGATAGACCCCATTCTCCCGGGCCACGAGTAAGTCGGTATCCCCATCGGCATCCAGATCGATCGCGGTACTGCCGTACGTCGTGTGGTCGTTCGAAAGGCCAGTGCCTTGCTCAATATTCTCCAGCCGCCCATTTCGATAACTGAGTAAGGCATCGCGCTGGCCATCCCCCCCACCGGCAAAGATTTCGAATGTTCCGTCGCCATCGATGTCGATGACCGACGCCCCGGTAAATGGATGAGAGCCCTTTTTTCACACATGCGTAAAGTCCACTGGAACCGGCGTAAATGGGGTTGGTGGAGGAAGGATGCCAGACCGTGCGGCACACCCACTGAGCAATATCATACAGACAACCAGGCTAACCTTCTTATGCATCGTGTGGTGTTTCAACATTGATCTGGCCTCCATCTCATGCTCCTACCATGATGTCCTGTTATCTTTACGAGTTGGCTACATTCTGTTATTGAAACGTGATCCACCGCCAGAACTCGACATACCAAGGTGTTCCGCCGTCGGCCACGACGGTCTCCACCACAAACGGTATGCGATGCCCTTCAGAGTCGCCGACATCAATGCGGTGCACATTCCCCTGCCTATCGGCCAAAATGAAATTGTCCTTGGTAATCGTGGGGGCCACCATCGCGTACACGTCTCCATTCGGGGCGACCAGGGCCTTGGGGGCTAGGTGTTCTGTCTTCTGGAGCTTCATCGAGGCGTTGGCTTTCTTCTGCAAGTCTTCCGATGAAATCACCGTGCCACCTAGCTCGGCATGCAACGGCTCGGGATTACCTGTCGTGGCCAGCGTGACTAAGGCGTCCGAGGCCTTGCTGGCGACGGAGGCTGGTACATCTTCCGCGTAACCCGGCACTGCGAAGGTCAGCACCAGTGCGGTTGCCATGGACAGGTTCATTCCCTTGTCGTTCTTTTCCGAGCGAAGGTCGATAACTATCTGCTTCATGATTGATCTCCTTTGGTGAATAGGGCATTCAATGATCTGGACTGTAGTCAGGTTATGCGGGAAAACCTTACAGAGGTGCGATTCGGAGGAGGGAGAGGTGCCGTTGCGTAGAAGGGAGCCTTCCGGAAGGCGGTGAGTTACGACCTCTCAGAGGTTCGATGAGACAGAGAAGAGCATGGCGAACAGAAGAAGAAATGAAAACCGGAGTGGTCCTCTCACCACAGTCAATCACCGACCAATTCAGGAGTGCAGGCGGTACGCACAGGTGCGGGCTCACAGGAAGAAATTGGTCGAAGAATGTGGAAGGAGTTCCTGTTGTGTGGAGGCTGATGAGCTCGACTCCATCTCATAGTGCAGCCACGCCATGGGTCTACAGATTCAACGGGCAGCCACCGCATGAGCGAAGAGGATGTGGCGGATGCACGGTACAAGATCCGACCATCATGGCATTTGCGCCGAGACCTGATAGGGATCTCGGCCGTAGTGTTATCACCGGCGGAAGTGGTTGCCCAATAGCCGATCGGGAAGCGCAAGCCCACGACGAAGAAATGTTCTGTCGGATGGCATGGGGAACGTGAGATCTTTCAGCGAGCCAGATGGGTGAGACGCCAAGCGCTCAAAACTCCTATCAAAATCGCTGAGATCCATTGCCATGCTAGACTTCATGTATGCGTTCAAAGAAACGGACCAAGCCCCGTCTCGTGGCCAAGCGCAATAATAAGCGCTCCAAGGCAGTCGACAAGAAGCTCCCTCAACAACTCCCCGATACCAGCCGTATTCCGTGGTTCTCAGCCCTTCCCAAGACTGGCACGGACGCCTAGCTACAGGAACCCGGAATGTTGGACAATCGACGGTGGGGCGCCTTCTTCATCACAGCACCGTCTTCGGCTTCCATGGGGCAAAGCGATGGTGCTCGATTGGGCACACACGCACTAATAACAATTCGTTTGGGGAGGACCTCCCCATGTGGAAGGCAAACAGTGCATTGGCGGTTGCCGGATTGGACCGTCCGGTGATCGCGCAGCTTCTGGGCGGAATCCTTTCTCCAGCGAGTCATTGACAAGTGCCTCGATGTCCCTCTCACCCAGATTGGGGTATTCGTCTCGAAATTTCCGCTGGAGCACTGGGCGGGTGGTCTCGATGTACCGCTCGCGAGACCGGCGTAGCCCCTCACGAGCCTGCTGATACAACGCCTTGCGTTCTGCGGTCCAATCACGGTCAGGGTGAGTGATCGCTTTCTCAGTCCTCGGCTCGTGAGTATGCTCCTGATCGAGGCGAGACTCAGCACATGCGGTGAGAAGCGTAAAGGCCACAGTCAGAGCGACTCGTAGGGCATGTCCCCACGAGCCAGACCGTCCAGACGGTGAGCAACGTTCACGTGCTCTTCGGTCATTGCCCTCAACACTCCAGATCGACAACATGAGCCTCACACATGCCCTTGGAGGTACTGAGCCAGCGTGTTCCCATCCAATATATGACCCCATGCTCCCTGACCTGTCAAAGGCCAATATGCCTTTCGTTAGCAATTCTTGAGGCCTGAGACCTGATTTCCATCCGCTCGCCTTCATCACTGCGATTTGCCATTTCTTAAGAGTGTGCGAAATTCGCCAAGGCTCGTTCTAGAACCTATCTCAAAATAGTTGACGGCCTAAACCTTCCGCTCTATAAGTCCC
>CAZOHW010000447.1:0-3785 GCA_964579525.1 uncultured Nitrospira sp. | reverse complement strand
TCTGGAACACGTTGCAGCATTCTGACTGCTTCGTTCTTGGGCTTTGCTTCGCTCGTGATGAGCGTCACGGCCTTAGCAATGGCGGACGAGGGCCAACTCTCCCTTTCCACCCTCATTGAGGAGCTGGCTGCCCGCAGTCCGGAGATCAAGGCAGCTCAACAGCGCTGGGAAGCGGCTCAGGCCGTCGTGCCGCAAATGCAGACTTTGCCCGATCCTCGTCTCCAAATCGGCTATCAACGGATGCCCATGGTGCCTCCAGTCGTGGAAGGTACGATGTACGGAGTTGGCCAAGAAATTCCGTTTCCCGGCAAGCTCAAACTGAAAGGGGACGTTGCGCAGCGAGAGGCGGAGCGGCTGGAGCAAGAATATCTGGCCACCCGTCTGAGGCTGGTTGCTGCGCTCAAGCAAGCCTACTATGACCTCCACTTTATCCATAAAAGCATCGCGATCGTCGAGAGCAACAAAGCGCTGCTGATGCAGTTCGAGAAGACAGCCAAGGCGCGATACAGCGTCGGGCAAGCGGCGCAGCAAGATGTCTTCCGGGCCCAAGTCGAGATCTCACGGGTCCTCGACCGACTGGCCGTGCTCGACCAGCAGAAGGAGAGCCTCCATGCGGCGATCAATCGACTCTTGAATCGTCCGCCGAGCGGCCCCCTCGGCACGCCGGAAGAGATCCACACTTCCATCCTCACGGTCCCGTTGCATGAACTGAATCAGCGTGCAGATGAATTTTCACCGGCCTTGCAAGCCTCCGCGAAGAGCATCGATCGCTCTGAACAGTCCGTCTCACTGGCGAAACGACAGTACTATCCAGACTTCGATGTGACGGCGCTCGGGATCCGCAACGACAAGATCAACGACAACGGGTATCAGATCATGGTGGGCATCAAGATCCCGCTGTTTTATGAAACGAAGCAGCGGCAAGGTGTGCGCGAGGCAGTGGCAAGTCTCGAAGGGGCGCGCGAAGACTTTGCTGCGGCCAGGCAGGACTTGCTGTTTCAAGTAAAAGACGGCTTTGTCCAGGCACAGCGCGCGGAACGGCTGATCACGATCCTGCGCGATGCGATTATTCCTCAGGCGACGCTGGGACTGCAGTCGGCTCAGGCAGGCTATGCCGTAGGCAAAGTCGACTTTCTAACGTTATTGAACAGCCTGCTCACGCTCCAGGACAGTCAATTGGAATTGCACGGCGAGATGGTCAACCATGAAAAAGCTCTGGCTCGATTGGAAGCCGTCACCGGCACCCCATTGAGTGGATCGGAAAGGAAACCGGGATCATGAATCGTCTCGGTCTTTTCGGAAAAGGGTGGTTCCTCATGCTCGCAGCAGCCGGTTTGATGTGGCTGATATCACGTCCGGTGGATATTCCACCAGCTGAGTCCAAACAGGACGAAATGGCTGGGATGGAGATGCCGGGGGTGGGAAAGCAGGAAAAGAAGAAATCTACCCCGACACAAAAGTCCGTCGGCTCTGAATCTTCCCGTGAGTCAGAAAACGTTCCCGGCATCGTAACCGTCCCACCGGAACGACTCCAATCAGTCGGCGTGAAATATGAAGAGGTGGCGCGTCGTCCTCTAGAGAAAATCATTCGAACAGTCGGGCGGGTGGCCGTGGACGAACGGAGACTCGCCAAGGTCACGATCAAATTTCACGGCTGGATCGAACAGCTGTTTGTCAGTGCCACAGGGGACCATGTCAAGAAAGGACAGGCACTCTTCACGATCTACAGCCCCGACTTGGTCGCGACTCAGGAGGAGTATTTGCTCGCGCTCCAGGGCCGCAAGCAACTCGGGGAGAGTGAGTTTCCGGAAGTCGCCCGCAGTTCGGAAGAACTGTTGAAGGCCACCCGCCATCGTTTGCATCTTTGGGACATTTCAGACGAGCACGTCCGGAATTTGGAACGAACCCAGCAAGTCACGAAGACGCTGCCGATTCATTCTCCGATCACGGGGACGGTGGTTCGCAAGGAAGTAGTGCAGGGCGCACACATTGAAGCGGGGGCCGAGCTCTACACCATCGCCGACCTGTCCCGCGTCTGGATTCTCGCTGATATCTATGAATACGAGCTGGCCTTTGTAAAAGTCGGGCAGCAAGCGTCGGTATCGCTCTCCTATGAGCCTGACGCGAGGCTCACTGGTCGGGTGGGATTTATTTACCCCACCTTGGACCCCCAAACACGAACGGCCAAGGTCCGATTCGAATTGGACAATCCCGGCGAGAAACTCAAACCCGATATGTACACCAACGTGGAGTTACGCGTTGATTTGGGGATCAGGCTCGCGATTCCTCAAGAAGCCATCATTGAATCCGGTCAGAAGCAACTCGTCTTTCTCCATCACGGCGGCGGAAAGCTGGAACCGCGCCTGATTAAGAGCGGAATGAAGACAGGAGAGTGGGTTGAAGTCCTCACAGGTTTGAAAGAAGGCGATCACATTGTGACCTCGGCCAATTTTCTGATCGACAGCGAAAGTCGCCTGAAGTCGGCCGTCGACAGTATGGGCGGAATGGGAATGAAGTAAAGATTACGTTCGTCTGGTTGATCTGGTCTATCTGGTTTGTCTGGTTCACACCAAACAAACTACACAACCGGATCAACCAAACAAACCGAAAATCAGATCATGGTTGAACGCATCATCGAATTCAGTGCCCGGAACCGGTTCATCGTATTCCTGTTTGTGTTCAGTCTTTCCATGGCCGGACTCTGGGCCATGCGACATACTCCGGTGGACGCGCTGCCAGACCTTTCCGACACCCAGGTGATCGTCTACACGACATGGGCCGGTCGGTCTCCCGATCTCGTGGAAGATCAGATCACCTATCCCATCGTGACGGCGTTGTTGTCCGCTCCCAACGTGACCGTGGTGCGGGGGTTTTCCGACTTCGGTTACTCCTACGTATATGTGCTGTTCAAAGACGGTACCGATATCTACTGGGCACGTTCCCGCGTTCTCGAGTACCTGAATCAACTGGCTGGTCGTCTCCCGGAAGGGATCACTCCGCAGCTGGGCCCTGATGCGACTGGTGTGGGTTGGGTCTTCCAGTATGCCTTAGTCGATGAATCGGGCCAACAAGACCTTGCCTCATTGCGTAGCTTTCAAGACTGGTACCTTCGCTATTGGCTTCGTGCGGTGGAAGGAGTCGCGGAGGTCGCCAGTATCGGCGGATTCGTCCGGCAGTACCAGATCAATCTGGATCCAACGAAGATCCTGGCCTATCGCCTTTCAATCCCGTCCATCATCGAAACGATCCGACAGAGCAACAACGATGTGGGAGGGCGGGTGGTTGAATTCTCAGGAATTGAATATGTCATCCGGGGGCGCGGGTACATCAAGAAGACCGAAGACATTGAACAGATCGCAGTCGGGGTCAACGAGAACGGCACACCGATTCTCTTGCGTGATGTGTCGACCGTGAGGCTGGGGCCAGACATGCGCAGGGGACTGGTGGAACTCAATGGGGAGGGAGAGGTCGTCGGTGGAATCGTCGTCATGCGGTTCGGCAAGAATGCGCTGGAGGTCATCGACCGGGTCAAGGCCAAACTGAAGGAGTTAGAACCCTCCATGCCCAAAGGCGTCAAGGTCATTACCGCCTATGACCGAAGCGATCTCATTCGCGAGTCGATCGGCACGGTACAGGAAAATCTGATCGAGGAATTGATCATCGTGAGCGTGTTACTCATCGGATTTCTGTTGCACCTGCGGTCGGCGTTGATGCCGATCTTGACGCTCCCGATCGCCGTGCTGATTTCATTTCTCCCGATCTGGTACTTCGGGGTGGGTGTGAAC
>CAZOHW010000446.1:0-3812 GCA_964579525.1 uncultured Nitrospira sp. | reverse complement strand
ATTCTGACGTGTACGGGGGTAAGTTTCGCCCACGGATCCAATGATGGACAAAAAGGTATGGGCTTGATCATGCTTATTCTGATCGGTACAGTTCCGACCGCTTATGCGCTCAATCATGCTGTCCCAGCCGAACAAATACAGACATTCGTTGCAGAATCTCATGCCGCAACAGACGTCGCTGGAAATTATCTTAGGATACCCCTGGGCGAGGAATCGAGAATTGATTCGCGTGGCGACGTCACCAACTACTTAAAAACCCGCGAACTGACTCCAGCCACCCTGCCGGCCCTTCGGCAGCTCATGACCGAGATCTCACAGCAAGTATCCCGTTATGGAACGTATACGATGCTGCCCTCGGATTTACAGGGCAATATCCGCAACGATATGTACCTCGTATCCGAAGCGTTGCGTCAAATGGACAAGGTTGGAGCGCCGCAATTCTCGGAAGCGGACAAGTCCGTATTGAAATCATACAAGGCGCATCTCGATCAAGCGACAAAATTTATTCCTGGCTGGGTCAAGGTTGCTGTCGCCATTGCCTTAGGTTTGGGGACCATGGTCGGTTGGAAGCGCATTGTAATTACGGTAGGTGAAAAAATAGGCAAATCTCACCTGACATACGCGCAGGGTGCGTCTGCTGAGCTGGTCGCCATGAGTACGATCGGTGCGGCGGATGTTTTTGGATTGCCCGTGAGCACCACGCAGGTACTATCGTCGGGTGTGGGTGGGACAATGGCTGCCAATCAATCCGGGCTCCAATGGGCCACGGTGCGGAACTTACTGATGGCCTGGATCCTGACCCTACCGATGTCGATCTCGCTTTCCGGAGGGTTGTACTGGCTTTCTCGTCAATTGCTCTAGAAGATCTCTGTCATCTGATCAACGACTGTTACTTTGATTGTGGTCGACCTATACCCTTTAAATGAGAGAAATACTATGTATCTATCGTTGAAGACTAAGACCTTGTTTCGACGACGAGTCGCTGCTCAGAACAAAACGTTTCGTTGGGAAGTGCTGGGCTTACAAGCCCCTGCTAATACTTCGTATACACCCACGATCGAGGATGTTCGCCGTCAGATCATTTCAGCCTCACATCAGGGGTTAAGCCCTGATACGCTGGCTCGATCTCGGAAAGAGCAGAAGCGGCCCAAGTTGAGAATCGAACGAGCCTAAGGATTTTCGCAAGCATTGCGCATTTCGCCGTAGGCACCTCGGGCCATGCCGGCATCCCGAATGTTTGTGAATGGTTAGTCCTTGACGGCACAAGGCTCATCTACAGCAGTGGTACGACAGCAGTTTCGTCTAAAAGTCGATAGAATGGTGACAGCCTCCAACCTAGTTCATGATGATTGCTCGCGTTTCCACGAAGAGCATCCATTTTTCAAAGGAGATCGATGATGAAATCCCAACCTTCGAAGCAGCAAACAAAGAAGACACCAGCCATTCCGAAGGAAGGTCGAATTGCGCAGCGTTCATCGGCTGAGATGGCGGTGCTAACGAAGCAACCACCATTTGACGACTTACATGCACATATTACCGTACGGGCCTATTATCTGTACGTTGAACGAGGTCGCCGTGAAGGCGGTGCCGAACAAGATTGGCTCGATGCCGAACGAGAGATTCTGAACCACACATTTTCGATGTAGCACCGAAAAAATGACAAACCCTGTCCAGGTCGCCGCGTATCACGCTTTCTGGCACGTGGCTGTGACGTAATAAACAAATGAGCGGCTGTTTCCAAGCGAGAAGAGCCGTTTCTGAACAACCTTCAGCTCACTCCGTGCCCGGAAAACCCCGTGAATACTAGAGTTTGATCCGTTACACGAAAATCCTTTGGTGACGAGAGCCGACCGGATCGAACATCCCGCGTTCGGCTCTCGTCAGCCTCGTTCTGTTTACGGTCGAGCATCCTTCCTTCCAGCACCGTGCGAGTCACGTCCCTACTTGCGCCAGACAGACACCAATGTATACGTCAGTCCTAGAATCATGCTTAACAAGAGCATCTCGAAGGTCCATGGCGTCATCGCGTTTCACCTCCTTTCCTCTTCTTGACTACTAGGTGACGGTTGAAGGCAGTCTGACATCGCGAGGTTACTGAGGAAACACGACGCGGTCACAGTTCAGTTAAGACTCACAACAAGTCGTATCAACATAGAACAGTACCGCAGCGTTGGTCGTATCGTTTTAGAACAAAACGCGCCTCACCGCCGATACGGCATGGAATTCAGTATAGGTATCTAGCGTATGTTATTGATATACAAACTACGTATTTATACTAGAGCAGTATGACTGCATACATGTCGGTGGCAAAGGAAGTGAATCATCCCTATTACCTCATTTTGTAGTTACCTCTCCTTCGTACTCTGAGCCACTCGAGAGGCTTAGTATTCCAGGGGAGATGACATAGTCATGGCCCCAGTGCTACGTGGGGCAAAGCCAGCAAGGGTAAGCTCCTCAGCTCCTCATTGTTAGGACCTTTACTAGGCGACTTGAGCCAGGTCTTGCTGCATACACTTATAGAAAGGAAAACCAGCCCAGGAAGCCATCACCCCCGTGAGGAGGAAATCATGACCATGGAAGTTCTTATATTGGTCATCACTTTTGGGCTTCTCTTCCTCATCAACAAATACACCGTGCATAAATAGGAATCCCCATGACGTACCACCCGAAACCCAATACACAGCCAGAAAGGGATGCCACCATGAACTTAATCGAACGTCTTCAACTCGCACGTGAACAGGCTAAGCAAGACAGTCAACCGCCCTCGCAGTTCACCGAAGTCATCGAGGGATCAAATAATCAGGTAAGAATGGACGTGTTTGGCGAACATGCACCGGAGACATTGGCCGGAATACAGCTTGCGGTTCCTGAAAGATCGCTTGTCCAGAAGTTCGTTGATCCGG
Organism: uncultured Nitrospira sp.; assembly: GCA_964579525.1. Taxonomy (GTDB): domain Bacteria; phylum Nitrospirota; class Nitrospiria; order Nitrospirales; family Nitrospiraceae; genus Nitrospira_D. Next base: position 909 of record CAZOHW010000446.1, on the reverse strand, counting down.
ATACAGGCCGGGTTGCTAAAAACTAGGCCTCCTTCTTTTCAGTGCTTGCCGCAGCATCTTCCACATTTCTACAACCGCAGGGCGTGCACCGACTGACCTTACCGTCCTGGACGACCGCTTAGGATTTCTTCGCGATAACATACACATGATTCAGGAGATACACTTGGAACACAAGGGTGGTTAACGGCCTGACCGCATGTCCGTGCTATTGTAGTGTTCCTCACGTAGCGGCGCTGTCGAGTGTTCAATCCCCGGATTGATCAAAATCGGGACATTCAACTTGTCCGGTAACAGTACGAACTTGGCGTTCGTACTATCGTAGAGCTTGAATCGGAGATACTCCGTCGTGAGCGTCTTGGCGATGGTTTCCTGAGCTTTGGGCTGGCCGACCGCACGGATCCTCAGTCCTTCGGCTTCACCTTCGGCCCGAATCTTGATCGCATCCCCCTCACCCTTTGCTCTCGTACGCGCAATCTCAGCATCCTTTGCCGCGATGGTCAGCTCAAACTCTTTCTGTTCCTTCTCCTGTTCCTTCGCCTGCTTCTGTTCAATGGCCCGTAACACAATTTGGGGGAAATCGACATCGGACAGGGCGACGTTCTGAACCTCCAGATGGCGACCTTTGAGGTTTTCGACTACCACCGCCCTGACTTTACCGGCAATCTCTATGCTCTTTTCCGGCACCGACACCATGTTATAGCCAGAGACGACGCTTCGGACAGCGGCCATAAATTGAGGTCTCACCACACGGGCGTAGTAGTCGATGCCCACTTCTTGATTGAGGAAATACAGTTCTTCTGCGATGGGCCGTAGGATGATCGCCGCTTTGATGAGTACCTGGAGATCATCCGCACTCAAGGCATCGATATCCTCCGTATGGCTTTGCCATCGCACGTCGTACACATACAC
>CAZOHW010000445.1:0-3815 GCA_964579525.1 uncultured Nitrospira sp. | reverse complement strand
AAACAACTCAGGCTCCGTTTTGACCCGTTCTGCGAACTTACTCTCCAGCGCCTTTGCGATACGTGTATGGAGCACTCGGCGTGATTTTTTTGGCAACGTGCTATAGGCGGCGTCTTGGATGAGGGCATGTTTAAAAATGAATTTAGCGGCCGGGATCCCACCCTCCTGAAGAATGATCCCTGACGCATCGAGCGAGTGAAGCGCATTCTTTAACTCATTCTCGGTACTATCGACAGTCTCTCGTAACAGCTCATAGTTAAACTCGCGTCCGATTGCGGAACCGATTTGAACGATCTCCTTGGCCGGTCCCAATCGGTCGATCCTCTCCATGAGTAAGGCTTGCAGACTGTCCGGAACGTTCAATTCTTTTAATGGAGCGCCTAATGCAACGGAGTCGGTTCCTTCCACCAACAATCCGGCTTCCAGCAAATTCTCAGTCAAGGCTTCAATATAGAGCGGCACTCCATCGGTCTTCGCGAGGATCGTCTGTTGAACCTCCGGCGGTAGTGCTCTTCCGCCGGTCATCGATGCGAGAAGCTCGGCGCTTTGCCGGCGCGAAAGCCGATTCAACGTCAGAAATGTGACATGGCCATACTCAGCCCACACCGGCTTGAAGTCCGGTCGAAACACGATCAGTAACAACACGCGCATCCGCTGAATGCGGTCGATGATTCTCGTCAGGAGGTCCATCGTCGTGGGGTCCAGCCAATGGGCATCCTCCACGATAAAAAATGTCGGGCAACGATCGGCCAACCTCTGGAGTTGCCGCACGAGCGCTTCAAGGGTCATGTCCTTCCGTTTATCTGATGACATATTGAGAAGCGGATACTGAGCATCTCCAGGAATCGAGAGGAGTTCCGCCAGTAGGGACACGGTGGTTTGGTCGCCGATGCCGATGCTGCTGGCGAAAGTGTCGAGCTTTTCCCGTTGGGCATGGCCATCGTCCTCAGCAGTCAGCGCCGCTACCTGTCGGAGGCAATGGATCACGGGATGTAACGCCGTATTCGTGTGATATGGTGAACATTGCAATTCAATCGTCTGGTGAGATTCTTCCCCAAGCTGGTCCCGTACACTGCGGCACAGCCGTGACTTGCCGATGCCGGCCTCTCCAGATAAGAGCACGACCTGTCCATCCCCACCGACCGCTTCGCGCCAACGCCCCAAGAGCAGCGCCAATTCGTGTTCCCTACCGATAAAACTGGCTAATCGGTCAGATCGGTAGGACTCAAATCGACTGGCCGACACCTTGGTCCCTAGAACGCGCCAGACCTGGATCGGCCTATCGAACCCCTTGAAAGAAACGCTTCCATTGTCCCCGAATTCGAACTCATTGCCAACGAGTCGCTTCGTCGCCGAATCCACGACCAACTGATTGGGTGCGGCTGATTCCTGAAGACGAGCGGCCAGATTTGGAGTTTCACCGAACACTGACCGTTCTTTGGCCATTTCTTGCCCGATAATTTCCCCGACAATGACTTTCCCAGTCGCTATTCCAACTCGTACGGCGACTTCAGATTCCGGAGACGAGAAATCATTTCGAAAAGAGGTCTTCACCAAATCCAGTATGGCCAGGCCGGCATGGACCGCTCGTTCTGCGTCATGTTCGTGAGCATGCGGATACCCGAAATACACCAACAGACCGTCACCCATATATTTGGCGACATAACCGTTGAATCGACCAACCGTGTGACTACAGGCGTCCAAAAATCGTCGAATAATCTCTTGAACATCTTCAGGGTCCAAGCGGCGAGCCAATGCCGTCGAGCCGACAAGATCACAAAACATGACGGTCAATTGACGCCGTTCGGCTTGCTCTCGCGTTACTGGAAACGAGTGCGTGTTCTGCGGCTGCGAGGCGGGAACGGATGTCGGTTGCGAGTTATCGGCAGTACGGCGTGGAGATACGTGCGCGATGGCGCGCAAGAGCTGTTTACGATGGCCAAGGAGAACACCCAACGACGTCAAGTCATTGTCGTTCAGTTCAGGCAACACATCCCACGTAATGGCATTCTGCCGAAACACTTCTCGGTAACGATCAAGCCCCAGGCCTTCCAGCCATGCAGATACGCGATCATCCATGATCAACGCCGTCTCACGTCAGTATTCGAACACGGACAAATGAAGTTCGGGCTATGCTTCTCTTGCAGACGGCACTGCTCTCACCGATAATGACCATATGACCAACGGCCCGACCAAGCCTTTTCATCGATCACGTCTGCGGCGAATGGAGTATCGGCTCATCTCAATGGGAATGTCGGTGATCGCCTACCTGCTCGAGAAAGTGGTCCTGCGCTCGCTTAAGAACGGGCGAGCGGAACCTTGATTCTCACAAACCGCTCATAGGACGACGGAGTTTAACGTCCGCGCATCAGATCGAGGGCCAAACCAACAATCAGCAGCCCGGCCACGATCCCGAACGAGACTGAAACCCAATCCGCAACTGTCGCCGAGGTAGCGGTGAGCCCGCTCGCGAGAATACTCGAGGCAGCGGTCAGGCCCAAGGCAAGACGCCGCCCTGTACGGCGAACCATATCCTCGAGTGAACTCGCCTTAAAATTGACGACCAGCTTTTGGCCGGGGCGGGCACCGATGAGATGTTCGATGGCTTCGATCACCCGCTCGGCTCGTACCTTCAACTTCTGCGACTGATACACCAGCGCTTTGGGATCCAGGGCGGCACCCATACGTTTGATCATCAATCGCATCAAAAATTTGCCTGCGAGGTCGTACGGATCAAGTTTTGGATCAAGCTGCGCTGTCGCGAGTTGGACCTGCGCGAGCGCCTTGGAGGCAAGCGTGAGGGAGGCGGGCAGCGGCACCCCGTGTCGAAACCCGATCGCGCTCATTTCTTGGAGAAGCGGCCCAATCTGCATGTCCGCCAGAGCCGCCTTACGATATTTTGCGGTCATTTCTCCTATTTCACTTTGAAACTGAGGTACATTCAGGTCGCTACGATCAAGAGACCCAGCCATCATCAGGGTGATGTCGCTCAGGAACACCGTGTCTTCTTTCCACAACGCCATCAGCAGTAACAAGAGGTGCTCGCGCACCTTGGCATCGACAGCCCCGACCATACCGAAATCCAGAAGGTAGATACGGTTTTTCCACCACATGAGATTACCGGGATGAGGATCCGCATGGAAGAAACCATCGACAATGATCTGTTTATAGAAGCTTTCTAAGAGCTGACGGGCAGCTTCGACACGCTCTGGACCGTCCGGCGCCTGCGCAATCTGAGCACCTTGGATTTCTTCCATCACCAACAATCGAGCGGTCGACAGCTCTTGGTGCACGGACGGTACCGCTAATCGATCATAGTCTGCCAACACGATCTGCATCCGGCCGATGTTCTCAATTTCCTGACGGAAGTCAAGTTCGCGCTGAAGCGACGTGGAGAGGTGTTTGAACACGGCTTCCATATCCACCACTTGGTTGAGCGCGGGACGCTTGCCGACTTTCTGGGCGAAGATCTCCAGGAGCGCCAGGTCCTGTTCAATTTCCTCTCTTGCCGTGGGTCGCTGAACCTTGACGACCACTCGGTCACCGGTTTCGAGTGTGGCCCGATGGACTTGAGCGATGGTCCCGGCAGCGAGCGGTTTGGGATCAATCGACTCGAACACATCTTCCCACGGTACCCGCAACTCCTGCTCAGCCACTCGAACGACTTCGCTCTCGGACATCGGAGGGACGTGACTCTGTAACATCGCGAGTTCTTCGATGTATTCCGCAGGAAGAAGGTCCGGACGGGTCGACAACACCTGCCCTAGTGGACTGTAACGCCCATTTATAGACTATAATCGTGTTCATGACGAACA
>CAZOHW010000444.1:0-3829 GCA_964579525.1 uncultured Nitrospira sp. | reverse complement strand
CTGCAATGCCGCCGCGGAACGGATGTTCGGCCACTCCCGTGCCAACATGGTCGGTCTATCCGTGACGATGCTGGTACCCGCGCTGGTTCTAGAAGACGGCAGTCTCGCTCGTTGGTCGGAACGCGATCGTGACAGCGTCCCTGCGATGTGGCAAGAGATGGAAGGCCGTCATCGTGACGGACACCTGTTTCCTCTTGAGATCGGCATCAGCCGGACGTTCCTGGACGAAGACATCATGTTCACCGGTATCATGAGAGACTTGACGGAAAAGCGGAAGGCCGAAACCGAGATCCGATGGCGGGCAGGTTTGCTGGAGCAGGCGCATGAAGCGGTGCTCATATGGCGCATGAACGAGGGCATCATTTACTGGAATAACGGGGCGACGAAACTCTACGGCTGGGCCTTCAAGGAAGTGGCCGGGCGGTCCAGTCATGAGTTACTCTGTACGACATTGCCTTGTTCCAAGAAGGAGTTCTACCAACGCCTGCTCACGTCTGGAAACTGGCAGGGTGAGTTGACTCACCGAACTAAAAACGGCCATGACGTCATTGTCGAAAGCCAAATGGTCACCATGCTGGACGGCCGAGGTGGTCTTCTCATTATGGAAACGAACCGAGATGTGACGGAGCGACACGCCATCCACCAGAAGGCCTGCCGCCTTGCCGACGAGTTGTCCCGCGCGAATGAAGAACTGACGCGCAGCAACGTTGAATTGGATGCATTTGCCTACATCGCCAGTCATGATCTGAAGGAACCGCTGCGCGGCATTCACCACTATGCCCGTTTCGTCCTCGAAGACTACGAAGACCGGCTCGACGACGACGGGAAACACAAGCTCCGCACAATGATGAAGCTGACCCAGCGGATGGACAATCTCATCAGCGGACTCTTGCACTATTCACGACTGAGTCGTGAAGACCTCGAAGCTAAGTCGACTCCGATGGCCGACCTGGTTCGGGGGGTCCTGCAGTCGTTGAAACCGCGACTGGATGAACTGGCGGTGACCATGCGCGTGGAGAATCAGCTGCCGACGCTCTTCGTCAATCCTGTCATGTTCCAGGAAGTATTCGCGAATCTGATGACCAACGCGATGAAATACAATGACAAGCCCGACAAATGGATCGAGATCGGGACCGTCACGGATCCGCACATCTCGTCGCGAGTGGCCCAGGCCTTGGTGAACGACCACGTCGTGATGTTCGTCCGGGACAATGGCATCGGCATTCCAGCCAATTGGCATGAACAGATCTTCCAAATCTTCCGCCGATTACACCCTCGGGACGCCTATGGCGGAGGGACGGGAGTCGGATTGACGATCGCCAAGAAGATCGTCGAGCGGCATGGAGGCCAGCTGTGGGTTGAATCGGAACCGACGATCGGTTCCACATTTTTCATCGCCTTACCACGATAGGAACATCGTATGAAAAGTATTTTGATCGTAGAAGACAACGACGAGGATTTTGACACATTCCAACGGGTCTTCACACAAATGAACGGCACCACCCTCATTCGATGCCGCGACGGCAAAGAGCTCATGTGTTATTTGGCCGAACCTCCTGACGACGTCGATGCCAGACCTTCGATGATCCTCCTCGATCTGAACATGCCGGGAACCGACGGCCGTGAAACGCTCGTGCGCCTTAAGAGCGATCCGGAATGGCGATCCATCCCCGCAGTGATATTCAGCACGTCCACAAGTCCGAAGGACATCGTCTATTGTTATGACCATGGCGTAAATGGCTACATGAATAAGCCGGTCAATAACACGGAACTCGAGCGGAATTTACGCAGCTTTGTCGACTATTGGGAGCACACCATGTTGTTACCCTCTCCCGCCGATTCACGATTTCCGATGAGCGTGAGGAAACTATGACCGAGAGTTGCCGGATCAATCTGATCATGGTCCATTGCTGCCCGCTGGATATTCTCGCAACGGACTGAGACCCTTGCCCCAGCTTTCCAAGATCGGCTGAACGATCCGCCATGATTCCTCGGCTTCGTCGTCCCGAATCGAGAGGGTGTGGTCGTTCTTCAGTACATCGAGCAGCACCTGTCCATATGCGGAAATGGTTTGTGGTATGAGTTCTTTTTCCAAGGCTGCTTCGTGAAGGCAGAAGAGTTCGTCCGGATTCGTCACGTTCATATGTAAATGAATTCGATCCGGGCGGAATTGTATACGTAAGCGATTCGGCTGAGCAGGTACGCCCTTCCCAAATGCTAGATGAGGAACCGGCTTAAAATGCACGACGATCTCTTGATGGTTGTGCGCCAGAGCCTTTCCGCTCCGTAGAAGAAACGGCACACCGGCCCATCGCCAGTTATCGATATGCAGCGTCACTTCGGCAAATGTTTCTGTCGCTCTGCTCGGATCAATTCCGTTTTCCTCGACATAGGCTGGGATGATTTTCGATCCAATGCGTCCGGCACTATAGCGAGCGCGCACCGTCTCGGTTGCGACGTTTGCCGGACTCAGGCATTGTACGGCACGGAGAACGTCCACCTTACGGTCACGCAGGTCTCGCTCGTTGAGACTGACCGGTGGTTCCATCCCGACGAAGCACAGCAGCTGCATGAGATGATTTTGGATCATGTCACGAAGCGCTCCTGCCCGGTCATAGTAAGACGCCCTGCCTTCAAGGGCGAGTATTTCATCCCAGATCAATTCGACTCGTTCTACATGCTGGCGAGTCCACAACGGTTCAAAGAACCGATTGGCGAAACGCAACCCCAATAGGTTCTGCACGGTCCTCATCCCAAGAAAGTGATCGATGCGAAACACAGAGGATTCCGCGAATGTCTCGTGAAGCAGCCGATTGAGAGCCCGTGCGGACTCCAGGTTGTTGCCGAAGGGTTTTTCGATGACGATCCGGGTTCCTCTGCAGGCAGAAGCCGCTAGCGCTTTGATCGCCGACGGGAAAAGGTTCGAAGGAAGTGCCAGGTACGCAATGAGCGGTCCTTCCTGCTTCGACACCACGTGGCCGACTTGTTGTTCATCGGCCACATCGGCGGTTCGATAGTCGAGACACTCGATCAATCGGTCATGCGACGCCGCATCCGCTTCACTGTGGAGACGGAATTGTTCACGTACATGTCGACAAAATTGTTCTCGCTCCCACGGTCTTGATGCCACGCCGACGATTTTAAGCGGGAACGGCAATTCCTTCGCTTGGATGAGTTGGGCAATGGCCGGCAAGAGATGGCGGCCGGCTAGATCCCCACTGGCGCCAAAAATCATGAATGTCGAAGATCGTTGACCGTTATTCAACTCATCCCTCACTTCGAAGTGACGAGATACGTTGCGATATCCATACCTATGACGTGCAATCATCGGTACGTCCACCCGCAACACCGGCATCACTGTTGCGTATTAAAAAAGCAATCGGTGAGAAAGAAACGGAGGGTTGTTATGTTATTGAAATGGGCATTGATATTTTTTGTGATCGCGCTGATCGCAGCCGGGCTTGGGTTTTCCGGTATTGCGGCTGGTGCAGCGAGCATTGCCAAAGTGCTGTTCTATCTTTTCTTGACGATCTTCGTCGCGCTGCTGATCGCCGGAATAGTCATCGGAAATAAACTTTCCTCTTGAGTAAGATTGAAGAGCTTGGGATGACGATATGTTCCCGTTGAGCACGGGGACAAAGCGTCCCATAGCGGACAATCTGTCGGTAAGAATCTACTACAATGTGTCCAGAAAGATTGCCGACCCATCCGTCTTCCCAGACAGGTCGGCAATTGTAGAGTGTTCGATGCATTTATGGGCGGTTACCAACCACTCAGTTTTAAGGGGTGAATCCCATCACGACATATAGAGGCCTATGCGGCATTATAC
>CAZOHW010000443.1:0-3843 GCA_964579525.1 uncultured Nitrospira sp. | reverse complement strand
CCCCGCATGGTTTCACGCCGGTACGAGTAGTTCGCAGCAGCATAGGCTTGTCCAACGAGCGTGGCCTGAGCCATACGTTCCGCAACTGGGGGACAGAGTGCGATGGTTTCCTGAAGAAACTGTTCCAGTGTTCCCTTCCGTCTGCTGAGGTAGGAAGGCCAGCACACGGCGCCGACGCTGGTCGTGCCGTCTTTGAAGGGAATAATCCACCACCACCCGTGGTCGAACCAGACGATGCTGATGTTCCCTTCGTCCAGGCCGGGCAAGCGTCTGACCCCTTCGAAATGACCAAAGATGGCTGCGCTGTTGTGTTGGGGGTTTCGATGCTTGCCGCCTAACTGGCCTGACAGGAACGTGTCGCGACCGCTGGCGTCCACCACGAATTTGGCTTCCCAGACCAAGGGCTGCCCCTGCCGATCCTCTGCCTGCACGATATGAGTGGAGCCTGGACGAAACTGGACTTGCTTGGCCTTAATGCCCTCATGAACGTGTGCCCCTTTATGGATCGCGTTGTTGAATAAAATTTTGTCAAACTCGGCTCGCTTCACTTGATAGGCAAACGGCTGGGATCCATCGAGGGCCTTTGAAAAATACAGGGTGCGTGAACGGCCATGGTACGGCGACACGATTTCCGCACCGTACTTGGTGATGCCGATTTTCTCGACCTCCTTCAGGACTCCGAGGCGCTCCAACATCGGTAACGAATGAGGGAGGAGCGATTCACCGATATGGAATCGTGGATGGCGGTCTTTTTCGAGCATATGCACAGCCCAACCGTTTTCCGCCAACAACGCAGAGATCGCTGATCCGGCTGGCCCTCCGCCGATAACAAGGACATCGCAAGGAGTCGAGTGAGAGATTTCTCGCTGTGGTACCAGCATTATTAACGCGTCGGTGATGTGGAGTTTGTATAAGGCAGCACAGTATACCCAAGACGCGTGGTTACGGCTAGAGGATGCTCTCTCCGATTGCCTCCTTCCATAATGTCACTTTATTGACCGTTCTCGTTCAGCATGCTAGTCTGCGGCTCCTAATGGGGATTCTCGTCAGTATAAAACAATAAAGGGGGAACGCATGAAAACAGCCAGTTTGCTCCTGGGGCTGCTGTTGCTGCTTGCAACCGCTGCATGTCACTCCACGCAGGTTCGCATACCAACTGCTCCAATTGGCCCCAATGAAAAAGCGCTCGGCCCGACGGAAGGCCATAGCACGGGGTTGATGATCTTGGGGTTTATTCCGGTCAATCAGAACGAACGATTTGTCAATGCGTACAATCAGGCGGCGGCAAAAGCGGGTGGGACTCGCCTAACCGATGTGACCATTTCTGAACGGTGGTGGTGGGGATATGTCTTGAACGGATACAACTTTAAGGTTCAAGGCACTGCCGTTGGAAATAAATAGTCCATTCTTGTTCGAAGGAGGATGTATGAGACAGGTTACGTTGGTATTTGGATTGTTACTCTCCCTGACGATAGCGGCCTGCCAATCGACATCATTGCATTTCCCCGCTGATCCCCTCGGCCCCAACGAAAAAGCATTAGGGCCTACCGAAGCCACAAGTGTCGGGATCATGCTTTTTGGTGTTATCCCAATCAACCAGAACACCAGATTTGAAAATGCCATGCGTGAAGCTGCGGCAAAAGCCGGCGGCACGAGAGTGACGGATGTCACGATATCGGAGCGATGGTTTTGGGCCGCAGTACTTGAGGGATTTATCTTTAAGGTTCAAGGGACAGCTGTGGGGCCTAAATAGCCCTCTTCAGAACATCCATTCTTGATAGAAAATATTGGAACCTGTTGAGTTGGGCTCTGACCGGCCATCCTTAGATGGCCGGTCAGAGCCCAATCTGTTTTGTTTGAACAAACTTCGAGGGTCGGATGAGATTATGCAGCCTGCCGGGCAGAAGAACTAATGGGCAGGTTCGTCGTGGCATGATATGCTTTCAATATGCGCGAGGATACATGCACTTGGTTAAACTTGCGATGGCTGGTGTGGCTTGTCCCATTCTTGGCTTCGCTCAATTGTGTGGCATGGGGCGAGGATAAACCCGTCCACAACCCAAGTGTGACCGAGCGTATTGAGAACACTGCAAAGAAGGTCGGCAATAAGATCGAACAAGGCTTTGCCAAGGCAGCGAAAAAACTTCAGGAGAAGAAAGTCGGGGAAAAGATTGAGCGTAAGTTGAAAAAGGCGGTGACCAAGACCGAGGAAGGCTTCAAGAAAGCTGGAAAGAAAATCGACGAGAAACTTCGTTAACCGATCTCCCTTCACCACTCCTGTCATACTCCAGTCATCGCTGAATGAGTCGCGCGTATTTCCGACGGCTCGGTGAATTCATCAAACAGGCTCTTGCAGAATAGCTGGGAGTGATGGGTACGACATCAATCTTGATCTTCCTTGATGTGATTATTCCCTCCTGTCTCATCATGGTTGTGTAGTATCACTCCTATGGTGTCGAGATGGTAAAGTCTGTATATATGCGCTACTGTGTCGTGATCATTAGATGAAGACATGGCAATGATATTCTTGGCTTGGTGCCTAAACGCTCTTTCGCTATGACTGCTGATTTTCACGTGCTTATTTTCTTACTCGGCATCATTGTTGTCCTGCTTACACCAGGCCCGACAAATACTTTATTGGCGGCTGCTGGTCTCGCACAAGGTTTATGGAGGGCTTTACCATTGGTAGCCTTCGAACTGGCTGGGTATCTTCTCGCGATATCGGGATGGGGAGTCTTTCTTACCTCGATCGAACAATATTATCCATGGATCAGTACCGCAGTCCGTATAGCCTGTAGTGGCTATCTCATTTATCTCGCAGTCCAGATATGGCTGTCGACCAGCAAGACTCCAATATCGACATCACGCACAATTGGGCCTGCGGCTGTGTTTGGCACGACTCTGTTAAATCCCAAAGGACTGTTGTTTGCGTCAACCATCTTTCCGTCACATGCCTTCGACGATGGAGGGGTCTATTTGACCGCAATGGCATTGTTTATGTGTGTGGTTGTTCCTATCGGCTCTATATGGGTAGCCATGGGAGCAGTTGTCGGTAGTGGACGTGTGATAGCTATGGATCCAATCAAGCTACAACGGGTGTTTGCGTTAGTGATTGGAGTCTTTTCGGCGACGATCGTGTGGACGACCGTTCATTGATGACACAAGACATTGGGGAATTGGCCTCGCCAGCCTTCACACGATTGCTGCCTGCCAAGCAAGCCAACTCCGTATCCCTTCCGAGGAGTTTACAATACGTCCTTTTGCGAAACAGCCAGAGCTTGGCCATAAGATGTTACAGGCTTCGCTCGGAGGCGGTTTCCGTTGGGTAATAAGTCGGACAATTTTCGACGGTATGTCGGCTCACGCTTCACATTGGCTAGAAATTGGACAGTCCGGTTGGAATACAACCATCGAGATCGTGACAACGATGTTCTCTTTAGGGTGCAAGCATTTTTTTAGGTTCTATCTCTTTTTTCCCATAGGTAGTTCCGTTATCCTTTCGTAATGGGTTTTCTCGATCAAATTTTTGTCTATCACCCTGAGCCCTGGCAAGACCGTGATTGGCCGCAATTGAGCCGATTGCCGCTTGAGGATGTGTGGTTCCACGCTGCTGACGGAGTTCGATTATTCGGCTGGTATGTCGAGGCGGCAGCCGACCGTCCCGTTATGCTGTGGTGCCATGGCAACGCCGGCAATATCATCGACCGCCTGGAAAATCTGAAGTTACTCTTCCAGCTTGGTCTCTCTGTGTTCTTGTTCGACTATCGCGGGTATGGGAAGAGTCATAACGTGGGTCCTACTGTGCAGGGGCTCTATCAAGATGCATATGGAGCCCAGTATTAT
>CAZOHW010000442.1:0-3848 GCA_964579525.1 uncultured Nitrospira sp. | reverse complement strand
GATTCAGCGAGGTGACAAAAAGCCCAAACCACGCGGCAAATCCGATGGGGTGCAGAAGGACATCCGACTCGGGCAATATCGGGCCAATGACAACCCACGACATAAATTGCAGCAACAGTGGTTCACCAAGCTGCAATCCACTGGTAGCAGTTCGCTCCACCACCGTTGAGAAGTTGAGGCCTATGACCAGCATTACAACCGCGACAATGAAACCAGCCAATGGACCGGCAACCCCAATGTCGAACAACGCCCGCCGATCGAGGATGGGGCCACGCATCCGAATAATCGCGCCGAATGTCCCGATCAAATGCGGTGGACCAGGAATGAACAACGGCAAGGAGGCCGGTACTCGGTGAATCCTGGACAGGAGGTAATGTCCTAATTCATGGGTGGTCAGGATAAAGAGCAACGAACCAGCGAACGGAATTCCTCGCCACAACGATTCTGGATGGGCCAGCAGAAAATTCAGTGGCCCACGGACCGGCCCGTTATAGACCTGATAGGCTCCTGCCCATAATGTGGTAAAGACGGTGAGGAGAAATAGGCCGATCGGGAGCGCCCACTTGGAAAAGCCTGAAGGCTCCGGCTCCTCGCCAATTTCGTCTGAATCGACAGAGTCCGCTCCGACGACCTGAGGCTCCGAGGTCCTCTCGTACGGGATAGGATCCTCTCTCCGCATCTCTCCGAATTCTTTCTGTTCGAATCGGTCCATGAATTCCTTGAATTACTGAATCGTGACGAACGGATTATGCCGGACTTCTTCTTCAACCGTCGTCGCAGGGCCATGGCCAGGCAAGAGATGATAGTTCGGCGAAAGGGTGAGCAGGCGGTTCCGCACAGAATCCAGATGGGTCGAATACAGCTCTCGTGGATTGGATCGACCAATCGATCCAGCAAAGAGGGTATCGCCGACAAAACACACTGGCTGATGAGCATCTTCTACGCGATAACACACTCCGCCCGCGGTATGGCCAGGTGTGGTGAAACAGCGAACGGTTCGACGACCAACCGTGACCTCAGCTCCATCAGCAGGGTCAACCAGCTGATCAGGCCGTGGCCGCCAGCTCAATAGCTCGACATCGTCCGACCCGAGATAGATCGGAACATCGTAGTGGTGCAGAATCTCTTCGATCCCATCGGCATGATCGGCGTGGCCATGCGTGAGGCCGATTCCGACGAGACGAAGCCGACGCTTGCGAAGCAAATCCAACATCGCCGGGGCGTTATAAGCGGTATCAATGAGCAGGGCCTCCCCCCCATCATGCACAACGTACCCTTGAACCCCATATCCACTGATCGTCCCCTGAACCCGTTCGACCCAAGAGGGCATGTGTTGCGTACTCGGCTCCCACTTGTCGATCGCGATCTGTTCGAGCGGTTCCGCCCGAAGGCCTAGTCCTTTGGCCAACGCTCGGACTCCGTCACGATCACGAGGCTGATCCCCTCGCTCCAGCGCCGTGATATCTTCGCTAAGAACTCCCGTCATCCGTGCGACATCACCGACGGACAGTCCCTGCCCCGTGCGGGCTTTTTTTAGAATATCGGAAAACTCATCTTCTAACGGCATAGCACTCAACACCACCAGTACGCGTTTGCCAATTGAGAAAGAGCCTTGCGGTTGTGATGCGGCAAATCCACACAGTCTTCACCCTTCCGGACTCAGTTTGATCTCTTTCACCTCGCCAAACGTTGAGAGGGCTTTCGGCAACGCTTCCCCTGATCCAACGGCGACAATCTTCAGACGATCCGGATGCAAGTGTTTCTTCGCCGCCGCCAGGATATCCTCTTTGGTCAGTTTGATAACCTTGGCGCGTAATTGCTGGAGAAAATCCTTCGGAAGCCCGTCATACTCCAGCTCAACCAGCCTACTGACGATGGCGGACGGGCTGGAAAATGAAAAGACGAACGAATTCACATACGCTTCTTTTGCCTCCGCCAATTCCTGATTGGTCACCAGCTCGTGACGCATTCGGTCAATATTCGCCACAAACCGCCCAATCACTTCTTGCGTGGAGGCCAACTTTGTCTCCGCCCGCATGAGCCAGACCCCTTGATCATGCATACCGGTATTGAGGCGGCTCCCGACGGAATAGGCCAGCCCCCGCTTGGTTCGCACATCGTTGAACAGTCGACTCCGAAACGAACTTCCACCAAGGATGTCATTCGCAATCGCCAGTGCCACATAATCGGGATCGTCCTCCTTGATCGAGAGGTGCCCGACCCGAAGATGCGTCTGCGAGGTATCCTTCCCCACGTAGCTCACGGCAGGACGCGAAGCGTCACGATCCGGGACATCGGGAATTTGTAACTCTGGAACGGTTCCCTTCTCCCAATCGCCGAACACCTTGCGCAACGACGCGAGCATCTCCGCTTTCTGAAAGTCCCCGGTGATCCCGAGAATGATCCCGTTCGGATGAATCGTCGCGCGGTGAAACGCGACCAGATCATCCCTCGTCAACCGTTTGATTGAATCGATCGAACTTTCCCGCGCGGTCGGATGCTCGGACCCATACAGCATCTTAGCGAACTCTCGGCTCACGATGGATCCGGGATTGTCTTGCCTCCGTCTGATTCCCTCGATAGCCTGCAACTTGGCCAACTCGACACGAGCAGGGTCAAATGCCGGTTTGCGGATCAGACCGGCAAAAATCTCCAACCCTCGCTTGAGATCCTTGCTCAGCACATCAAGCGAAGCCCCGCCGGACTGCCGTCCAATGCTGATGCCGATGTCGCCGGCAAATTGTTCCAGCTCTTCATCAACCTGCTCAGCTGAAAGTCCGCCCCCCCCTCCGGTACGCATAACGGCACCGGTCATCCCGGCTAGACCGATACGATCACTGGGATCAAGCCACCCTCCTGCCCGGATGGTTGCCGTGATGGTCACCAACGGTAATTCGTGATCCTCCAGCAGATACACGACCATGCCATTCCCGAAAA
Source organism: uncultured Nitrospira sp. (assembly GCA_964579525.1). GTDB lineage: Bacteria > Nitrospirota > Nitrospiria > Nitrospirales > Nitrospiraceae > Nitrospira_D. Next base: position 911 of record CAZOHW010000442.1, on the reverse strand, counting down.
CAACACGGTCCGGCTCCGGAGGAGAGAACTCGACCGGTTGAAAACTCATGGTCCTGGGATCACCAAATGTCAGATCCGCTGCGGAACCTGCAACCACCGACACCAGCAGCACGGCTATACCGAACAAGCCAAGTATTGCACCCCCCCTCACCCCTAACCCTTCACCCCTCACCATCCTCATGGCTTCACCTCGCTCACCGGCACAGCTGCCATGGTTTTCTCGCTTCCCTTCTTCACCAGGACCGCGACGGTACGATTCGACTTGGTCAAATACTTGGTCGCCACCCGCTGAACATCCGCTGCAGTCACGGCAGCGACCTTGTCACGCGATTTCAGCACATAGCGCCAATCACCGACGATAGCCTGATAGAGCGCGAGTTGAGCCGCCAGACCGCCGTTCGACCGTAAACCACGCACCAAATCAGCATCCAAATTATTCAGGACTTTTTCCAGTTCTTGAGAAGAAACCGGTTCCTTTTTCAATCGTTCCAGCTCTTCATAGATCGCAGTTTCCACCTCTGCCGTCGTATGTGGGGCCAACGGCGTAGCCATGAGGATGAAGAGATTCGGTGCTCGCACGCCTGGGAAACTCGCATCTGAACCGACTGAAACAGCCAGACGCTTCTCTCTCACAAGTTTCTGATGCAGGCGAGATGTGAGTCCGTCGCTTAAGACCGCGTCGATCACATCGAAAACACCGTCATCCGGATGGTTCACCGTCGGTTTATGAAAGCCGATGATGAGCGATGGCTCGGCTTCGAACTCCACGTCGATTCGCCGTTCGCCCCGCTGCTCCGGCTCCACCGTCACCAATGGCGGCGGCGCGGGCGCGGCTGGAATTTTTCCGAACGTTTGCTCGATGAGCGCAATCGTGTCTTTCGGATTGATGTCACCGACCAAGGCGATGGTCG
>CAZOHW010000441.1:0-3874 GCA_964579525.1 uncultured Nitrospira sp. | reverse complement strand
CTGTAGTTACCGGAAAATCCGCCATCCGGCCCGAAGGCGCCATCAAATTTAAAGCTAGCCCCGGTGTATTTATATTCGCCAAAGACAGCAATTTGGGGTGTGATGAATGCGCGCAAACCGAGTAATACATTCCATGCCGGCGCCACATCGCTGTCGCTTCGCACTGTGGAAGTATTCCCGAGATGGGCGATGGCTGCACCGATACCCGCACCGACATAGGGTTGAAAAGTTCGACCGGGATACCGTGCAATAAAATTGGCGCCAACGGTGGTCACTCTCATATGGATGCCAGGGTCAGGATCAAATTGTGGGGTGCGTGGATCGTCACCCAAACCTTTTATATGAGGGCTTGTGTGGAATACTTCGCCCTCGATTCCAAACCAACTGTGGCCGGGAAAATATCCGACCTTGCCACCGTATGTAATCGAGTTTTGCAGATCAAAGTCGACCAAAGGACCAGAAACTCCAGCCTGAGGACCTGTGCCTCCAACCGTGTTGATGCGATCGGCAAAGTTCACACCCCCATAGCCGGCAATATATATTTCGGCTGAGGTAGGATTCGTTCCGATTGTCGCGCTCACGAGCCAAGTCATCAAGAGGGGTAAGATGATCGGCGGTATCTTAGTCATATCCGACCTCCCTGAGATCATCATACCAGATATCTATTCAGCGTTAGTGTCAGCGCCAAATCCGTTCCCAATATAGTCGGAGATGTGACGGCAATCGTCCCCCTTGGACTGACTGGGTACATATGGTACATCACGTATGGGAGAAAACCTGGTGCCCGAGGGTTCCTCTCGGTCTCTTCTACACAAAGGAAACGATCGTAGGGTCACACATAGCGAATGACATCACACGCTACTGAGCCTTCCTCACCATCACCACGAGTACCTTCACCGGGCCCTCGGACAGCCGTCATGGCTACAGCGATTGGGTTGGTCGTGGTATCGATCGTCTTGGCGCTTCAAAATCCTCCAGCCTCTCTCCAGAAGGGTGATGAAGCTGTCTTGTCCGCACTCGCTCCTGAAACTATTCCTATGGTCACCGGTGATGAGCCGCTCGGTGAATTATTTACCAGACCTGGCTGTCCGGTCTGCCATGTCATTCCTGGAATTCCCGGTGCCCATGGCAGAATCGGGCCGCCGTTACTATTGGGTCTCACGGGGGAGCAGCGGCTCAAAGACCCTGGATACCAGGGGGTAGCCGCAACGGTTCATGACTACATTGTGGAGTCGGTGCTTGAGCCTCAGCGATTTGTGGTGTCGGGCTACCCTGAACACACGATGCCGACCTGGTATGGGGCCAAATTGAGTGCGCTGGCGCTTGAGAAGATGGCGTCCTACCTTGAACGCCAAACTGGATTGAGTTCAGTACCCTGAGAGTATGGAAGTGGGGGCTATCGTTTGCGAATCGGCGTCACGTTTCCTGAAGGGCTACCCTGAATTTTGAAAGCATCCGTTCCGTGTGCTCCAGCCTGCCGATCGAGCAAGGCATTCACCGCGTCATCACCTTTTAACCCCTCGAGCTTGATCTTCAGGCGAAGATTGTTCGCGCTATCGGCATTGATGAGGGCCTGTTCCAGCGAAATCTTGTTTGCCTTATAGAGTTGAAACAGGACATGGTCGAACGTCTGGCAGCCTTCGTCGATTCCCTGTTCCATGGCCTCTTTAATCGTGTCGACCTCAGCTTTCTTGATGAGATCCTTGATGCGTGGCGTATCCAACATGATCTCCAAGGCTGGGACACGCCGCCCGTCGACCGATGGGATGAGTCGCTGAGAAATAATCGCGCGCAGGTTGAGGGACAGTTGCAGATAGATCTGCGCATGGCGCTCGACCGGGAAAAAGTTCATGATCCGCTCAATCGCTTGATTGGCATTGTTGGAGTGGAGCGTGGCGATACACAGGTGACCGGTTTCCGCGAAGACAATCGCGGCTTCCATGGTTTCGGTATCACGCACCTCACCGATCAGAATGACGTCGGGCGCCTGACGTAAGGTGTTCTTCAGGGCGTTTTGGAAGGTCAATGTATCGAATCCAACTTCGCGCTGTGTAATGATGGATTTTTTATGCTGATGCACGAACTCGATCGGGTCCTCAACCGTGATGATATGGCCTTGGTGGATGGTGTTGCGGTGATCGATCATCGCCGCCAACGACGTGGATTTCCCTGAGCCGGTCGCACCCACCACCAATACGAGACCACGTTTGGTCATCGCGATATCGTTGATGATCGGCGGCAGCTGTAACTGTTCAACTGTTTGAATCTCCGCTTTGATATGTCGGAATACCAGCCCGACATTGCCCTTCTGCCTAAAGACGTTGACACGAAATCGACCTAATTCCTTATAGTACAAGGCCAGATTCATCTCCATCTTTTCTTCGAATTCACTGCGTTGTTGACCGCGCATCAAGGCAAGGGCGAGGGCTTCCAGCTGCTCGTTTGTGAAGGGTGGGGCATCGGTTTGCTGGGTCGCTCCGTGGATGCGATAGATCGGCGGAGCATCGACGGTCAAATAGAGGTCCGATCCTTCACGATCGACCATTACCTTTAAGAGTGTGCGGATATCCATCAGTTGGTTCCGTCCGTCATGGCGGGCTAAGCCGCTCCAGAGATTGATGGGCCGAAGAGATTGGGGTTCATGCTGCGCGATTGCGCCTCGGCCTTATGCACGATGCCTCGCGTGGCAAGGTCCATCAGTGCCATGTCCATCGTCTGCATGCCGTCTTTTTGGCTGGCCTGCATGATCCCGGGGCTTTGATGGAGTTTTGCTTCACGAATCAGATTGCGCACGGCGGTCGTGGCCACCATGATTTCCAAAGCGGCAACTCGTCCAACTGTCTTTTTCTTGAGCAGAGTTTGGGTGATGACCGCCTCAAGGGCTTCCGACAACTGGGTTCTGATTTGCGCCTGCTGTGCTGGGGGGAAGGCATCGATGATGCGGTCGATCGTCTTGGGGGCGCTCGAGGTGTGCAGGGTGCCGAATACGAGGTGTCCGGTTTCCGCGGCGGTCAATGCCAGCTGAATGGTTTCAAGATCCCGCATTTCACCCACGAGGACGATATCCGGATCTTCTCGGAGGGCAGATCTGAGGGCGTTGGCAAAGGACAAGGTATGGACACCGAGTTCCCGTTGGTTCACCAGGCACTTTTTGGATCGGTGCACGAACTCAATCGGGTCTTCGATCGTGATGATGTGCCCTTCAAACGTATTGTTCAAGTAGTCCACCATGGCCGCGAGCGTGGTGGATTTCCCAGATCCAGTCGGCCCGGTGACGAGAATCAGCCCCTTCTCTTTGTCACAGAGTTGTCGCAGGATCGGTGGCATGCCGAGTTTTTCCAGCGGCAAGATGGTGGTCGGAATGTTCCGGAAGACCGCACCCAATCCCCGCTGTTGGACGAAGACGTTCACACGGAAACGTGCAATATCACCGAGCTCGAAGGAAAAATCGCATTCCCGTTGTTCCTCAAACGTTTTCCGCTGGATGTCGGTCATCATGTCGTAGATCAGCGCATGTGTTTCATCGGACGTCAGGGGAGGGTGGTCGAGCTTCTTGAGGTCGCCGTTGATACGAATCATCGGAGGTTCGCCGGCGCTGATATGACAATCCGAGGCGCCTTCTTTGACGGAAAACGTCAAAAGCTTTGAAATATCCATTTTGGCAAGCCCTTATTGGGTTTTGTGTGCTGGCGATGTGAAATTCCTGTGTCATCATGCCATAGCAAACCCCGAATGCAACAAAATAGCCGGAATATGCGGGCGTGACATCTCGCTGCACCGCTTGGGTGCTACAGAAGACCGGCGGCTTGAGCGGCCAGACCAAGACTCCGGAGGGCTTCGTCGATCTGATCGGATGTATGGTCTGATGTCACAG
>CAZOHW010000440.1:0-3879 GCA_964579525.1 uncultured Nitrospira sp. | reverse complement strand
CTTCTTCGGTAATAACGACTTCTATGATCTGTTTTTGAGAGGGAGCGTCATACATCACATCGAGCATCACTTCTTCCAGAATCGCCCGAAGGCCTCGGGCACCGGTTTTTTGAGCATAGGCTTTCCGTGCTGCTGCCCCCAATGCGCCTTCCGTAAATCGGAGCTTGATCTTTTCAAACGATAACAGCTTCTCATACTGCTTCGTCAACGCATTGCGCGGTTCTGTGAGGATACGAATCAGTGCTCGTTCGTCTAATTCCTCTAGCGACGCGACTACAGGCAACCGTCCGACAAATTCAGGAATTAGACCGTACTTTAAGAAGTCCTCGGGTTGAACCTTGGCCAGCAGATCTCCTAAACGAACATCTCCCTTCCCACGGATCTCGGCACCGAACCCCATCGACTTCCGGTTCAAGCGCTGTTCGATGATCTGTTCAAGCCCGACAAATGCGCCACCACAAATGAACAGAATGTTGCTTGTGTTCACCTGAATAAATTCTTGATGCGGATGTTTTCTCCCCCCCTGCGGCGGAACATTCGCAACCGTACCCTCAATCAGCTTTAACAGAGCTTGTTGAACACCTTCACCCGATACATCCCGTGTAATGGACGGACTATCGCTCTTTCGGCTGATTTTATCGATTTCATCAATGTAGACAATGCCACGCTCGGCGCGCTCGACATCGTAGTCGGCCGCTTGTAATAGCTTCAGAATGATGTTTTCGACATCTTCACCCACATAGCCGGCCTCCGTGAGCGTCGTAGCATCGGCAAGGGTAAATGGCACATCCAAGTATTTGGCAAGAGTCTGGGCCAGAAGAGTTTTTCCTGTTCCGGTCGGCCCCACCATGAGGATATTGCCCTTTTGGAGCTCGATATCATCGACCTCTTTTTCCTTTGAAGAAATCCGTTTGTAATGATTATGTACGGCAACCGAGAGGATGCGTTTCGCGCGATCTTGTCCGATCACATACTGATCGAGATGGTGTTTGATTTCTGCCGGCTTCTTCAGTTTCGATGAGATTTCTTCCTTCGCCTCTTCCCAATCTTCAGCAATGATGTCATTGCAGAGGTTCACGCATTCGTCGCAGATATAGACGGTTGGCCCAGCGATCAGTTTCCGCACTTCATCACGACTCTTTCCACAGAAAGAACATCGTAAATGTCGGTCCATCTTATCCTGCTTGGCCATGTATCCTCCCCGTGTTACTTACCTTTCGCTCCATCGCCGGATTCCGCGACTTTCATGAACTTTGGTGGGCGAGTAATCACCTCGTCAATCAGACCATAGCGCTTCGCTTCCTCACCGGACATGAAGTAGTCACGCTCTGTGTCATGGGCAATCTTCTCGATGGGTTGGCCCGTGTGTTTAGCCATGATTTCATTGAGTCGCTCTCGAATCTTCAGAATTTCTCGTGCATGAATATCGATTTCCGTCGCCTGCCCTTGGAAACCACCGAGCGGCTGATGAATCATCACTCGCGCATTGGGAAGCGCAAACCGCTTGCCTTTTGTGCCAGCAGTCAACAAAAGCGCTCCCATGCTCGCAGCCTGCCCGAGACAGATCGTGTTGACCGGCGGCTTCACATACTGCATGGTGTCATAGATTCCCAGCCCAGCGGTCACGCTTCCACCCGGTGAATTGACATAGAGATTGATGTCCTTCTCAGGATCCTCAGCTTCGAGAAAGAGCAGTTGGGCAATCACCAAGTTGGCAAAGACATCATCGATTGGAGCTCCAAGAAAGATAATGCGATCCTTGAGAAGGCGCGAGTAGATGTCATAGGCTCGTTCCCCTCGATTGGTTTGCTCAACTACGATCGGAACCAGCATGCTCCCTTCCTTTCCTCTAGTTGACCTCTGTGCTCACCCTTGGATCACAGCGTGGCGATAAACAAAATCCAGCGCCTTGTCGGCTAAGATTCGTGCCCGCAGTTCCTCAATGGCGTCCTGACCACCCGCTTGAATCATTTTAACAAGATCGGCAATTGGAACTCGAAGTTCTGAAGCCAATCGAGTGACTTCGTTATTGAGATCGTCTTGGCTCACCGAAAGACCTTCTTTTTCAGCAATGGTCTCAAGGATCAAGCCGGCCTTGACACGACGACTTGCTTCTTCACGGTGCTCTTCACGGATCTTTTCCACTTCCTCACCGTCCGCTGCTGGAACAGGCTCCGTAACTTTGGCACGCTGTCGAGCCTGTATTTTTTGTCGCACAATCGTGTTGAGTTCCCGCTCCATGAGCGTCTCGGGAAGTTCAAAATGATGCGTCTCGACCAGGCGCTTCAGAATCACATCTTTATAGGACTCTTCTATATCTTTCTTGAGAGCCCGTTCCATTTCACCGTGCAACTTGTCCTTCAGCTCTTGAAGCGATGCATACGATCCACAATCCTTAGCAAATTCATCGTCAACGGCAGGGAGCTTTTTCTGTTTGACTCCCTTAATATCTAGACGGAATGTCACGGTCTTCCCGGCTACCCGTTGATCTGGATGGCTTATTGGATAGGTCTGAGGAATTTCGATCACATTGCCTTCCGTTTTCCCAACGAGGTATGAATCGATTTCGATTCCCAATAGCGCGGTCTTTGAGCCAACTCTGTACAATTGGCCTTCCTTCTTGGTCCCCTCAAGAGGTGTACCTTCTAGAAAACCCTCGAGGTCAACAATGGCATAGTCACCTTCGGCCAGGAACGTTCCAGGGGGAGCTGCATCTAAACGAGCCTGCTGTTCCCGTAATACTTCAAGGGCTCGTGTCACTTGTTCATCCGTGACGGTACGCTTGTCGGCTGGAAGAGAAATCGGACTTGGCGCTTTGTAGTCCCGAAGTTCTATTTTGGGCTTGATCTCAACGGTCGCGGTGAAGGTAAACGGGGAATCTTTCTTGATCTTGATACGATCAAGAGGGGGAATCTCTACCACAACCGGACTGATGCCGGCTTGTTTGATAGCTCGATCATAAAAATCAGGCACCAGCTTTCGGAGCACATCGTCCTCAACCGCCTTGGCATAGCGTTTTTCCAGAATCGCCACCGGGGCTTTCCCTGGTCGAAATCCAGGGATCTGGACCTGTCGATTCAATTCGAGATACGCCCGAGAAAAACGTTCGGTGACCTCCGCAGCCGGCACCTCAATTTTTAAGGCCCGCTTCATAGGGCCGAGTTCCGTCACTTCCATGTTTACCATCAAAATCGAACTCCTAGCGAATGGCCTGAGCGTGGTGCGAGAGGGGGGACTTGAACCCCCACGGTTACCCACGAGATCCTAAGTCTCGCGCGTCTGCCAGTTCCGCCACTCTCGCACGGTGGAGGATTTCTCAACGCCGTCACTACACACGCACGACGGCAAAAACACGCGATGTCACCTAGCGTTGTACCCTGGACCTCGGACAGTGTCAACCCATACACCTGAGGGTGCGGCACCCCAAGTAAGAATAGTACCGCGAGGTCATAGGATACGTGCTGGCTCATAGCCGATAATCATGAGTCGACTATTGCGTGTTCGTTTAGCCCTATCCACATTAGGATTCGAGGCTAAATGGTATGATCCATTCCATAATTGTTCGCCTTGCTGCCCCACCGCATGCGTGCTAATATGCCCCCTCTTTGCACTTCTCAATGCGGAGAGGTGCGAGAGTGGACGAATCGACATGCTTGGAAAGCATGCGTCCCGGCAACGGGACCGTGGGTTCGAATCCCACCCTCTCCGCCATCCACACGCTTGATGCACCGCCCGCTCCTCATCACCGTTTAGCGTGGCGCTCGCGAGCAGATAAGCAGCATCAGAGCCTGGGCCGTTGGGAGAACGTACGCGAAATAGAACAAAGGGGCTGGGCCCTGTGCAACAGAACCCTGTGAACCCCGCCAGGTCCGGAAGGAA
>CAZOHW010000439.1:0-3879 GCA_964579525.1 uncultured Nitrospira sp. | reverse complement strand
AAAAGGACGAGAGGATCGGAACGATCCGGAACGGTTGACCGACCACGGTCTGAAGGAACGGCAATTGAAACTCGATCGCATGCTCAGACTGGTGGACGATATCTTCATCAAAGTATTCCGGCACAGCCGCTTTCAGACGGCTCAGAACCGGCTGATCTACCGATACCACTCCAAGCGGTGTCTCAAAATCCTTGTCGGTGACGGCAAAACACTGTTCGAGACCGGCATGGGCTGTGCCGATAATCACATAGACATCCGACTGCTGGGCCTCCTGTAACTCTTTGTAAGCCCAGGCATAGACCGAGCCAGCTTGCTTCAGATCATAGGTCGGGACAACAAGTCCTTTGATCGATCGACCAGAATTTTCAGACGGTTTGAAGTCTGGTCCCTCGCTCGATGTGAAGAATCCATCGATCTGCTTTTTCAGTTTCACGCCGTCGGCTTCATAGCTGCGTCCAGCAAAAGCCGCTGGACGCACTGGCTGTTGCCGATACAACGTCAGCGCCTGTTGTCGTGCCGTCTCAGTTCGTGGACTTTCCAAGAAGAGTTTTTGGTCCAAATCCGAGACCAACTGCTCGACTTTGCTCGGTAACAGAAACTCGCCGAACCGCTTCAGATACATTGCACCGATGTCCTGAATGGAATGTTCCCCATCAAAATGCTGCACGATAAAAAAGAAATTCAGCGGGAGGACCAATTTTTCTGTGCTCAGACCGCTCGGGTCCCAGAGCACGATCAGCTGATCCTCCCCTTGCTTAATCGGTGAGAATTGCAAATTTCGCAGGACCGGATACTGGGCGGAGTCTTGTGCTCGACCGGATATCATGACGGAGGACATTGTAAGAGACGGATCGGCATCGCTGCAACTGACCAAGGAGGGTACTGGTCTATTTAGTTTGATTCGGTTCTCGGCTAACCAGACAAACCAAATAAACGAGACAAACTTCCTAAACTCCGGGGGGTTCGGATCGCGCACGTCGACTGAGCACAACAAGCGCCCCAACGATCAGTATCAGTAACCAGATCGTCGGCCGACCATATGAGGCATTGGAGAATTCAATCAAATCGGTCAACCGGCCGATCAACAACGACATACGGGCCATGACCGTATAACCAAACCCGGCGCCGAAGGAAATCATGAGAAAGATGATGCCGGTTCGGGCCACCACCTTGCCGACTCCGCTATGCTCGATCGAGAAGAAAAAATAGAACAGCACCGAACTGACTCCGAGTAAGATAATGACGGCGTTAAGGTTGCTAGCGGGATTGAGCAGATTCATCGAGAAGGTGATGCCGTCTGATCCTGCGATCGACAACAACGGCCTGATGGTATCCTCCACTTGCTTCAGAATGAAGGACGAGATCGTCCGTGGAATGGCCAATCCGGCACCCATCCCCACGATAAAGGCAAAGGCATACCGGGACATCCATGCCGCCTTCGGCACATACCGAGTCAACATGAGCATGCCGATGCCGACCGGAATAAAGAGCGCATACTCGCCGTTCTCGACGATCGGCTTGACGACCAAGTGGACGATTACCGTATCATAGGTCTTCACAATCACATAGCCGACTGAGACTCCCACATACAAATGTTCCGCCAGTTTGAACAGCGGGTTATCTTTATAGAGAAAAGAAAAGATGAGGAGCGTGAGCCCTGTCGCGACCCATGCCCCCAATATCGTGGCATCCATCCTAATACCTACCCGTTAACTCACATGCCCCTGTGTTCGGGCAGCTCGCCTGAGTGAAAGATAAAAGACGTTACAAATAATCACCAGCACGATGATCGCAATATGTGTTGCCGACTGTGCATCCATTCCAGCGACCGCTTTACCTTTTTGACCAATCAAACTTTCATACTCCGCCGCGCCGCGGAGACCGCCGATGAGGCCGTTGATCTGGCCGCTCCGCAGCAATGGGTATAACCCGGGAGCCATGACTCCCGTGCAACCGCCGCCGAGCTCGAACTTATATTTATCCTTACCGAACACATACCACTCTTCGACTCCCGGTCGCCCGGCTCCCAGGCTCACCATATAAGTGATGTCTCTCAAGCTGCGCACGCCTTCCAACACCGGCAGATCCTTTGTAGGTTTGCCGCTGTAATCGCTGGGAAACGCCGAATAGAGGTCCTGCCCCATATTGATGATCACCGCCTGTCCTCCCGGACTCCATCCAAGAAAGGCATAGTCCTTTCCGTATTCCTTTCCCATCTCTTGAGCCACATACGTAACCAATTGGTCCGCCATGCCGGTCCCGGAAACCCACAGGGTCATCGTGACCACACGAAGGTTTTTTCTAAAGGCATGGCGGAGCAAGGCGATGGCTTGCGGATACAGCTCCGGCTTCGAGGCCGGGTCAAAATCGATGGATAAAAGAAAGACCGAATGCTCGGGCAACGATTCAATATGTTCGTAGACTCCGCGGACCTCCGAGGAAATTTTGATCGGCAAGCCCACCGGATAGAGCAACGGCAGAAGCGTACAGAGACCGATCATGAGGAAAATGATCCGCCGATCAATCTTCAGCATGCGCTCTGGGAAGGTCATAACCACGACACCTCGTAAGGGGTAAAGGGTGAGGAGTAAGGGGAAGCCCTCTTCATTTTCCTTTTCACCTCTAACCCCTCACGCTTCACTCCTTACCCCCTCCAAGATAGGACCGTTCCACACCGAAGATGATCTTAAATGACAGGGCCACCGCTCCGAGACTGACTCCGATCAAAATGGCACGGCGAACGGAGGAATTGAGCACGTTCAAAATCCAGGATGAGACGTCGCCGCTCACTGGAATCAGATACTCTCCCAGCGGCACGCGTCCCATCATCACGATCACCGCGGCCACCAACAGCACCGCGGCTTCGCGACTTCTGGCCCGGAACGAGCGGTAAGCGGCCGATGCGATAAAGAAAGCCAGGATCGCGAACATTGTCCCTTGCAACGGCACCATCATGAAGTTGTAGACCCAACCGAATGCGGTCATGGCCCCGTCGATACTTTCCTTCCCATTAGCCCAAAACCCAACGGCGATCGTCCCCAACATGCCGGCATACAACACCAAGCTATAGCCCCACCCCGCTTCCCGACGCTTGATCTTGACGGCATGCTGATGGAACAGACTAGTCACCCCTAGGATCAACGCGAATCCACCGACGATCTGCAGCCACTTCGTCGCCGACGTCAGCATCTGCTCGGAGGCCGGGTGCGGGACGTAGTATTGGCCTGCAAACAAGAGTCCGGTAACCAGCGTAATCAGAAGCGGCAGTTGCCGACGCAAGAAGATCATTTGAGGTCTCTCAGAAGATCGAGCATAATCTGAGGCCATTGCGCCCCCGTGACGACAGCGACGGTCGCCAACATCGTGCCGAGGGCAATCGCACTGAGAATCACAGCCTTCCCGATATCTTGCCCGCGGAGCGTCCCGATTTGGACCGGCTCTTTGGACAGATAGGCGCTGGCGGCATAGAGTTCTTCTCCGATCAAGGTATAGTCGCAGGTCGTGACAAAGAACGGCAATTGATGATCAGAATCCGTGCCGGCGATTTGAATGGCGCCGGTACTTGCGCCCGTCTCCGTCAAGAGCAAGGACTCGGCAAAGTAGGCGCCCATGAAAAAGTTGGCGGCCGGTTTCTTGCGGAGCATGATACCGTCCACCGCCGCGGTATAGCTGAATTGATCGGCGGTGATAAAGAAGTTGGCATCTTCCTTAAAGAGATCGGGCTTCCCGGCTTCCAAGTAAGCCTGCTTGGTAATTTCCTGGCAGACCGCCATCGTAATCGGTTCACGGTGAGGCACCATCAGTTCCGTTTCATACAGCGCCGCCCGCTTGGCGACCTTGCCTAAAATGACCGCGGCGGCGATCGTCGAAGGATCATGC
>CAZOHW010000438.1:0-3895 GCA_964579525.1 uncultured Nitrospira sp. | reverse complement strand
TCTTTCTCGGAGGACATGCGCTGATAGATCTCTCGCCAATGTTGCGTGCCTGCTGATTTCAAAACTGTGTTGAATACCGGGTCGACATCCGCAAAGCCATTTTTCCAGTACATGTAGAGCCATTCATCTGGATAACTGGCATTGACGACATTACTGAATCCTGCAAATGTCTGATCTGGTCCAAGGCGAGCGAGCCCTCCTAAGGCTCTCGTGAAGGAGAAGTAATTTTGAAATAGAACGAGTACGTCCCGCACTTCATTAGGAGTTTCTGCCTGCATTGCGTAATGGAGGACCTCAAGAAAGTTCTGGCACTCAGACTTGGAGAGAGCGTCGAAAACAGTCTGTGGGAAAGGTTGTTTTGTCGACGTATGAGCCATGATACCCTCCTGACCTTTGAGGACGTAACTGTATACCATGCGAATTATCCAAAAATCAGATGAAAATCACGATAGGGCCTTTTTAGTGTCACGCATAGGGCCAATTGTATCTTTCTGCGCACGCCGCCTCTCCCTATTTACTTTGTTTCTAGTACGAGAAAATTGTGCCAGGAAATGAAGGCCGATTATTGTAAGACCGCAAGACAGGGCAAATAATTCAGCGGGATGCCAGGATCCGGATGCAAACATGGCTCACCGGTAGGCTCGTTATTGCATGCATCTTATTGTATTCTCTCCAGGAACCAACGGTCGTCAGTGCCCAGGCGCTTCGGTTTCAGCCTCAGGGCGCCACTGCGGCAGGCCAGGGGAACGCGTTCGCGGCCCAGGCGGATGACGCCTCGGCCATTCACTATAATCCTGCGGGACTGACGCAAGTAAATGATATACAAGCCGTCTTTGGTATCGCGTTGTTGGGAGGGTCCGTCAAGGCGAAGAATGCTTCCGGACTTGCTACCCGTGGAGACTTCGGGGGGAGCGTGTCTTTTCCTCCTCCAGGGCACACTTATATTAGCGCGAATCTTGGTGCGCTTGGTGCATCACGGTTCTCTGCTCTCACCATAGGACTAGGGCTGACCTCGCCGTTTGGGTTGAGGGTACAGTTCCCCCTCGACGGGCCCTTCAAGACAGCCACGACGTCGGCAGAGTTGCCTCTCATCGCTATTAAGCCGACGATTGCCTACAAGATCAGCGATGTCCTTTCCGTCGGTGTGAGCGCCGATATTTATACGTTTGCGAGCTTTCTCGGCGAAGGACACGTCGAGCAGAAACAGGTGAGCGCCGGGGCCTTGGGAATCCCGGCTGGGGCGGCTATCGAACTCAATGGGAGAGGGACAGGGGCGGGTGTGACGGTCAGCCTGCTCTATACTCCTCTCAAAAATGCAGCTGGAAAACCGATTATTTCCGTTGGAGTCGTCTATCGTAGTCAGGCGGTAGTGCCGTTACATGGAGCGCTGCTCGTCGATGGAGTGAAGGCTGCCGATGGGTCCACGGACTTGGTGTTGCCGCAGATATTTACCGGAGCTCTTGCGGTGTGGCCGGTGCGTACGCATGAACATGAGTGGAAGGTGGAACTGGATGTGGAGTATGTGGGCTGGGGGTTGCAACGGAATCTGGATGTACGTCTTTCGAATGGGGCGACGATTTCACAACCTCAGCAGTGGAAGAACGTCCCGGTGATTGCGCTCGGTACCGAGTATCGATGGCTCAATCCACGGTGGCTGTCTCACTGGGAAGTGGCAGTTCGATCAGGGTATACGCACACCGAAGATCCAGTTCCTGATAGGACATTCAATCCCGGTATCATTTCGTTGCCGGCTCATACGCTGTCTCTTGGTGCCGGCTTTCTGTGTAAGGGGGCCGGTCGGTTTTTGGGTATGATTCCTTGTAGTGGAGAGTCGCTCTTGTGGCCAAAAGGGATCGGACTCGATCTTGCTTATCAGGAATGGTTCTATGAATCACGAACGGTTGCCGGCAATTTGAATCCCACCGTCGACGGGACCTACCATGCGTTTGTTCACCTGGGGACGTTCAGTTTTCGGTATCTGTTTTAGCAGGATGCGGCAGAATGCACCATTAATTCGTGAGTGCTCTGCGAAGTTTCAGGACAGTTTCGGTAGTGAGTCCGGCCTCGTGTAGCGCTTCGTCGCTGGCCAACGCCAGTTTGTCGAGACTGCCGAATCGTTCTAGGAGCCGGTTGCGCCGAATCTCTCCGATTCCGATTACTTGATCAAGTTTGGAGCTGATCAGCGATTTGCCTCGCAGCTTTCGATGGAACGTGATCGCAAAGCGATGGGCTTCGTCGCGAATACGTTGGAGAAGACGAGTGGACGGAGATTGAGGCTTGAGCACAATCGGGTTTTTTCTTCCTGCCAGAAAGACACGCTCCTCTTTCTCACCACGGGCTTTAGCCAATCCAAGGATCGGAAGACCCTGTTGCCCGACTTCTTTAAGCCCTTCCAGCGCGGCAGCCAGTTGACCTAACCCTCCATCGATAAGGATCAGATCCGGCTGAGCCAGGTTCTCCATGATTCGACTAGACTCACCATGGGCTTCGCCGTAGCGACGTGTGACCACTTCTTTCATGCTGGCAAAGTCATTGGCACCTACGACGGTTTGAATCTTAAATCGCCGATAGTCTGCCTTTTTCATCTGCCCATCTTCCCAGACAACCATAGAGGCGACCGATTGGTTGCCCATCGTATTGGAGATGTCGAACCCTTCAATCCGACGGGGAATTTGTTCCAGCCGCAGCATCCGTTTGAGTTCCTCACCAGCCTGTCGGTCGAGTTCTTCATCACGCAAGTGATCAGCAACGGCCGCAGTCGCATTCTCCTCAGCCAGGAGGACCAGTTGATGTTTGGTGCCTCGCTCAGGCGAACAGACACGAACCGATTCGCCTCGCTTGTCGGAAAGCCATTGCTGAATCAGTATGGCGTCCTCAAGGTCAATGGGGATGAGGAGTTCTCTC
This sequence comes from uncultured Nitrospira sp., assembly GCA_964579525.1. Lineage (GTDB taxonomy): Bacteria > Nitrospirota > Nitrospiria > Nitrospirales > Nitrospiraceae > Nitrospira_D. Next base: position 991 of record CAZOHW010000438.1, on the reverse strand, counting down.
GGGGGCTGTCCATCCTTATTATAGAATTGTTCGATGGCGGAGCGGACAAGCTCCTCATCAGAAGCATCAGCTGACTGAGGCCAGAAGAAATCTTTCCGTCCGATCAGCAAGCCCCCACGCACGAACAGAATCTGGAGATCGACCGCCGAGCCTTGTCTGGATAACCCGATCACATCCTGATCAGCAGCTGAGGTTTGCGTGATCCGCTGTTTTTCCAGCATACGCTCGATCTTGAGGAGACGATCTCGCAAGCGGGCGGCTTCTTCGAATTCTTCCCGTTCCGCTGCTGTCTCCATGCGCGCTCGGAGATCTTCCAGTAATTCACGATCACGGCCTTCCAGAAACTGGCGAACCTGTTTGACGATCTGATGATACTCGGCCTTCGATTGATTCCCGGTGCAGGGCGCCATGCATCGTTTAATTTCAAACTCAATGCAGGCGCGGTCGGCTGTCCCGTCGATGTCGATGGTGCAGGTGGCGAGCGGGAAGACGTGTTTGATGACTTTCAAGGTCTCTCGCAGTGCGTTCGCGGGGGTATAGGGACCGTAGTAGAGGGCCCCATCTTTTTGTACACGGCGGACAATCGACAGACGCGGAAAATCATCTTTGATCGGCAGCCGCACATAGGGGTACTGCTTGTCGTCACGCAACACGATATTGAAGCGTGGTTTGTGACGCTTGACCAGGTTGCTCTCGAGGATCAGGGCCTCGAGCTCTGATCTGGTCACCATCGTTTCCAGATCAGCCACTTGATCGACGAGAAGGCTGGTCTTGGGGTTATGGTCGGTATTTTTCTGAAAATACGATCGGACACGGTCGGCAAGCACCGCGGCTTTCCCGATGTAAATGATTTCTCTCTGCTCGTTCTTGAATATGTATACGCCTGGACTCTCCGGCAGATGGGCGAGTTTGGAGTGGAAGTCAACAGTCATGAGTTACTAGTGGACTGTAACGCCCATTTATAGACTATAATCGTGTTCATGACGAACAC
>CAZOHW010000437.1:0-3912 GCA_964579525.1 uncultured Nitrospira sp. | reverse complement strand
GCACCTCACCTGTCGCTGTATTCTAATGACCAGAATTCTGGTCTCTCACGTAAGAGGTCTCCCATGGCAAGGACGCTGTCATTATCGGAAGTCAAAACCCGTCTTCCTGAACTCGTGGTAGGAATACAAGAACGGGAAGAGGAAGTCATCGTCACGAAGAACGGCAGGCCGGCAGCTATTTTAATGAATATCGATGAATATACCCGGCTCAAGGAGACCCTCGATGTCCTCAGCGATCCTGAACTCATGAGGCAGATTGCCGAAAGTCGAGCCTTTTACAAAACGAAACGCAAAGGACTCTCATTTGAGGACGTGTTTGGCGAGCCTCTCACGCCGGTCAGGAAACGTCGCACGGCGTGATCCCCTTCCAGCCTGAAATCCCTCCGCATGTTGCAGTCGTCATCCGCACACTCCATCCCGAGCTCAAACAACTCATCAAGTCAACCATTCGTGCCATCACGACAAATCCCGAATGTGGAGAACCGCTCAAGCGAGAACTCGATGGGTTATGCAAGTATCGTGTTCGCCGCTTTCGCATCGTCTATGCGGTCGATCGCAAGAAACGAGTCATCCGCCTCATGGCTGTCGGTCACCGGCAATCTGTCTATGAAGAGCTGACCGAGCAGCTTCGACGAAAGCCTCGAGCATAGCTACATCGGATGTGCCATGTCACTTGAGGAGCGAGCGATCTCATCATCTCGCTATTGAGAGCCGTTCACCACGGCGAGCACGCGTCGACCGTACCGTTCGGCTTTCATCTCGCCGATACCTGGGATCTCCAACAGCGCGGCTCGCGTATCAGGTTTAGAACCGGCAATCGCCTTCAACGTCTTATCGTGAAAAATGAGGAACGGCGCGACGCCTTCTTCCTCGGCAAGTTCGGTACGGAGTTGTCGCAACCGTTCCACAAGCTGCCGATCCGGCAGCAATGGCATCGGAGTACCCGTGAGGGCAGCATCCGAGCAATGCGGTTTTTGTACTGACCCATGTGATGACGCGTCTTTCCCCTGTTCCAACTCAACCGTACGAAGCCCTTGCAGCACCTCTCGTCCTTTTGGTGTGAGCTCGAGCGTGGGGTACTCCGTTCCTTCTACGCGCAGATATCCGGAGCTGACGAGGGCTCTCACATGGCTTGTGACGGACAGCTTCGTCTCTGCTCGGCAGAAGCCGTACGTCGGACAGTCTGCAACACCATACGCCACAAGCGCCTTCGCTCGGCTTCCGCGAAGAATATCGACGATCCGTCCCATCCCAAACCGACCTCCATACCAGGCCACCGTCTCTAGAATTGCCGGTGTGATCGCATGTCCTTGAGGAACCTTCCGGCCTGGCTGCCGCACCGACGTCACACAGCGGTCACACAGACCACAAGAACCCAAGGCAATCTCCGCCTGATCACCAAAATATTCCAAAATCGCGAGCTGCCGGCAGGTCGACGTTGACACATACCCCAGCAATTCTTGCAAGAGCGTCGTCATACGCCCCGCACGTTCAGCCCCATCAGAATCCTTGGATGCCTGCGAAATGAAATATTCCTGCGTGGCCACATCCCGTTCATGGAACAGCAATACACAGGCCGCTGGGTGGCCATCTCGTCCCGCACGGCCGGCTTCCTGATAATAGGCCTCGATGCTGCCAGGAATGTCGAAATGGACGACCAGTCGGACATCCGGCTTATCAATTCCCATCCCGAAGGCATTCGTCGCCACCAGAATTCTTACTGCCCCTCGACGAAAATCCTGATGCACCAGGCGTCGTGCATCATCGGACAAACCCGCATGGTAGTAGCCGACGGACGGATAGGATCGCCCCAGCCACTCAGCCACCTCCTCGACCGTCCGGCGGGTCGCACCATAGATGATAATGGTACCCACCCCAGTCTGGTGAACGAGTTGGTCGACGCGATCAAGTTTGTCTCGGAGGGTCTGACAGCGATGCACGGAGAACAACAAATTCTTTCGCCGAAACCCAGCGACGAGTCGGAACGGATCATGAAGCGACAGTCGTCGGCACACATCCGTCTGCACACGAGCCGTGGCCGTCGCCGTCAAGGCCAAACAGGGAGGGTTCGTGAGCTCCTGGCGCAACCGTCCGATCTTGAGATAGTCGGGCCTGAAGTCATGGCCCCACTGGGAAATACAATGGACTTCGTCAACCACCAAGAGCGACACCCAGAGAGTCCGCAACAGGCGAAGAAATCCTTCATGCTGCATGCGTTCCGGTGCGAGATAGAGAAGCCGGATACGCCGCTGTTGGAGCGCTTCTATCACGAGACTCTTTTCCAGTCCGCTGAGTCCGGAATGAAAGGCCGCAGCCGCAATGTTGCGCTGCTTCATGGCCGTGACCTGGTCTTGCATCAACGCAATAAGCGGCGAAATGACCAGGGTCAACCCTGGCAACAGAGTCGCGGGTAACTGATAGCAGAGCGATTTTCCCTGGCCCGTCGGCATCACCGCCATCACATCACGCCCAGCCAACACGGCGCGTATGACTTCTTCCTGGCCAGGTCGGAAGGCCGAAAACCCAAACCGTTCATTGAGTTGTCGAGTCAGATCATTCACAGGATACGTTGAAGAAGCACGAGGATCACGAAACGAGCCAGCTGAGCTGGAGTATAGAGGACACACGACAGGCAAGTCGAGGTGGTTACTCAGGGAACTCGGCAGACATAGCCTAATCGCCAGTGGCGCACCACCTGCGAAGGACGCCTCAGCGAAAATCTCATGAGCAGATATCCAACCGCTACTATTCCTAATCTTTCTCGGACATACGTATCTCCTACAAGATGAGAGGAAGGGATCCGGTCAATTATACTTACGCCCCTGGTAACACGTAGCCGGTTGTCGACACGCTATCTGGCAACCCAGACGTGGAACGGAAATTGAGTGACCAAGCCGATGCACAAGCAGGGCGAAATCAATAGCGAGAAACCGCCTGAAATGAGTCATTCATGGAGAGTCGTCATCCCGTAAAAAACCTCATGCGCAGTTAGAATCAAACTGAGAAAAGAGAATTACGAGCCTCTCCTCGTATTCCATTCGACTGCCGGCTCTTCTTCTCCAGTCACGACCTGGTCGAGACTGAGGCGACACTCCTGGACCTGTCACCCTCAGGCTGTGCAGCTGAGTCTGAAGCCACCGTCCGGACTGACGTGAGCCTCGACCTATGGATCTTCTCCCCAAACTCTAACTGGCGCATGCACATCGACCATGCGGTCGTTCGGTGGGTCCGAGGACAGGTGTTCGGAGTGGAGTTCCTGAATCTGCGACCGGTCCAGAGAACACGACTGCGCAATTTGGTCGAAAAGTACAGGTAGCCTTAGTTAGGCCGGATCCCGCTCCCATCGCCACGGTGGGATCACAGTTGTTGTGTACCTCGGCTCCTCATGCCCTCACATATCGATGACGCACAAAACAAGGTCCGACCTTCACTACATATGCAGGAAAACTGAGAGTACTGAGGAGCGCGTCAGCGAGAATACCAAGAAAAGGTATCCGACCCCTATATTCTGCCTCGTGCACCATTGAGGCAGGAAATTACTTTCCTATGGGTGCGACTATTAATGTAATTGTTCTCTGACACTTATTTCTTGCTAGACAAGGCGCTTGCCTTTTCGGTAGTGCGCTGGCGAAAGCCGTTTTATGGGTTCAAACGCTTCCTTGTAGGCTGTTGTTTCCCACAGCCATGCCTCTTGGATTTCGTACTGCGGATTATAGAGAAGCCATATCAGAAAGTCCCAATCATAGTTCTTCGCTTTCTGCACCAACGTAACGAAACTGCCAGGCTTGCCGCTAGGACGATTTGCTTTAACTTGATAGCGTGAGTTGTTGAACGTGAAATCGTAGCCTTTTTGAACCGCTGTTATTCCGCACATTGACGTGGAATAGTGCTCGAGGGAGCAACCAACTAACA
>CAZOHW010000436.1:0-3944 GCA_964579525.1 uncultured Nitrospira sp. | reverse complement strand
GTACCCAACCGACCCAATGGAATCTGTTTCAGCAGTGTCTCCTTCACATCCGCCGGAAGTCCCTGCGTCATGGCCGTATCGATAAAACCCGGCGCGACCGCATTTACAGTCACATTCCGACTGGCATACTCTCGTCCCACGGTTTTCGTGAATCCAATCACGGCTGCTTTTGAAGCCGAGTAATTCGCCTGACCCACATTGCCGATCACCCCGACGATGGAAGCGATATTGACGATACGACCATACCGCTGCTTCGTCATGGACTGCAAGACCGCCTTTGTACAATTGAACGTGCCGTTCAGGTTGACCTGAAGCACCAAATTCCAATCTTCTTCTTTCATCCGGAGCAGCAGGCCATCACGGGTGATGCCGGCATTATTGATCAGGATGTCCACTTTCCCCCAAGCCTTCAGCACTTGTTCAACCATCGATTTGGTGTCATCGGCATCCGCCACATTGACTTTCACGCTTAAGGCTTTTCGTCCCAGCTTCTCGATTGCGTTCACTGTTTCCACCGATCGACTGGGGTCGAGATCGGCCACCGCGATATCTGCACCAGCCTGAGCGAGACTTTCAGCGATCGCACGACCGATTCCTTGAGCCGCGCCGGTGACAATAGCAACTCTTCCTTGCAGTGACATCACATTCCTTTCATGAACACATCTCTGTCAGGATGAAGCATCCTTGGCACACCCTCACCGGACAAGCCTATTCTCATTTCAACCCAGAGCCTTGATCATCGTTTCCAACGACTTCGGATCGTTCACATTGAATAGTATCGTGCCCGGGAGAATACGTTTGATCAAGCCGGTCAACACCATGCCAGGACCGACTTCCACGAACGTCGTCACACCCATCTTGCCCATTGTCTGGATGGTGTCTTCCCATAGCACCGAAGACGGTAGCTGTCGGACCAACGACGCTTGAATCTCACCGGCGCGACTGATGGCTTTCGCCTCGGCATTATTGACAAGGGGGGCGGTAAGATCCGACCACTGAATCACTGCCAAATCCTTCGCCAATCGATCGGCCGCTTGCTGCATCAGCGGAGTATGAACCGGCACGCTGACCGGCAGAGAGACGGCTTTTCTGCAACCCGCTTCTTTAGCCAATTCAACCGCCCGTTCCACCGCAGCCTTTTCACCGGCGATGACGACTTGGCCGGGCGAATTAAAATTTGCCGGTGCGACAACCCCAATGGTCGAAGCCGTACGACACACTTGTTTCACGACCTCGACTGTCAGTCCCAATAAGGCCACAACCGAACCAGTTCCCGGAGCAACGGCTTCCGACATGTACCGGCCCCGTTTCTGGACCAAGCTGACCGCATCCCTGAACGACACCCCACCAGCCGCCACGAGCGCCGAATACTCTCCCAAACTGTGGCCGGCCACCGCAAGCGGAGTAAGACCAAGCGGCTTCAGTATATGCCATGCAGCCATACTGCTCACCAGCAAAGCCGGCTGCGTGAATTCCGTCAGATTAAGCCGTTCCGCCGGCCCTTCGAAACACAAGGCGGCAGCGTCATACCCCAATACCGAGGAGGCCTCGTCGTAGATCGCTTTCAGCGAGGGATAGGCCTCATAGAAAGCTTTGCCCATCCCCACCGACTGAGAGCCTTGTCCTGGGAACACCAGGCCGATTCCTGAATTCATAGCGCGTTAGATATCTTATGAAATCCTGCGCAAAGTCAACGGGAAAAAGTTCCAGTACCCCCCTCACTTGCAAGCATCGATGTATGCTGAGCTTCTCCACCGACAGAACGTGTGGGGGGCAAACCTGCTACCACCTGATCATCGCAGAGGCCCAGGTCAATCCAGCCCCAAATGCACCGAGCATCACCAATGACCCATTCTTGATCCGCCCTTCCCGAACCGCTTCATCTAAAGCAATCGGAATCGATGCCGCCGATGTGTTCCCGTATCGATCCAAATTCAGCATCACCTTTTCGATCGGAAGCTCGAGCCGCTGCGTCACGGCCTGCAGAATTCGGATATTGGCCTGATGCGGCACATAGAGATCAAGCTCCTCGATCCGAAGCCCATTCGCCGCAAGAGTCTCGCGTGCAATCTCTTCCAGCGTCCGCACCGCCACTTTGAACGTCTCGTTCCCCCGCATTTTGATGTAGTGCTGCCGTTCGGTAATCACCTTCTCCGACGGTGGGGTGCGCGAGCCTCCACCCGGAACCATGATCAACTCGCATAACGCCCCATCCGAGCGAAGATGAGTCGAAAGGATCCCCAGTTCTCCGTCACTCGCACTGACGATAACAGCCCCGGCTCCATCTCCAAACAGTACGCAGGTATTACGGTCGGTCCAATCCGTGATCGCGGACATCACTTCCGACCCGATCACCAAGACATGGCGCATGCCAGTTTTGACATAGGCATCCGCTATCGACAGGGCATAGACAAACCCGCAACAGGCGGCCGAAAGATCGCAGGCCGCCGCCCTGGTCGCCCCAAGCTGATGCTGAACGAGACAGGCCGTCGCGGGAAGCGGATAATCTCCCGTGCAGGTGGCGAGCAAAATCATGTCGAGATCGGTCGCCGCCAGCCCCGCTGCGGTCAAGGCTCGCTTGCCGGCCTGAACGGCCAAATCCGAACAGGCTTCTCCCGTCGACGCTAGACGCCGCTCTCTGATACCGGTCCGTTCTCGAATCCATTCATCCGAAGTTGCCACCATGCGTTCAAGATCTGTATTCGTCAATACCCTGGAAGACGTGTAGGAACCGGTTCCGGTAATGCGAGCCTTCATGTCGCCTCTTCCGCCGATGTCTGGGCATGGCTTTCTTCAATGTCTCGCTGGATCAATTCGTGCACACGCCCTTCCGCCATGCCTTTAGCGCGACGAATCGCGTTCTTGATGGCTTTTGCCGATGATCGACCATGACAAATCATGGTCGTGCCGTTGACGCCCAGCAACGGAGCGCCGCCGAATTCCGCATAATCGATCTTTCGTTTGAGATTGCCAAGAGGGTTCAAGAGGAACGGATAGGCGAGGCGGCCCCAAAAATTGCCGGAGATTTCCTTCAGCAGAGATTTTTTGATCATTTCCGCGACGCCTTCGGAAATCTTCAACGCCACATTCCCGATAAATCCGTCGCAGACGATAATGTCCGCCATCCCGCTGTACACATCACGTCCCTCGACATTCCCCACAAAATTCATGGAGCTCGCTTTGAGCAACTTAAACGCTTCTTTGGTCACCTCGTTGCCCTTGCTGTCCTCTTCGCCGATGCTCAGCAGTCCAACGCGAGGATTGGGCTTACCCAGCAAATGTTTTCCGTACTCGTTCCCCATCAACGCAAACTGCTCTAGATGCGTGGCGGTGCAATCGACGTTGGCTCCCACATCAAGCATAATCGCTTGTCCGCTCAGCGTCGGGAGACTCGTGGCAATCGCCGGACGTTCAACACCTTTCACCAGTCCAAACACGAAGAAGGCCGCCACCATGCTGGCCCCCGTATTACCGGGGCTCACGACCGCATCGGCCTGACCGTTTTTGACCAACTCCGTCGCGACCCAGATCGATGAATCTCGCTTCTTTCGAGCCACAGCAGCCGGTGACTCATGCATCTCGACAACCTGGGATGCGTGCCGAATGGTGAGGCGGGGATCGAGACAGCTTAAGCGTTCACATTCCTGTTTCAGGACGGTTTCATCACCGACGAGAATGATATCGACGTCCACTTCTTTGAGGGCTTGAAAGGCACCCTCAATACAAGGGACGGGCCCATGATCTCCCCCTACCGCATCGAGCGCGATGGTCGTACGAGTGTGTGTACTCACAGATGGCGTCGGAAAGACTGGGTAAACACGGGTTGCCCCCTTGGACTCACAGAGAAATTAGGCAGGGCACTTCGTACAATACAAGGATACGCACGACAAAGAGATCCGCCCTATCACAACCCATCATGACCAAGACGTACCACGTTGAGCACA
>CAZOHW010000435.1:0-3952 GCA_964579525.1 uncultured Nitrospira sp. | reverse complement strand
CACCTTCCGTGATTGCCAACCTAACCGACCGGATCGGGATCGATCTTCGGTCTAGTCAGGAACAGATTCGATTTTTGCTCAGCTATGCATTCCATGCCAATCCGAAAGGGACGGTGGTATTTGCTTCTACGAATGTAGACCATGTGACCACGATTACAAATCATGTTCATGGCGGAATGCTCAAGGAAGGTGAGGTGCATGCCATTATTGAGGAACTCCTGCTGCACGTATCGACTCCGGTGTTCTGAGAGACAGTTCATGATCACGGATCTTACAGATGCAAACGATCGGCAGACACGCACGGCGGACATTTGCGTGATCGGCGCTGGGACTGCCGGTCTGGCGCTTGTGCATGAGTTTCTCAATAGCAATTATTCGATTGTCGTATTGGAATCCGGAGGGACGGAGGTCGAAGAGCAAACACAGCGGCTCTATGACTGTAAAATCGCCGGCTTACCGCATCGCGGGTATCTTCAGGGCCGCTTCAGAACACTTGGAGGAACTTCCACGCGTTGGGGCGGACAACTCTTGCCGCTCACCGCACTCGATGTCGAAAGTCGAGAGTGGATTGGAGCGAGCGCATGGCCTGTTAAGCACGCAGATCTGCTTGATTATTACCAGCGGGTTGAACACTTATTCGGCGTTGATGATTATCCATACGATCCGGTTGAGCTGAATCGGTTGCCGGTTGCCGGGACGGATTTCGACATGAATCAATTTACCGTCCGTTATGCCAAATGGCCTCCGTTTGCTAGACGAAACCTAGCCCGTCTAGTGGGAACTGCCTGCGCTAACTCGAGGCAAGTGGAGGTGGTGTTGCATGCAAACGTGACGGAAATTTCCCTCAATGATACCGGAACTTGTGTCGTCTTGGTCAAGGCCCGCACGCTGGATGGCAAGGCGCTCGAGGTCAAGGCAAAGCATTTTGTCGTGGCAACAGGAACGCTAGAGACCATCCGGCTCTTGATGGTATCAAGAGGATCGGTCTCAGGTGGCATTGGAAACCATTCTGACCAGCTTGGGAGGAACTTTCAGGATCACCTCTCGATTCGAGCCGCGGACTTACGTCCGCGATCGGCGCGTGACCTTGAGAGAAAATTTGCGCCGTTCTTCATCAACGATACAATGCGTACGGCTCGCCTGGAATTAAGTGCGCAAATGCAGCGGGACAAGCAACTGCTGAGCTGTTTCGGCCAAATTTTGTTCGAGACTCCGGATGATTCGGGATTTGCCGAGCTTCGCGAGGGGTTACGCCGTTTCCAGGCTCGTCGCAATCCTTGGCCAGGCGTTCAGGGATGGACAAATATCATGCGGGATATTCCAAACATGTGTCGGCTTGGGGCTGTCAGGTTTCTGAAGCAGCGGGTGGCCTATCCCAACAATGCGCGGTTTCATCTTCAAGTGGATGTGGAGCAGTGCCCAAATTCAGACAGCAGGGTGAGCTTGAGTCATGACCATGATGTGCCGGGCATGCCGATCCTTACCCTCGACTGGAGAATTAAGGATCTCGAAAAGCAGACCATGCAGGAATATGTCCGAATGTTCCGTCAGGAATGGGAACGATTGGATCTTGGCGATGCGCGGTGGAACCGGAAGTTGTTTGAAGAAGGGGATCAGTGGCTTGAGGATGTCATCGATGTCTATCACCAAACCGGGGGAACCGTTATGAGTGAGCATCCGAGCGACGGGGTTGCCGATCCGCAACTACGTGTTCACGGTGTTGACAACTTGTTTCTCGCAAGTTGTTCGGTCTTTCCGTCAGCCGGAAGCGCAAACCCGACATTCACGTTATTGGCATTGACGCTGCGGCTAGCCGACCATCTGAGGGGCTTGCTGGTCGTCGAGTCACGTTGCTCCCATTCGAACAACACGAAGGATTGCCAATATCTCACGAATGCCTCGCTGTGATTCGCGACGATTGTCGTTGTAGAGGAGTTTATCGTGAATCCACTGCTCATTCGCGCGAGATCCGTAGCCCGAAAACTAGGCTTATTGTCCGGATTTAAAACCGTTCATTCCGTATTTCACCGTAATTATGAGGAGCATTTTGATGCCGCGCTCCTTGCCCACACTCGATCCGGTGATGTCGTGTGGGATATCGGAGCCAATCTCGGTCTTTACACCGAAAAGTTCTTGACGAAAGTCGGGCCAGAGGGAGTGGTTGTAGCTTTTGAGCCGGTCCCGGAGTGCTTCGACGTCCTCAGGTCAAAATTTCGTGATACGCCTAATATCATCCTCGAGCAACTTGCTTTGTCCTCGAACACTGGGATGGGAGCGATGAGGCTGGCTTCGAATCCACTGGGTGCCACACATCAATTGCTCGACTCTGACCACACGGGATCCGGGACAAGGGTTCAAGTCGCGGTCGTGACGGGTGATGCCTATTTGGAACGCACCAGGATGGTTCCGAATATTATTAAGATCGACGTCGAAGGATTTGAATACGAAGTGTTCAAAGGTATGAAAGCCCTTCTTGCCGAGCCTCGACTTAGAGGAGTGTTCTGTGAGATGCATTTTGCGTTGCTCGAAAACAGGGGGCAGATGTTCGCTCCCATTGAGATCGAGCGATTGTTGGATTATGCGGGATTTGAAGTGACATACACGGACAGTTCGCACATTCAAGCTGTAAGGCCATATTGAAGCACTCTCGCCCTTCTCTTATTCGTCGAAGAGAATACCAGCATCACTGAGCTGGACAGTATTGGAGCGGATTGGAGCATTACAATCAGCCAATGCCTACGACTAAGCCTGTCTGAATCCATGAAGGATAAATCTCAAGGATCGTAGGTGTTCCCAAACCACTGTAAAAGCTCTTCCCATGCGTCTGGTCGATCGCTAAGCCCGATCCACTCTTAATATTCCCGTAACACAAACTTGAGTTTGCTGTTGCGACAGGCCTTGCCTTCACTAGTAGACTTCTTCAGCATGATCAACCTGTCTGTTCTTATCCTGACGCTCAACGAAGAACGCAATCTCACTGATTGTATCAACTCGGTGCGATGGTCGGATGACATCGTCGTACTGGATTCCTTCAGCAGCGATCTGACGGTCACGATTGCAAAGGAGATGGGCGCACGCGTTATTCAGCGACGGTTCGACAATTATGCCGCCCAAAGAAATGCCGGGCTGAATGAAGTATCGTACAAGCACCCTTGGGTTCTCATGCTCGATGCAGACGAACGTGTCACACCCGAGTTGTGTGCGGAGATGCAATCAGCTGCAGACACAGCCGAACCGATTGTCAGCCTGTTTCACATGCGGAGAAAAGATTATTGGTTTGGACAGTGGCTTCGCCGCAGTAGCGGCTATCCAACGTGGTTCGGGAGGCTGGTTCGTGTGGGCCATGTGACGGTCCAGCGAGAGATCAATGAGGAGTATGTGGCTCACGGGAAATCAAGATTCTTGAAGGAACATCTGCTGCATTACCCGTTTAACAAGAAGGTCGCGTATTGGCTTGAACGGCATAATCGATATTCCTCGATGGAAGCGGCCGCTTTAGTGGTGGAACGGGGGGAGAAAATTGCAGTTCAGGGACTCTGGTCGGCAAATCCGATTGTTCGCCGAAAAACAATGAAACAGATCGCCTACAGGCTTCCGGGGCGTCCGTTCTGGATATTCAGTTATCTATTCGTGGCACGAGGAGGCTTTCTGGACGGTCGAGCTGGGTTACGGTATTGCGCACTACGGGCCATCTACGAATACATGATCGATATCAAGGTGAAGGAAGGATTGGAAGAACGGGCTACCCAGGAGCCTGACAAAGCAAATCACTATCATCAATCAGAACTTCCATCTCGATCATTCCACGACGAGCCAGTTCCTCAGCAAACCGGCAGTTGATCCTGTCACTTTCGGCAGGAATATCTTGTGATCGACAGTTGCATGAAGAACCTTATGTATCGCCTCAGGTCCGAGAATAGATCCTTGCGGGGTATTCGCAGCTCCACAGATG
>CAZOHW010000434.1:0-3958 GCA_964579525.1 uncultured Nitrospira sp. | reverse complement strand
CATGTAGATCACCGCGCCGCTCAAGCTGATGTAGTTTAGCGCAGCCATGCCAAGAAACACGTACCCCATGTGGCTTGAGCTCGAATAGCCGATGACATACTTGGTGTCCTTGGCATAAAAGGCGACGAATCCTCCATAGATGATGCTGAACATACACAGCACGGCGGCTATCGGCATCAGCTCTCTGGTCGTATCAGGAAGAATTTCAAAGGCCACGCGAATAATAGAGAAATGCCCCAGTTTCATGAGCACTCCGGCATGAAGCATGCTGGTCGCGGCCGGCGCAGCGGCATGGCCGACCGGAGACCATGAGTGTAAGGGCCAGAGCGGCGCAATCGAGGCAAACCCGAAGAAGATCAACACCCAGATGATTTTATCTAACGTGGTGCCAAGAACAGGAATATTCATCAGCTTCGCCTGTTCGCGTAGAACAAGGATGTCGAACGTGTTTAACCCGGCGTATTTATAAATGAGAAGAATCCCCATGAGTGCGACGACTGCAAAGGCCGACAAGAAGAGCACCAGCTTCATCGCCGCGTATTCTTTGCTGTTCGATCCAAAGTTCAAGATATAGCCGACGGAATCCCGTAACTTTAGTCCTTCAGGATCCGTCATTTCTAAATACTTCTTAGTATGACTGCCCCACATACCGAGCAGGAGATACATTGGGATCACGGACATTTCATAAAAGAAGTAGAGGAAAAACAGATCGAGGGACATGAACACGCCGATGGTGGCTGCAGCCAAAATCAGCAGCCAAATGTAAAACTCCTTCGTGCGATCTTTGATGTGCCAAGACACAAAGATCCCTGCAAACAATAGAATCGATGAGGCGAGTACAAGAGGAGTCCCGATCCCATCGACTCCAAGATGTAAGGAAATCCCCAGCTGCCTTGACCATTCGAACTTCTGGATGAACTGGAAGCCGCCCTTTGCAGGGTCGTACGCATAAAAGAGATATAACGAGGCAATGAGCGGCACGAAGGCCGAGCTTGCGGCAATCCCTCGGACCAGCATGGGTTGCCGATTGGAGACGAAGATCAGCCCCAGCGCACCGGCGAACGGAGCAAACAGAATATAGAGAAGGACGTAGTCACCCATCGAGCATCGATATCCTTTATCTTACTGAAACATGGTCCGGCACCCGTTCGAGCGCTGCCGTCGTTCCCTGGTGAAGACGGTCGACAAGGGCTTGTACCGATCCATTCATGATTCGTAGAAACGGTGAGGGATAGAGCCCAATCCAGAGAATCATGATCGAAAGTGATACGGCAATAATTTTTTCCCGCATCTGGAGATCGCTCATCGACTCTTTCACCGCTTTCCCAAGAGGGCCAAACATGGAACGTTCGTAGTACCAGAGAAAATAGGCCGCTCCGAAAATGACCCCAAGAACGGCGATCGCCCCGAACCACCATTTCGCTTTGAAGGCTCCCAAGAGAATCAGAAATTCTCCGACGAACCCATTCGTGCCTGGAAGCCCGATCGAGGCTAATCCAATGATCAAAAAGTATGTGGCTAAGAGCGGTACGCGTTTCGCCATTCCACCAAAGGCCGACAGGTCCGTCGTTTGCTGGCGTGAATACAGGAACCCAGCGATAAAAAACAGACCTGCCGTGCTGAACCCCAGATTGATCATCGTCAGCAAGCTACCTTGCACCCCCTGATAGTTCAGAGCAAATAATCCAACGACGACAAAACCGAGATGGCTCACGCTGCTATAGGCAAGCAGACGCCGCAAATCCGCCTGCACCAGAGCCATCCATGCCCCATACAGAATGGCGCACAGTCCGAGGATGACCATGATTGTAACCACATAGTCGCTTTTTGATGCCTCGGGGAGCAGCGGAAGACTGAAACGTATGAAACCGAAGGTACCTAGCTTCATACCAGCCAACACAACAGCCATACCGATCGGCCCCTCCAGCAATGCATCAGGCAGCCACGTGTGAAATGGAAAGACCGGAGCCTTGAATGCGAAGCCCATGAACATTAGCCAGAAGATGAGGATTTGCTGCGAAACCGGGATCGGAACGTTCAACAAATCAAGAAAGTCAAAGGAGTACAATTGATCGGCATGATGCAGTGAAGCCCATTGGTGGTAGTTGATGTTGAGCAGGGCGATCCCCACCAACATAAAGACGCGGCCTAACAGCGTGTAAATCACGAACTTGAGTGCGGCATACTGTCGTTCGGCTCCTCCACCCCATAATTTGATCAAGAAATAGCTGGGGATCAGCATGAGTTCCCAGAAGACGAAAAACAAAATCAGATCCAGCGAGACGAACACTCCCATCGTCGTCGATTCCAGCGCCAATAGGCACATCATGTACAGTTTGACCTGATGGCGAATCGTATCCCAGGAATAGACGATAACCAGGACAGTGAGGAAGGCCGTGAGGCCGACGAATAATACACTAATGCCGTCCACGGCTAGGTGGTAACTGATCCCCAAGGCTGGAATCCATCGAAGATGTTCCGCAAACTGCATGGAGGCAGACTCCGGCACAAACCGCAGCAACACGAAGACTGTGAGAGCCAGTTCGACTAAGGCAACCGTGAGGGCCGCTGTGCGTACCATATCCTCGTCTTCAATCAGCCAAATCGCCGCGGCCCCGACGACAGGCAAAAAGAGGAGGCACGAAAGAATCGGAAACCCAGCTGCGAGTTCTTCTAACATGAATGATGATCTCGTCGAGGTATGCTCTACATTTGAATAACGATCTGGACCACAACGGCGAGCAGAAAAAGTCCTGCCACGATAAGAGCGGCATAATGGTGCACTAACCCGCTTTGTATTTTCCGTCCTTCACGCGCCGCAAGGTGATTCCCATACCCAATCACGTTCAGTCCAGCATAGATAATGTATTTTTCAACCCATGTGGACCCAGAGGAACCCCAATCGGCAAGGTGACCTACCCCTCGCACAAGACCATCGATGACCGTTCGATCAAACCAATCGAGGAACTGCCCTAAGCGTTTCAATGGCTCGACGACCAGGAAGTCATAGATCTCATCCACATAGTACTTATTCAATAGAACCCCATACAGGCCGGAAAACTTCTCCGCCCAACGGCCCGATGTATCGGGACTTAAGGCATACAAATAATGAGCAAGCCCCCATCCAAATAGTGCAATGGCCGTCGCCGCTCCCATGAGGAGAAACACCGTCCCGAACTCAGGCTCATTTCCACCTGGAATTCCCACAACCGGAGCGAGAAAGTTTGGAAGCCAGCCATGTTCCGGTGGAAACCCAAGAATCAATCCTCCGACGATCGAAAGCACACCGAGAACCATAAGGGGCCCTATCATCACCGCTGGAGACTCATGGACATGTTCTTCCGTATGATGATCCATTCTGGGTGAGCCAAAAAATGTCAAATATGTCAGCCGAAACATATAAAATGAGGTCAGAAACGCGCCAACCGCTGCAATTCCATAGAGAAGATATTGATGATGCGTAAAGGCATGGGCCATAATTTCGTCTTTACTCCAAAATCCAGCCAATGGAGGGATTCCGGCAATAGCGATGGTCCCGATCAAAAACAAGCGGTAGGTCCATGGAATTTTCCGACTAAGTCCTCCCATTTTACGGATGTCCTGCTCCCCTGAAAGCGCATGGATGACCGACCCGGCTGACAAGAATAAGAGTGCCTTGAAGAAGGCATGGGTCATGACGTGAAAAACAGATGCGGTATAGGCTCCAATTCCACAGCCCAAAAACATATAGCCCAGCTGACTCACCGTTGAGTAGGCCAACACTCGTGTGATATCGGTTTGAACCAATCCAATTGCGGCAGCAAATAATGCGGTTGTCCCTCCCACGAACGCCACCACAGTCATGGCAAATGGGGAGAGATCAAAGATCGCGTGGTTGCGGACTACCATGTACACGCCGGCCGTGACCATGGTGGCTGCGTTAATCAGTGCGCTCACTGGCGTGGGGCCTTCCATGGCG
>CAZOHW010000433.1:0-3959 GCA_964579525.1 uncultured Nitrospira sp. | reverse complement strand
GGGGAACCTCTCGATAATGACCGGCAACCACCGCCGGAGCCTTGATATCGCGGATATCCCCATGGACGACTTCCACATTCAGGGCGATGGGCTCTTGTGCCGGGCTCGGTGTCTTTCGTCCTCCCGACGTTGTGGTCACCGCATCGGTCACTCCCCGAGAACAAACAGGACTCTGCGCCATCATAGCCTCTCTGAGTAAGGCTTCAGCTCGACGATGATCAGCCACCGCGCTTCGACCGGCCTTCGTCTCTTCCGCGGTTCGGCGAATCTGCTCCGCCTCTTGGCGATCTTGAACAGCACGGACACGCGCCGAGGTCAGAGAGCGAACCGCGCGGGCTGCGACTGGTTCCATCGACAGCGCACCCGTCTTGCCTGTTCGTAAGAGCTCGTCGATAGCCTCGAGCACCTGTTCATGCTTCTGGAGATCCCCATGGATTTCGTCGACATAGTATGTCGGCACCCCAGGCAACAGTCCCAGTACGTGGGGGACACGTCCATCGCCCTTCAAAGTCGTCTCAAATTCA
This sequence comes from uncultured Nitrospira sp., assembly GCA_964579525.1. GTDB lineage: Bacteria > Nitrospirota > Nitrospiria > Nitrospirales > Nitrospiraceae > Nitrospira_D. The sequence goes on along the minus strand of CAZOHW010000433.1, from coordinate 3,435 downwards.
AATAGGCCAGGGCCCTTGACCGTCACCCCGCTAAGCGTCTCATGGTTACAGCCGGCGATATAGATCATCCGCTCGGGATCAATCGTGGCCGGCACATCAAGATTCTCATGGAACGTCTTCGCACGTTGGAGGTGTGTTGCCACGATGGGATATCGCCCCCAGGTACCACGGTCATAAAGGCTTTGTTCCGAGGCTGACAGCTTGGTGTACGAAGGCAATAATTGGTAACTCCCCACAAATCCATTGAGCACATCAAGCACCTCATCTGCATTGTGGTGCAGATCCGCTGCCACCAGCCGTTTGACCAGCTTGTCCCCTGCGACCATGGCGCTGGCCATCGCATAGGAGCCGTAGTTCGGCGTGCCAAGCATAATCAGTCGGCCCCCCTGAACTTTCTTGGGCTCCAGCATGGTTTTCCAGACCTTGGGATACAGTCGAATAAAATTGCGAGACACGAGGCCTCCCATGGAGTGAGCGACCAGATGGACCGGCTGGTCTTTGAACTTCGTTTCCACGAAGTCTTTCAAGCCTTGCGCAGCCTGATCCAGATCTTTCCGCCAATCGTATGCATACGGCTCCACGTTCCAGTACGCTTTCAGCCATAGGATCGTCTCGGCATAGCTGTCCTTATCGAGTCCGCTCGGTCGGACTCGGAGGTGTGAATCTGCTTCCTGCGCTCCATCCTTAGCAAGTCGAAGTTTGTTGAGACCTCCCCACATCAGCTTGAGAAAACTGACCCACACGATGTCGTCCTCGCCGTCATCGGTCACAGTCAATTCGGAGCCCATAATGCCGGGAATGAAGATAATGTTGCCCCGCAACGGCTCCCGCTTGCGCCGAGCCAATCGCACACGCTCCGCCAAACGTTGCAACCGCTCAACCTTCTCAGGCCCAAAGTGCTCCCTCAACGCCTGATCGGAGACAGCCCGCGTTTTTTCTCCACGCGCCGAACGGGAGAGTTGTGTCTCGAACTCATCCTAATTCATGTCACGGATCCACCGGTCCGAATCGCGAGGCTTGGCCCCTCTCCGTTTCATCGTCATTGAGGAATCCCTCCTTCTGAGGACCGCGTCAGCAGGTGGAGCAGGCCTGTGAAGACACCGGCGGCATATTCGCCGCCGGCGCATTTATCACTCTAGCTGAGGAATGGATGATCGAAGGACGTGCGTTGTCCTTCAAGCTGAGGCACTTGGTCGTACTCGTTTTGCTTCAATTTTGCGACGGTCCGCTGATGCAGCTCGCGGTAGGTGAGCTTGCCCTCCGCTTCTTTGATCGATTCGACGAGGTAATACGTGAGGGCTCCGTTATAGATTCCACCGATTCGCGCATCAGCTGAGGTTTGCGTATCCCGACAACCCGTAATCAGCAATTCTTGGATATCGGCCTGGACGATGTCGCTCTTCCGCTTGCCTCCTCGTGGCGCCTTCCCAAATTTCCCACGAAGCACCCCGCGCAATTTCCTTCCGGATTCAGTCGCCATGAGGTCGAGTGGGCAGGGTAGAAACCGTTCTCTCCGAGGCGCATCAGGTGGCGTGATGGCTCGGGTATTGGTTCCGGAGTGGCAACAGTCCATGATCACCGTGAGGCTCACACCTTTCCGAAGCTTGTTGAATGTCTTCCTGAGCCAATCGTCACGCAACGGATCGTTCCAATCGAGATTGGTCGGACAGAGGATTTCATCTCGATGATCCGCTTCGTCTCCATTGTCATCCGGGACGTTCGATCCATGTCCCGAATAATGGAGAAGCAACACATCGCCTTTTTTCCCGCCCTTGATGAGTTTCTGAATCGCCGCCTCCATGGCTTTCTTCGTCGCCTGGAGATCCGTGAGCATGGTGATATCCTTGTCTTCAAACCCATAGTAGGTCTTGAGCGCTCCGCTCAGATTCTTCACATCATTGACGCACCCATTCAGATCTGCTCCGGGAATTTGATACGTGTTGATTCCGATGAGCACTGCTCGTTTAGCCATAATAGACTCCTTTCAGTGATTGAATAGATGACAAATGGACCGGATTAAAAAATTCGAGCCCTGTGTCGATCCGTGACACGAACAATCATCTTGCCGGTACGCACCTATGTATCAACAGAAAGGACTCGGATTCACCGCACCCCTATGTACTCCTTCTACGTATTTTTTGCACTATGGTTTCGTCCAATAGGCAAGAAGTACGGGCGCCGCTGCTTTGAACCAATCGAAGACTGAATCGAAACGGGGCGATTATAACCTACTTGACACCACAGTAGAAATTCGGTAGACTAGCCTCAACATCACGGAGGCTATGCCATGAAACAAACGCTCACCCAACTGATGAACACCTTCAAGGATGAAGATGCCTGTAAAGAGTTCTTGAAGCAACGGCGCTGGAAAGACGGTATTGTGCGCTGTCCTCGCTGCAACAATCCCAAGGTGTTTGCGGTCAAGAGCCGTCCGTATCATTGGGTCTGTAAGGCTAAAGAGTGTGGCGGACGGAACGGCTACCGTTTCTCTGTGATTACTAAGACAATCTTTGAGAACACCAACTACCCTTTGAGGACGTGGTTTCAGGTCACCTACCTCATGCTGACCAGCAAGAAGGGTATTAGCGCCCTTCAGATCCAACGAATTATTGGCAGCGGGGCCTATAGAACGGCCTGGTATATGTGCCATCGCATCCGCGCAGCGATGCAAGATGGTGGCTTTTCCAAGCTGATGGGAGAGGTTGAGGTAGACGAGACCTACATTGGTGGCAAGTGGAAGAATAAGCATGTCTCGGCGAGACGGCAGGGCGGCGGGCAGAACGGTCCCCATGGCAAGGTTGCTGTCATTGGGGCTATTGCTCGAAAAGGTAAGGTCGTCGCACGGATAATTGAAAAAGTGAATGCTGATACGCTGCAAGGCTTCGTGAGACAGGCTGTAGGCGAGAGTGTGTCTCTCATGGCTACTGATGAGCACACAGGCTACAAAGGCCTGAGCAAGATTGGCTACCCGCATGAAGCAGTAAGCCATCAACGCGGCGAATATGTGCGCGGGAACGTCCATACGGCGAACCTGGATAGCTTTTGGAGCCTGTTGAAGCGTGGCGTGATTGGCACTTATCACAAGGTGAGCAAGGATTATTTGCCGTTGTATCTCGCGGAGTTCTCGTATCGTCACAATAACCGCCAGAATCCCGATATCTTTGGCGACGTGATAGCAGAATGCTGAGCACGCGCCCGGTGAAGCGTGCCAGCATGAAGTACAATCCGAAGAACATGCAGTTACCGCTACCAATGGAGGTTTCATGCCGAAAGCCAAACAGGCTCCATTACCGCCGATAAGTTTTGAAGAGGCTATAGATATCCTGCTCAATACCCCCCCTAAGGATAAGAAACATTCATCAACACGCAAGCCCAAGAAATAACTAGTGGACTGTAACGCCCATTTATAGACTATAATCGTGTTCATGACGAACA
>CAZOHW010000432.1:0-3988 GCA_964579525.1 uncultured Nitrospira sp. | reverse complement strand
GACCACATGTGGCTCCAGCTTCGAGAGATCGACTTCAACAATTTGGTCGTAATACTTCTCCGGAGACTGCAGCACTTCAGGATCCGCCACAAGCAAGGCCTTATTCGCCTGAGCCAACTTCGCCAAATCCGCTCGATCCGTAATAGTCATGTAGTCGACCATTTTCTGATCGAACGGAAAGACGGAGGTGGTTGCACCGAGTTCCGCACCCATGTTGCAAATCGTGCCCTTGCCGGTCGCGCTGATAGTTTCAGCACCTGGGCCAAAGTATTCGACGATCTTGTTTGTTCCGCCCTTCACAGTAAGCAGCCCACAGAGATAGAGGATCACGTCTTTCGGAGAAGCCCATCCGCTCAACTTGCCGGTCAGCTTCACGCCGATCAATTTCGGATGGAGCACTTCCCACGGCAGACCAGCCATCACTTCGCCGGCATCAGCCCCGCCGACACCGATGGCCAAGCCACCCAACCCGCCGCCGTTCGGCGTGTGTGAGTCGGTACCGATGATTAAACAGCCAGGGAACGCATAGTTTTCCAGCACAACCTGATGGATAATCCCGGCCCCTGGCTTCCAAAATCCAATGCCATACTTCTTCGCCGCCGAGGCGAGGAAGTTATACACTTCCTTGTTTTCATCCATCGCGCGGAGCAAGTCTTTCTCCGATCCCATCTCGGCACGAATGAGGTGGTCGCAGTGGATCGTGCTCGGCACTGCTGCCTTCTTCTTGTTCGCCTGCATGAATTGCAGCACCGCCATCTGAGCGGTGGCATCCTGCATCGCCACACGATCTGGACGCAACGCCAACATGGCCTTCCCACGCTCCCAATTCTGGGTATCGAAGTTGTCGGCGTGCGAGACAAGAATCTTATCTGACAAGGTCAAAGATCGGCCAAATTTCTTTCTGGCCTTTTCAAAGACGCCCGGCATCTTAGCATAGAGGTTTTTGGCAATATCCATGGACATGGTTGAACCCTCAGTTATTAGTTTTTAGTTTTGGGTGTGAGTTCTAAGGAAATTCATCAAGCAACTTAAAACTCACGACTCATAACTTCATTTTAAAGGCGGGACTTCCCGCCGTTTGGGCGCTGCATAGTTCACCAGGTAATCGAACAACCGGATCAAGCGGCTGTCTTGCCGCTTCTGATCGACCCAATGGCCGATCAATCCGATCGTGCGCGACAGGATGAAGAAACCGTTCAAACTGTCGACTGGGAAGCCCAGGTCGACCAGCACGGCTGCCATTGTGCCGTCCACATTCAGAATCAAATTATCCTTCTTTGTCGCCGTCACCTGTTCCACCGCTAGGGCAAAATCGAGGCACGGTGTTTTGATATTCAAGCTCTTCACATAACCCACAAGCTCTTTCACACGCTTGTCCGGGTTGCGCAAGCTCTTCACGCGATGACCAATACCCGGCACCGGACCGACATTTTTCTTCATGTAGGCCAAGAAGTCGTCGACCGACATCTTATTGTCGACCGCGTACTTAAACCAGCGGCCAGCGTCTGTCACGGCGCCGCCGAAGCGCGGACCGATCATGATGAGCCCCGCCGCCACCGCCTGCGATAAGCCGATCCCGGCGCAGGCCGCGAGGATTGTCGCGTAGGCCCCACTCACACAAGGGCCATGGTCAGCGGAGAGCATCATGATACGCTTGATGATTTCGGCTTCCTGTTTAGAAATGAGCCGCTTGTCCCAGAGAAGTCCGATGACATGGGGAATCTCATATCCTTTGTTGATCAGTTCCGAGGCCGGATAGCCGTCATAACAAGGTTCGTCACCGCGATCGTCGCTGATCGTGGTCCGGATCAATGGAGTCACCATGACTTCATCTGCCTTCATCGCCTCTTCGATCGACTTCGGCAGCCTTGGCAACACTGCCGGCTCGACCGGCTCTTTTACTTGACCAGACTTGAGCAGCTCTTGATAGGTTTCCTTGATGACAGGCCCCAGTGCGCCAAAGGTTGGTGGCACAATGGCGCCGGCCTTTTTGAGCGCGTCGGACTTGGATCGAGCCGATCCCTCGCCCTTCATCCCTTCTTTGGCACCGGCGTGGCCGAACTTCATCCCCTTCGGCAAGCTCTCCTGGCAGAATCCTGAGACCACACCGATCAACTTGACGCGTCGCTTCTTTGCTCCGTACCACTCGGCAGCCCGCTCTTCGAGATCCCCACCCATTTCACCGACAATGACGACCGCCTTGGTCTGGGGATCGTTTTCGAACATTTCGAGGTAACTCACATAATCGGTGCCAGGATAGGCATCACCCCCGATGCCGATGGCCGTCGTGATGCCGTCGGCAAATTGTGAGCATATCCAAATGATTTCATTGGAGAGACCTCCCGATTTGGTGATGACGCCGAACGAACCCTCACGATAGAGCTTCGAGAGCACAAGGTTATCGAACGCACCACCGATGACACCCAGCCGACAAGCCCCGGCAGAAATGATCCCGATCGAGGACGGCCCATTGAACACCTTACCCAGCTTCCGGGCGTGAGCACCGAGCAATTTCGCATCTTTCTCTGGTACACCTTCAGTGATCATCGAGACGACTTTGATGTTCGGATTATCCAGCGCTTCCATGCCACCTTTCATGGCGCGGTCAGCACCGATGTAGACGAGGCTGGTGTTGATGGCTGGATGATGTTTTGTCGCTTCTGCGATCGTCTTGTAGATGGGAATCGCGATCAGCCCACTGCCGTAAGGAACTTCATTGGTCTTGCCGGCATCAGGCGGATAGACAAAGGCTTCGACCGTGAGGGGACGCTTGATCAGATAGCAGAACTCTGCCATGCGGCGGGCTGCATTGACACCGGCGGCACCACCCTGAACCACCACGCGGGTGTCTTTATTTGCCAGAATGCTCATCGAAATCTCCCTCTTTCGTTCAGGACTGAGTGCTGAGGACTGAGGGCCGAGTGAACGCCCTCCAAATCAGCTCAGTCCTCAGTCCTGAGTCCTCGTTACTATTTCTGAAGTGCTTTGTCGACGATGTCCGTCAGCGGGGTATTGCGGTCGAAGACGTTGATGTCGAAGCCTTCGTCCTTTAGTGCGCGCATGGCATCAAGACCTTCCTTCTCACGCGGCCCGCCGCGACGCACCCAAATTTTCACGCCCTTCAACTTGCCATCGCTCTTCGCTTTGCGGAAGCCGTTAATGATTCCACCAAACGTTTTTTTCACGTCGGTGAAATTCGCGATGGCGCCGCCGACAATGATGTTTTTAATGCCGGGCAACGAACAGACCTTTTCCGTCAGCACTTCCACGGCCCAATCAGGCGGATCGCCAGAATACTCGGCGTAGTTCGCCAACTTGCCACCACGCGCCACGACCGCGTCTGAATAGTAGACGCTTGCGCCGCCACCGGCCGGCAGCATCGCCGTATCGCCACCGGGAATTTCGATAAACTTCACCGACCCCTTGATCTTACTGTCGACCGCCATGACCTCTACTTCATCTTTGCTGTACGAGCGACCGAACTCCGCCGCAAAAGCAAAGTTCCAATCAGGATGCCGAAACTTGGCATCGCCATCCAGCAAAGTGACCGCATCAAGCGCCACCAATTCGCCATCGCTCTCGCGTGTCACAACGGGATTCACTTCGAGATATTGCGCATCTTCGCTATCGAAGCAGGTGAACATCTTGCCGACAAAATCCGCCATCTTTTTTGCAATCGGGCCTGTAAATCCCGCATCCTTCGACAGTTTTTCGAGTTGATCCGGCGAGGGAGCCTGCCCGACTTCCAGACATAGGCGCTTCACGCGGTCCCAGTTCGATTCGACCTCGATCCCGCCGCAGTTGGCGACGAGAATCTCACTGCCTTCACGGGTGGACTTCACCGCACAGTAGTATTCTTCTTTGTGTGAAACCATTTCGGAGACGATGACCTGCGAGACAGTAATGCTGCCGACCTGACGACCGATCATGTCCTTGGTCGCAGCAACCGCGCCGTTCAGATCCAATCCGACCTTGACCAGGCCGAGCT
>CAZOHW010000431.1:0-3996 GCA_964579525.1 uncultured Nitrospira sp. | reverse complement strand
GTTAATGGCCTGCACCACTTCCTCAGGGGACATTTGATAGGCGCGCAAACGATCAGGATCGACGTGGACCACGACCGTACGAGCATTGCCACCGAATGGCGGAGGTGCGGAAACGCCAGGAAGCGTCGAAAATAAGGGGCGCACGCGGAAGAGCGCCAAGTCCTGAATTTCTGTCGGGCTCCGAGTGTTGCTGCGAAAAACGAGGTAGCCCACCGGCACACTGCCGGCATCCAGTCGCACTACAAAGGGCGGCAAGGTTCCGGGCGGCATAAAGGCTCGCGATCGATCGACATACGACACCGTTTCTGCCAAGGCTTGGCTCATGTCCGTGCCCGGATGGAACACAAGCTTGATGAGGGAGGCGCCTTGAATGGATTTCGATTCGACGTGCTCAATGCCTGTGATATAGAGGAAGTGGTACTCATAAAAAGAAACCAGGTAGCCTTCCATCTGCGAGGGTTCCATCCCGCCATAGGGCTGCGCGATATAAATCGCAGGTTGGCCGAGTTCGGGAAAGATGTCGATCCGCATCCGATCAATCGCTAACACCGCACAGAGAGCCACGGCCGCAAGTGCAACCATGATGGTCACCGGACGGCGCATCGCAAGGATTGTGAGCCACATTGTTAGGACTCTCGAGATGACAACTGAAGAAGATCCAAAAAAGGCTGCAGATTGCCCAATGCCGTCGCTGACCCGAGCAAGGAACGCCACACGCCAAGCCGCGCGAGGGCGTCATCGATGCTGGCCTGGACCAATAATCGTTGAGCCTCGGCCACTTCCACCACCGTTGCCAATCCTGCTTGGTATCGCGCGCGGGCTTGCATTTCCGTCTGGTGCGCCGCCTCCACCTGAATCGGCGTGTTCTCGGCGATCCGACGAGCGCCCTCGATAATGGCCCGGGCACGAGCATTCGCGCCACGGAGCTCTTGCAGCACTTCGCGATACCGCGCCTGTTCCGCTGTTTCGTGATAGGCATCACTGGCACGTTTGGCGCGGATCTCTGGAAGTGCAAAGAGCGAAAAGCTCAGCGTCACCCCACCTGCATAGTTGGGAGCGTCCGGACCTAACCCGCTCAATCCTCCAGCATGGTTGCCGTGCGCATCCCAGCCACTGCCTCGGGCAAACACGCCCCCTTGCAGACTGATCTTTGGTACCCAGGCTCGATCCCAGGCTTCTTTCCGATGCCGGAAGACATCAACCGTCGCTTCTTGCAGTTGAGCTAACGGATGAGCCGTCAGTTCCGTTGGTTGAATCGGTCGCTGAGGCAACGTGAGCAACGGGTCCGGATTCACACCGACTGGTTCCCCAGCGACTCCAAGCACCTCGGCCAATTTGACCTGCGCAATATCACGATTCTGCTCAGCTTGAATGAATTGGGTACGTGCCCCAGCCAATTCGGCATTGGCACGGGAGGCATCCACGCCGGGTCGTAACCGGTTCTTGACCAGCACCGCCGTCGTATCAGCAAACACCTGGCGGCGATCGACATCGGCCTTCAACGCCTTCACCGTTTCTTGAGCGGCAACAAGAAAGAGAAACGTATCAGCGACTCCAGCTGCCACCTGCAGCTGCGTGAGATTCACAGTTGCCTGAGCCTGGCGTTCCACCGATTGCGCCGTATTGACATTGGCTGCTCGCAGGCCAAAGTCGAACGGTTCCCAGGCAGCTGCTGCACCGGTCGCACTGCCCCACGCGCTACTCCACGACCGGGTACCCAGATCTGGTCCGGAGATCGGTTGGGTAAACGAGTTGAAGAACCAGCCCCCTGAGACGTTATTAAACGTCCCACGAGTGGCCTGATAGCCCATCTCAACTCGTGGGAGATAGGCCGTGCGGCTCAGGTCTATCCCGGACTTGGCCGCTGACACTCGGGCCACCGCTGCAAGGATCGAGGGGTAATGCCTCAATCCAAATTCAATGGCTTGAGCGAGCGTGAGCATGTGGGGAGGAGAAGCATCCGTAAGAATTTCGGCCTGTGTATCGTTCGGGCACGTGAGGACCATCGTCAGCACCACAGTCAACGTGGCTATCGCTCGCATGCGTCTCCTCATGAAGGTATTCACTCTGAATGCATCATAGAAATGAACCCGCACTCAATCTGTATCGGTGGCAAAGTTGGCTGAGGCTGACGTAACTATTTCAAACGCGACATGTCCGGGATCGTTGTGTCCCGCATTGTCTAATTCGAGCCCATGCAAAGCGTGAGAGATCCTTATGCGCACTGTAACAGGTATTGCAATAACATGAAATACTAGTTAATGTCTAGGTGTATGGGCTGGATCGTCTTTTCCTACTCGCTCTCCGTCAAACGCGCTTCGAGCGCCCGCGTCTCGTTTTGGCGGAGGTTGCAACGTTTGGGAGCGGTGACGGCGAAAACCGGGGTGTATGTTCTGCCACCTCATGACGAGTGTGTAGAAGCGTTTCAATGGCTTGCGCAAGAAGTGCAGCAAGTAGGCGGCGATGCGGTGGTGATGCGGGTGGACCGGTTCGAAGGTTTCCCCGATGCCAAGCTAGTGGAATTGTTTCAGGAGGCATGCCGCCCGAAATATACTGAGCTCGAAACCGACGCTGCAGACCTCGAGAAAGTGCTGCGTCGTGGCAAGAGGGCCATCACTCGCGCGGAAGGGTTGGAGAAGCTGGAAAAGCTTCGCAAGCGGCAAGCGGAGATTGCTCGAGTGGACTTTTTCAACGTACCGAATGCGGTCAAAGTAAACAACCTGTTGCGCCGCATTCAGGAGCAGCTCAGGCAAGGAAATCTAACGATGGCTGCGGTGGCCGCCAAGAAGCTCGCGGACTATCGCGATGTCCGGTGGGTCACGCGACCGCGTCCGCATGTTGACCGGCTGGCCTGTGCCTGGCTGATTCGCCGGTTCATCAGCTCAACGGCAGAAATCCGTTATGCGGCTTGCTTAGAGTCTGGAGAAGTCGGGTTCGACATGCGCGCGGCGGAGTTTGGGCACGAGGGGAATTTCTGCACGTTCGAAACAATGATGAGCGCATTCGGCTTAAAGGAAGCGGGTCTGCAAGGCATCGCAGAAATCGTCCATGAAATTGATCTCCGTGATGGACGCTATGCCCGGCCAGAAACGGCGGGTCTTGAACTGATCCTGAAGGGGTGGCTGCAAGCGGGCTTACCAGATAAGGAGATCGAGCAGCGAGGCATCGCATTGTTTGAAGGTCTCTTCACCGCCCTGTCACGGATAAGTCGGCCAGCCAAAGCGACGTGAGCTATGTCTTTAAAGCAATCTGGAATCGCCGGACTGTGCGCGGTCGGATTCCTCGCCCGTGCCTCCTATAGTCTGGCCCCCATACTGGTCTTTCCCTCCCTGCATCACCGAGCACCGATGTGGCCGAGACTGCCTCGTTGTGCGCGTCATCGAATACCTGGAGGGCGTCCCCGACCTCGAGCCATACTACCGTCTGCTCACCACAATTCTGGATCCTGACGCCGCGCCGGCGGCAGAGCTGGACGCGCTCTACCACGAATCGGCCCGCTTCTCTGGGTGCGTATCTTTTGATTCCCCAAAGGCCCCCCTTGCACCCAGGGGTCTGGCATGATATTCCCATAGTTATCCTGAACTCATATTCCTAGCGTGGAAGGTGAATCCGTATTCCGGATTAAGAGGCGTTGTGAGGAGATCGTCCTGATGAAACAGACAGAGCCCATTGCCAGACGGAAAGAAAGAGTCACCTTGTCTCTTTCTGCAGATATGGTCGAGCGATTGCGAACCGTTGTCTATTGGACCCCACGGCTTACGCTCACCGGGGTCATTGAGTCCGCGATTCAATCGGCTTTGAAAAAATTGGAAAAAGGGAAGCGTTTTCGGAAACGAAAAGGGAAGTTGCCGGTCGGTCGCCCCCGCAAACACCCAGGTAACTCAGAACGCTACTGATGGCATAGCAGAGAAGGCGGTGTGCTCGTGAATGTGTTGTCACAGCCTAGAACCTATCTCAAAATTGTTTAAGGAGCATGGTGATGCAGGCGAGCTGCAC
>CAZOHW010000430.1:0-4028 GCA_964579525.1 uncultured Nitrospira sp. | reverse complement strand
GTGTAGAAGCCATCGTAGGCCCCTTTGTGAACAATGTGCCGGTTCGTGTGCAGATGAATGCCGACAGCAGCATGGAAGAGTTCATCAAAATGGTACATGGTCGCCTGCTGGAGGTGAGCGCGTATCAATACATGCCGCTACTCAACATTCAGGAGTGCAGCGAACTACCGTGGCAGTATCGGCTCTTTGACAGCCTCGTGGTGTTCCAAAATTACCTCATCGACGATGCCGCGCGTCGTTTCGGTGGGCGCATTGATATTGAAGACTTTCAAGGGCCGATTCACACAAATTATCCTGTCCTGCTGTTGGCTGAACCAGAGCCGACATTGAGGCTCACGCTTATCTACGATCGGCAACGTATCGCCCGGGCTGCCGTTGAGCGGTGGGGACGTGACCTTGTGCTTCTGATGAAGAGCCTACCAGAAGCTGTAGATCAATCTCTTTCGCACCTGCGCGACAAACTTTCAGAGCCTCCGGCAGGAGGGATTCGAACTCGAAAACGAATCCTGGCGGTCTCACAGAGCATGGTGCCTCCTCAAACCGATCTTGAGACTTCGATCGCATTGGTCTGGCAAAAAATGTTTGGGTTGGAGCAGGTCAGTGTCGAAGACAATCTGTTTGATCTGGGTGGGCATTCGTTGCTCTTGGTTACTATGCATAACCGACTACGGATGGCATTAAAGCGAGACTTCCCGCTTGTCATATTTTTTACACATCCAACCATTCGCTCCCTAGCCCGGTATTTTGGGCAAGGGGAGGATTCCGCAAAACAGAGTAACGAGCAGCGGAAGAATCGTGCACAGCAACAGAGATCTGCCATGATGCAGATGCGGAACAAGTTGGGGAAGAAGGCATAATGAGCGACGAACGGCTTAAATCGCAACCCCCTGACGAGATTGCTCTTACCAGATCGGATGAATCGCGGGGATATCGGAAGCCAGGCCCATGGATCTGATGCGTGGCACAAGACATCGGTCAAGCCCATAGCCATATGAAAGGGGTTGAAGATCCGGACTGACAGCCCTCATCACGCGGAACGGACCTGTTGCGACATCCGCAGAGGTGACATCAACCACAGCCACACGCACTCCCACTTCTTGTAACTGAGACAGACAACGCTTCAACGATCGACTCTTCGCACCCACACCCAACTCGCGCAGAGAGATAGGCCCATCCCTACCTCGCAACCGATCGAACGCCGTTGCCCGTTCAGAGGGGAAATAATACGCGGCATGGTCTCTCATGTCCTGAACCGCTTTGTCATCATTCGGAATGGACAAGGTTTGTGCTTGCATCATCCGCTGCAGATACGGCCCGGTCTGAGCGAGCTCCAGGATGGCCTGACGAAGAGCCACGTCAGCATGAAGATCCGCACCGAGTCCCACGACAGCGCCGGGATATGTGTCACCATCGCCGAGGCTCAGACACAGGATGGTTGTCCCACAGACGCCTGTGGGGAGGGCATAGATCTCAACTGTAGCCCCCAGCAATTCGATGCTCTCGACCACGCGGCGAAGCAACGGATCGATCGTCTCATCTAACGCCACGCGCCGGCCGGGACGTCCCGTCCGCCAAGCCGATAGAAACGCATCTCGCTCGACCAACTCCAACATTGCTCGTAACGCCGCTTCGTTGGGATCGGTTGAAGCGGCGAGGCCGTTCGACGTGCCTTGGCAGATCAGCTGTTCCGACCCTATCGTGAGCGACAAGAAGGCGAAGACCGCGGGCACCCAGACCGGCTGATCGTTGCCCAACCACTTACCCAATATCCATGGATGTATGATGTCAGGGTCAAATCGAACATACGGGAAGCCGTCTCGGACATACTGATCCTCAGCATACAGCGCGCAGAGCCCTGGATCGAAAAATTCACCGTCCAGGTCCGCAGGACGTTTCCACACAATACGTTCGGGGTCTGGAAGGGAAGCGGAATACCGTTCGATGGATTCACCGACAGCGGAGAGAATCGCTCCCGACGCCGTCAATCCCTTTCCCCACCCCAGCGGTAGACGCCGAAGCGCACCATTCTCGTCTACGATATGTGGAGGCGCCGCAGTGACGATAAAGGGAAGATCTCTTGCATCAGGGTGAGGGGATTCCAGAAAGAGGCTGCTGATAATACCGGTACGGCGATCGACCCAGCCCGCGAGAGCGCCCAGGACATTCTCCAACGAATCATCGGATGAGAGCCGCATGGCCTTCTTTGCCACAGGCCTAGAAAATGATGCGGCGCCGCCACAAATCCTACAATGGGACAACGGGATAACTTTATGAAGCGAGGCCTCTTCAGTTTCGCCGTCCAGGGCCAACACATGGTCGAGCAACTGCGACCGTTGAGGTCCTCGGCGCATGATCGTCCGCATTTCACGTACAAGCGCCTGGCCCACAACCTTCGAAATGTCGATTCCACCAGGCTCGCCGGTTGTCGGCAGCTCTGCCGCTGATGCTGCGCGTAGACGCTCAAATGCACACCCGCCACAACCTGCTTTACCGCTGAACCATACCGGACCAATCAATACGTCTCTTGACCTGAACAGCACAGAGAGTGCAGGCACACCAGCCGCCTGTACCAGCGCGGCGAACTCACGCCATCCCTGATCATGCCCCTCGGAGAAAATACCCACGGCCAGGTCAGCTGTGTCGATGTTTAACATAGCAACATCGACACAATGCTGAACCTTGGGAAAGGCCTTCCTCAGGGTCAGACCGAGTGGACTATCCGGTGCAATGCCAACGATGAGCAAGGCCACCGGCTCGCAAGACGTGATGGGCCCTCTTCGACGTCCTGCTGATGTCTCCATCAATCTGTGCGATCCATGTATTATCGCTGAATCTTTGCGGCTGTTTGCTGCAACTGTTTCGCACTGGCCTGGACCTGATTGATGAGTCCCTGCATGGTTGTGAGTTGGCCCTGAACGAGACGAAACTCTGCGGGTGTCGTAATCCCTTTAAGGATTTCCCAAAATCGAAGCCGTTCATCAGGTGTACCACCGAGCAGCTTAAGCAAGCCTTCGACATTGAGTTGGAGTGCACGTCCTTTTGCTCCAGATCGACTCGTCTTGGCCATAATGCCTCCTTGTTATTTTGAACACACACTATGAGGGACAGTAGGGACGCAATATGAAATGTGCTCGACATTTTGTCAAGTTCACCTGTGCCTCATTCATCCTCTGACCGAACCTCATCTCGTTAGACACTCTCAAAACCGTTGCTCCATCTCGATTGATCAGCGCACATGACACGCGTACTATTTGAGCTGACACGTTTCACGGCCCATAGCCGTCGTTCATGTTCAATTGACCTCGGGGAGCCACGATGGCACCAGTATTGAACATGATGCTGCATCGGTCTGCCAGAGCAACGTGATTAGCCAAGCGTGAACAGCACTCAGAAAAAGCCTCCATATGTGACAGGCGCTTCAGTTGCGCTCTTCATATTCCTCTTTATCGCAGCGTTCCTGGTTTGGGCATTACACGGATCGACAGATCAGCCTGCTGCGCAGGCACGGATCATCGTTCAGCATGCAACCATTGTCGGCCCACTTGTCCAGCATAATGTCCCGCACGCAACGGTGCTCTTCACGAATACCGGGTATTCCCCTGCACGGACGACCAAAGCCCGCCTGGTAATGACTGTATGAACCGCTCCGACCTTCCCCGATTGGGCGATGCCGCTGCAACTGACAAATGATGTCCAGAGCCTTGGCGACATTATTCCAGGAGCGACTGTATCCCACACTGTCTCCTTAATCGCGCCACTGACTGACGAGCAGGGCATGCATTTGGAACGCAAAGACTGGTTCATTGTGATCCTCGGCATCGTCGCATACCATGAAATGACAGGCACCCCACACGAAACTACGCTGTGCCTGATTTGGCGAGATACTTCCAAAGAGAACCTGAACCCCTGCGAACATAGGAATGAAGCGATTTCACACATTGATACTGGTGCGCCGCCACGGGCTGCAGTCTATCCACGCATACAGATCCCATACATTCACATGCCCATTTATTCCTTCCCCCAATTTT
>CAZOHW010000429.1:0-4046 GCA_964579525.1 uncultured Nitrospira sp. | reverse complement strand
GATAAGGCCAGGGCCGTGATGTAGCCCAATGGGAGCAGGATCAGCCCCGCGCTGGCCAAAGCCGCTAATTGGAGGGAAAAGACCGATGATCGGCGTATGGCAATCACAGGGTCGCTCGCTACCTTACCGCATCCCCACCTGTTCGATGAGTTTCAGCGTGGGTTCTCGGAGTTCGGCGAGCTTGGCCAGTGGTACCATAGCGGCCCGAAAGCTCTTTCGCTCGACAAGCGCTGGATCAGCTTGGACCTCAGGATGAAGTGGGTATTCCTTGTCGAGATCGGCGAACATCTTCTGGCCTGCCTGTGCCACGAGGAATTCAACGAGCAATTTGGCATTTTCCGCATGAGGTGTATGTTTCAGGATGCCGATGCCTGCCACGTTCATGATTGCGCCCATTCCACCTTCTTGTTGGTCCGGCATCAGAACCGCCAATGGCGCTTTTGGTTGTGTCACGAGATGTCGATAGACGTAGTAGTGATTGACGATTCCCAAAGCAACCTGACCTTTTGCGACGGCTTCGACGATCTGCGAGCTCTTTTGGTAGACCTTCGTGTCTGCATTGTCCCGAAGCCCCTCAAGAAACTTCTTGGTTGGTTCCTCACCGAGGCTGGCGCGGATGACCGACACTCCGGCTTGCAAGTATTCGCTGCCGGCGTTGGGAATGGCGATCTTGTCCTTCCACATCGGATCCGCCAAGTCCAGCAATGATTTAACCTGATCAGGCTTCACCATTGTCGTGTTGTATACGATGACCCAAAACCGACCGGATAAGCCGATCCAACTGTTGTCTGTCGCACGAAATTGCGGAGGAATCGCCCGTTCGACTTCCCGCATGTTCATGGGGCGAAAGAGGCCGGCGGCGCGGGCCATCTCCAAGCTCCCAGCGTCATTGGTAATGAAGACGTCGGCTGGACTACGAGCCCCTTCAGCTTTCATCCGGTTCACGAGCTCGTTGGTGCCGGAAGAGAGCAGGTGAATTTGAATGCCGGTTTTTGCTGTGAAGGCGTCGAGGACCGGTTTAATCAGCCGTTCCGATCGGCCAGAATAAACAGTCAGTTTGTCGGTAGCCGTTGCGAGGGTCGGCATGACCAGGCCGGAGAGCAGCAACACACCGGTCAGTACCACATGGCAAATCGTGCGGTGAATAGGGACAGGGGTCATACTAAGGGAATGCCGAGGGACGAAGTACATGGTGGATCCTTCTGCTAGACGATGAGCAATTGAAATTGATAAACCGTCTCAAAATGATACCAGAAACGGAGTGAGGCGTCAATGACGGCAGCGGGAACACAACCCATAGAGTTCAAGACGGTGGGTTTGAATGGTAAATCCGTTCAGGGTCGCGACTTCTTCCTGAAGTCGTTCAATGTCACAGTTTTCGAATTCCACAATCTTCCCACAGCTTGTGCAGATCAAATGGTCGTGATGACCTTTGTGGGAGACGTTATCGTACTGGGTCTGGGTTCCGAAGTGCCGCGCCTGAGCAAGGCCGGCTTCACAGAACAGGTTGAGCGTACGGTAAATGGTCGCCAGTCCGAGATGGGGATCTTTACGGGCGAGCTGGTGGTACAGCTCTTCCACGGTGATATGTTCTTGTCTCAGAAATGCATCAAGGATGAGTTCGCGCTGACGCGTATACTTCAACTGGTGCTTCCCGAGATGCTCCTTCAAGATTCCCATTTCTTTGGCATGTTTAGACATGTGAATTGGACTAAGCCTCCCAGGCGAGGAATTAAAGACGAAATAGGGCTGTCGGTCAAGAGTCTCGATGACGCGTCGTCATTCACCCGTCCGCCTTTGACGGCTGCTTCGTGAGCGGACTATAGTGACCATTTTCTGAATCCGACGAGGAATACATGAGAACCCCCAATCAGATTACCGTTGATCGGGCACTGTTACTGTATATCTTAGAGTTAATGGAACCCTATGGCCGACTGAGCGATGTGAAGTTGCAGCAGCTTTGTTTTCTCTGCGAACTCCAAACCTTTGCCAAAGGTGTGAGAACGTTCCACTTCGAATATTTTCGGTTTGCCTATGGGGCGTTCAGTAAAGATCTCGACAATGACTTGACCTCCCTTAGGCGGAAAGAACGAGTCGAAAATTTTACACCCTCAGACCAGACGAAAGAGGAGACGATCCCGCTCTTGCTCAAGGGCATCGAAGGTGTCCCCATCAATGAAAAGGCGAAGGACATCATCAATGCCGTCATCGCGACCTATGGCCCACAAGACAACAGTGCCATCACACAATCGGTGGAAATGGTTCAACTCAGCACCCCACAGGATCCTGAGCTGAAGATCGCCATTCGGGACATTGTCTTCCATACCACCCTGCTAGTGCCGCATCGGATCGAGGTGCAAGAGGAATTTATTCTGGCTCCAGCAATTGCGGCAAAGCTCAATGCCGCGATGGGGTATGACAGTCGGTCCGCGACCGCCTCTCAAAGTTGGTAGAGCTCGCCGTATTTCTTCTCCACATAGTTGAGGAAGGGGTCAGGACTGACGGTGGAACCGGTGATCCGTTGAGCCAGATGGGTCGGTGTGAACATGCGGCCCCAGCGGTGAATTTTTTGTTCCAGCCACCGGCGCAGACCCAGTAATTGTCCCGCTGCGATCTCATCCTCCAACTGTGGAATTTCTTGTTTAGCCTGCTCATAGAATTGTACGGAATAGAGATTGCCGAGCGTATAGGTCGGGAAATACCCAAAGGCGCCGAACGACCAATGGACATCCTGTAGCACTCCCTCCGCATCAGATGTCGGGACAATGCCCAAGTACTCTTTCATCTTTGCGTTCCAAATGGCGGGCAAATCTTCGGGCCGCGTCTTGTTTTCGACAAGGTCCTGTTCGATCTCGAACCGCAACATGATGTGGAGATTGTAGGTCAGCTCGTCGGCCTCCACGCGGATCAAGGAAGGTTTCACACCGTTGATGGCGGCATAAAAGTGCTCAAGATCTACATGGCACAGTTGGTCAGGAAACGTCTGCTGCAAGATCGGATAGAAGAAGCGCCAAAAAGGCCGGGATCGTCCGACA
Source organism: uncultured Nitrospira sp. (assembly GCA_964579525.1). Classification (GTDB taxonomy): domain Bacteria; phylum Nitrospirota; class Nitrospiria; order Nitrospirales; family Nitrospiraceae; genus Nitrospira_D. Next base: position 1,011 of record CAZOHW010000429.1, on the reverse strand, counting down.
CAATTTTCCCAGAGACGGGATTGGCTCTCATGGATACCGAGGGAAACCGAGTCGCCCAACGGGGTGCCGAAATACCGTTGGTCCAATCCCTGGTCATACAATCCATGGCCTCCTTCATGGATGCAACTGAAGAGACAGGATTGCAGTTCGTGCTCGTGCACGCGGGTTGTCACTCGCACGTCGGTCGGATGAAACGAGGTGGTGAAGGGATGGGCTGAGAGGTCCAGCCGGCCACGGGTGAAATCATAGCCCATGGCCGTTAAGACGAGTCGTCCGAAGTCGAGCTGTCGAGTGTGATCGTAAGAATGATGCAGAACACGGTGATCGACTTGCACTCGACTCTGTGTAATCTGTTTGAGCAACGGCACCAGCCGGGCCTTAAGTGCAGTGAACACCGGATGAAGCCCCGCGATGGTGGCGCCTGGTTCATAGAAGTCTAATAATGCGTTGTAGGGTGAATCTTGGTATCCGAGATACTGCGCTTCTTCGCGTTTGAGCTGAAGCACGGTTCGGAGGTTGGGGAGAAACATCGCAAACTTGCTCTGCTGTTTCGCCTCCGCCCAGACTTGTTGGGCGAGGGAACACTCACGGCTGAGTTTCACGACGAAATCCGACGGTAGTTTTTGCGCGCGATTAAAATCCCGCCAAATTTCTCGCAACAGCGAGCGTGAGGGCTCGTCCCAGCTCTCTCCTACAGGATCCGCAGCCTGGCCGGTTGTCGGGTCGATCCACTGCGACAAGAGCCCCTGCACCTCGGGCGAGACCAGTTTCTGATGGGCGAGGCCCTGCAGCACTGCAATCTGCTCGGCACGCGCTTCTCCTCCACCTGCCGGCATATAGGTTTCCTGGTCCCACGAGAGCACTGATGCGGCGCTATTGATGCGTTGGATTTCCAAGAGTCTGGTCGTGAGGGGTTCCAGCGTCGTGAGAGTTTTCAAAGAGGCCTCCTCTTTCCTGTGTTAGAATTCAGATTTGCCATGCAGTGGCCGGGTGCAGTGTACGCAAGGGGTG
>CAZOHW010000428.1:0-4047 GCA_964579525.1 uncultured Nitrospira sp. | reverse complement strand
CCGTTATACAAGGTGCCTCCTTATCTAGCCCTTTTTCTGGGAATTTCCCTCGCTGTCTATGCGTTGCGTTCCGACCGAAGGCGGGGCATGGTTGTGTCGAGGGAACTGTTCTGGCCGTCGCTCTGGTATCTGGTCGTCGCATCACGCTTGCCTGGTATCTGGCTATCGATTTGGGGCGTACCCTTGCCTAGTGGCAGCGGCGATCCGACTGAAGGCAGCATCATCGACCGGTCTTTTTTCGCAATTTTGACCGTCATCGGACTTAGAATCCTCTTTCGGCGGCGTTTCAGTTGGGGGGAACTCTTTCGTCGCAATCCGTGGATCACGCTTCTGATATCTTGCATGGCGCTCAGTATCCTTTGGTCGGAGTACCCATTCGTCTCGTTCAAGCGGTATATCAAGATCATCGGCTCGGTCGTGATGGCCATGGTGGTCCTGACCGAAGAACGCCCGTCCGATGCGCTGTTCACCGTACTCCGGCGTTGTTTGTATATCCATCTACCGATGTCCATCATCTGTACGCGATATTTTCGCAACATCGGCGTCAGTTGGGATTGGAGCGGCAATGCCGAGGCGTGGCAGGGCATCTCGACCTCGAAAAACGTGCTCGGTCAGGTTGCCATGTTGGGAGTACTTTATTATTTCTGGGAAGCGCGGCGGCATTGGCGGGAGTATCGCTGGCGGAACCTGCACGTCCTCTATCTGCTGATGGCCGCATACCTTTTGAAGGGCTCGGAGGATGCGATCAGTCTGACCTCCGTGGCCGTCTGCGTCTTCGCCTTGGTCGTTTTCCTGCGCATCCAGTCGCTTCGCAACCGCCCGGCGTCCGTACGACCGTTTGTGCTGACCGTTTTCGGTGCGACGGTGGCCTTGGTCACATTGATCGTGGTGCATAGCGTGGTGATGTTTTCGCCCGACTCGTTTTTTGGGAAGCTCATCACCCTGTTTGGTCGCGACATCACCCTGACTGACCGTACTAATATCTGGCATGATGTGTATGCCGCTGCTGCGAAAAATCCGCTGCTTGGTGTTGGTTTCGGAGGATTTTGGATCGGCCGCATTGCCAATATTCCATGGAATTCCAACATGACCTGGGTATTGGCCCAAGCACATAGTGGCTACGTCGATACCTATCTGCAGATTGGCTTGGTCGGCGCGTTCCTGCTCGCCGGTGTTTTATTCACCACGCTCCCCCGGCAGCTCGCTGCATTGCACCACAATTACGACTATACCTGTTTTCGCATCACACTTTTCTTGACGATCATGTTCGTGAACATAACTGAGTCGTCCTACCTGCGCGGCGATCACCACTTGTGGTTGATTCTCCAAATGGTCTGGTGGATCGTGCCCAACAATAGTTCGGCTAGCGCGACCACTCTGAGCAGAGACCAAGCCGCTTCACGCCTTGACCACAATGAGGCCGTAGAATCCGCATCTGATTTCGACCTTCATTGGCGCTCATTAGCGTAAATCGGTGGTCACCTCGTCAGTGGTCAAAAATCTGCTCATCCCTCATGGCTTTGAAGCCAACTACGTGATCGGTTTTGCACGGGGACTGGCGGCGAACGGGGTGCAATTCACAGTCATGTCCTCTGATGAAATCGCTGTGCGGCTGGCTGCGGCGGGAATCTCCCAATCCAATCTGCGGGGCAGCCAAGAGCAAACCCGGAACGCGTGGCGGAAAGCCGCCAACCTCATCCGGTATTACGCTCTGCTGCTTTGGATTGTTTTTCGCCATCGCGGCGGCACCACCCATTTCAATGGCTTGTTGGCGAGCCGCCTGATCTTCTTCGACGGACTGGTGCTGCCTGTTTGGTTTCGCCTTTGGGCAAGCCGTTACATTCACACGGCGCACAATGCGCTGCCCCACGGTCGCGAAAACAGCGTGCTTTTTCGCTGGGTTTATCGCTGGGTCTATCGATTCCCGCACACCATCATTGCGCATACCGACAAGGTCGCACGCCAATTGGAAACGGAATTCGGCGTGGATCCCTCCCGAATCACCGTCATTTCCATCGGTCTCAATGATGAAATCCCCGAAACCGCTCTCTCCGCGGCCGAATGCCGGCAGAAACTCGGTTTGCCGCTTCAGGGGCTGGTGGCGCTCTTCTTTGGCAAGGTGGAGCCATACAAAGGAGTCGATCTCCTCGCCGAAGCGTGGAGCCTAGTTCGTACGTCTGAGGCAAGGCTGGTCGTCGCCGGGTGGTGCCCGGATGCCGGTTATGCGACGACCATTCGTGAAGCGATGGCGCGCTCGCCCCGGGCTGCGACCATGGAATGGCGCGAGGGCTTCGTGCCCAACGATGAAGTCGCCGTCTGGCTGAAAGCGTGCAACGTCGTGGTCATGCCCTATCGGAATATCTACCAGAGCGGCGTGGTGTTTCTCTGTCTGCGGTTCGGCGTGCCCATCGTGGCGACTGATGTCGGATCGCTCGCCGAGTTTATCGACGCCGACTCGGGCATCATCGCCAAGTCGAACGATCCTGCCGGCATCGCCGCCGCGCTCGATCGTTTCTTTGCCAAGGTCTCGCGCTTTCGTCGCGACGAGATCGCCCGCCGTGCAACCAAGTATTCCTGGGACCGACAGTGCGCTGCCATCAAGCATCTGTATCAGTAAGTAGAAGAATGGGCACAGATCATCGACTGTCGGCCATGCACTCCATGCAGCGCTTGATTCGAGATGCCGGATGTCTCCGTTTCATCAGTGCTGGAATGTGGCTCAAAAATGCCTTCCCCCTTTCGTGTTTTCGTGTGTTTCGTGGTTAACAATAGACCTATTCCCTAACCTCACCTCATGCGCCGCGTTCTTTTGATTTCCAACAAGGTCTTCCACTACCGGGTTTCCAATTACAACTACTTCGCCCGGCGCTTTCGCGAGGAAAGGTACGAGTTCCTGGTGCGCGCCAACGAACTCCAAAAGAACAACCCCTATCCTATCGAGTTCGACTTCAAGACCGTCCCCTTTGGCTTCCTGCGGTACAAGCGCGAGATCGAGGAGATCAAGCCGGACGTCGTCATCCTGTTCCTCCACCTCAAAAATCTCTTCATCTGGCCGCTGATCCACTGGCTGAAGCTCCGCGGCATCAAAGTCGTTTACTGGAACAAGGGCGTGAATCTCGAGGTGCGCAACCCGTCCTGGCGCAACCATCTCTTTTACTACGTCCACTCCCGCTGCGACGCGATCATCCTGTACTGCAAACAAAACATTCCCGACATCCAACCGAAGAATCGGCACAAGGTTTTCGTCGCTAGCAACACGATCAATTTCGATGCCCTGCCCCAAGTGGCCGCGTCGCGCGAGGAGATCAAACGCGAGTTCAACATCCCCTATCGGAAGTTTGTCCTCTTCGTCGGCCGGATGCGGCGCGTGAAGAAGGTCGAGCACCTGATCGAGGCATTCAATCGCATCGAGGAACCCGGCGTGGGCTGCGTAATCGTCGGCGATGCCATGGATTACGATCTCCCTTCGATGATCAAAACCGACAAAATCAAATATCTCGGCGAGATCTTCGATCCCAAGAACGAGCAGGTGAGCAAGCTTTTCAAAGCTGCCGACATCTTCTGCATCCCGGGCGACGTCGGCTTGGGACTCAACGAGGCGTTCCACTGGGGACTACCGGTCGTGACGGAAGACGGCCTGCAGCCCCCGGAGATCCATTACCTCACGCAGGACCGCAACGGTTTCGTGGTGCCGGAAAACGATGTCGCCGGCATGAAGGAGAAGCTGCTGCTGCTGCTCCGGAACGATGCACTGCACGCGCAGTTCTCCGCGGCGGCCAAGGAAGACATCGCGAGGCAGGCCTCGATCGAAAACATGTTCCGCGGCTTCCTGGACTGCGCCCGGCGGCTTGCGCCCGTGGCCACCCCGCAGGAAGCGAAAGTCTGAGTCCTGCACATGAATCCGGAACTGCTTTCGAATGTACGCCGCGCCGTTGACCGGCTCGTCCGCTGGCTGGAATCCTACGGCGAAACCTCGCAAGATCACCAGGACTTCTACGCACGCGGCATCGGTCGCGCCGCCAAGTCGCTTTACTATCGCAACAAGAC
>CAZOHW010000427.1:0-4063 GCA_964579525.1 uncultured Nitrospira sp. | reverse complement strand
CTCTGGTCCGAATCAGGGCGGTAAAACGACCTTCGCCCGCGCGTTCGGACAGATACACTATTTGGCCGCCCTCGGTTGTCCCGTCCCAGGCAGAGACGCGCACCTATTCGTATTCGACAAACTGTTCACGCATTTTGAAAAGGAAGAAGACGTTAGAACGCTGCGCAGCAACCTGGAAGACGACTTGATCAGAGTACATGACATCCTCAACCACGCGACCACCAATAGCATTGTGATCATGAACGAAATCTTCGCAGCGACAACGCTGAAGGACGCTATCGTTCTAAGCAAAAAGATCATGGAGAAGCTCATCGAGCTGGACCCGTTGTGCGTGTGAGTCACCTTTGTCGATGAACTCGCGTCGTTCAGCGAGCACACCGTCAGCATGACTAGCATGGTGGTTCCCGAAGAGCCAACCGTGCGGACATATCGGATCGTTAAAAGGCCTGCGGATGGGCTGTCTTACGCGATGTCACTGGTCGACAAGTACCGCCTCACCTACAAGTCCCTTAAGGAGCGAATACCACATGAACGCCTTCCTCATGCATAAGGATCAGGATTTCGATCCGGAGCAGGTCCTCCCGTGGAACGAGCAGACACAGGTCCAAGACCTGGAATTGAACATGCTCTTTCAGGCCATGGCACTCAATGAGAGAGCATTATTTGACGTGGCAAAAAGCGTCGTCTTGTGCGGCCTACATAATGACCTCGATACGATACGCTTCCGTCAGGATGTGCTTAAGGATTGTCTGAACAACCCTTCTCTTGTGAGGGAGATCTACGGGGTTGCTGGGGAGGCAATCGAGAGCGAGAAAAGGAATTATTTTGGATGGTTCAGCCGGTATCCGAGCTCAATTCTGCACAGATCCATAGAGGTGCTGCGGATGTTTGTGGCAAACCTCAAGAAGTTGAAGCACATCGCGGAAGCACAGAGCGACAAGTTTACGTCAGACGGATTAAGCGCCTTTTTCTCGATGCTGAGAACAGAGTTGACCGATGAGTATTTTGCCAGAGTCGAGGAGCATCTTGCTGAACTCCAATTTCGTCGAGGCGTCTTGATCAGTGGTGTGTTGGGGAAAGGCAATAAAGGAACCGCCTATGTCCTTCATAAAACGGGGGCACAACAACAGGGTTGGCTACGCCGGTTGCTTGAGAAGAAACCTCAGGAATACACATTCTCTCTGCATCCTCGCGATGAAAGCGGTGTGAGCACACTCGTGGAATTACGGGGACGCGGGATCAACCTTGTTGCCAACGGACTTGCGCAATCTACGAAGCACATTCTTGGGTTTTTCAAGATGCTCCAAACCGAATTGGCCTTCTACCTCGGTTGTCTAAACCTATATGAGCAACTTTCACAGAACGGCAAGCCGGTATGCTTTCCCGTGCCGGTGGCCACGGGCGAGCGGAGGCTCTCGTTTCATAAATTATATGACGTATGCCTTGCGCTGAGTCTGAAAGAAGGGGTTGTTGACAATGACGTCGATGCCGACGGCAAGAACCTTCTGATCATCACGGGCGCCAATCGTGGTGGAAAATCGACATTCTTGCGAAGCCTCGGCTTGGCTCAATTGATGATGCAAGCCGGCATGTTTGTCCCCGCTGAATTCTTTTGTTCCGAACGGTGCGACGGTCTGTTCACTCACTACAAGAAGGAAGAAGATGTCACGATGAAGAGCGGGAAATTCGTGGAAGAACTCGGCAGAATGAGCGATATTGTCGATCACCTCACGCCAAATGCGATGGTGCTGTTTAATGAATCATTTGCGGCGACGAATGAACGAGACGGCTCAGAGGTTGCTCGACAGATAACATTGGCTCTATTAGAAAGCCGTGTCAAGGTGGTCTTCGTTACGCATCTATACGAATTCGCTTATGGTCTCGCCGCCATGAAAAGGAACGACGTCATCTTCCTGCGGGCTGAAAGGCATGCCGACGGAGGACGCACCTTTAAACTCATCGAAGGCGAGGCATTGGAAACGAGCTACAGCCAAGATCTCTATGACAAGATATTTGGCGGTGAACAGGCCATTCAGTGATCTGATTCCAAAGAGTAAAAGTTGGATCGTCCCGGTCTGTACGGCATAGAACCTGCCCGACTCGCTCCCTGCAGCGTGCTGGTTGTAGGGGCCGAGGTTGTTGGCCATGGCCTCTGTTTCTTCTTCACCAGTCCTCGCAGTGAAGGAAACATTGAAAAAAACGGTGGCAGCCGAGATGCTCTCGCATTGGCTTCAACGAACAAGTCTTTCACCGACCATTTCGTGGCGCGATCGCGAATTACCACGAAATTCCATGGCTGCATGAATCCCACTGACCCGGCATGGCTAGCTGCACCAACATTGGTATCCGCTGCATTAAAACCGTTGTCCGTAATGCTCGCAGGTCTTTTGAACCGGTCTTTTCAAAATTCGACTCCCGCTTGAGCTTTGATGCCCTGACGGAATGGATGCTTGACTTGTTTCATCTCCGTCACTAAATCGGCAGCATCCAGCAATGCTGTATTGGCTCCACGCCCGGTCAGTACCACATGCTGCATCGGTGGCCGCTGTCGTAACACCGACAAGACTTCATCGACGTCGACATACCCATACTATATGGCGATGTTGAATTCATCGAGGATCACCATGGCATAGGACGAATCTCGAAGAAATTCTCCTGTCCTGTCCCATGCGCGCCGTGCGAATTGTGTGTCACGCTCCCGGTCTTGCGTTTCCCAGGTATACCCTTGACCCATTCGCAAGAAGGTGACGGCTTCACCGAACGATTTCAATACCCGCTCTTCAGCCGTATCGATGGCCCCCTTGATGAACTGGATGATGGCCACCTTCTTTCCGTGCCCAATACAGCGTAAGGCCATCCCCAGCGCAGCGGTCGTCTTGCCTTTGCCGGCTCCCGTATACACGATGAGCAAACCTTTCTCACTCTGCGCAGCTTCGATTCGACGATCCACCGACTCCTTCAGTCGCGCCATCTTTGCCTTGTGATCGTCCCGTTTAATCATGTGAGTTCCGGTGGCCCCTGGGCAACCGCAAGAAAATGAGCATTCCTTAACTCAACTATTGTTTGAAATGAACAAAACTCCTTCATCTCGGTACTTTGAGAACTGTGAGCGTGAATAAAATAATAGGATTGATCGTCTTTGAGATGGCCCGCCGCAAACAAGAACAGCGGCAGGACGGCCACGGTGGCCGTCCGCTGGGCAAGATCGCGAAGCACCGTCGTCAGCGAAGGATGGGCCAATTCCACATAACCGTGTGCCACGTCGATGTCAGGACGCACGGTATGATACGCCGTGACCAAGGCTTCAAACTCGTCATTCGCCGTAGTCTCACGGCTGCCATGCCCAACGATCAGCACCCCTGTGCTCATCGGGTGGCCCGTCCCAAGAAGGCAATCGTGCTGCTGCGATATGATTCGTAAGAAACTAGAAATGAAGAGGGCATGAAAAATCTCTCGCTCCGCAAGAGGAACAAGAGGTCACATGCCAAGGAGGCAGGGGAGATCTCCATTACCACGCGGAGGAACTAAGCCATGTCACCCCAGGTAGGTCTCCTGGCTCGTGAGTTCAGAAGAGAAACTCTTCAGCGCGCCCCTCAGTCTTCCTCAACCGTTAGTTGAGTAACTATCATTGAGGAAACGCTTCTCACTTATAGTGGCGGGACCGCACCGGCCTTACACCGGTTTCCCTGTTATGCTCTCGTGAGCACCTGAAGTGTTATATATGTACTACAGGGTTCGCACCTTCGAGCAACCGCTGCACTTACTCCACATAAATCTCTGTCGTCGCATAGTGCTGATGTCGCATCATTTTCTGCACCCGCGTCGGATTCGTGTCATTGAGCAGGGCAAAGGTTGGCGTGAAATGCCGCAAACTATGCACCACGGTGTCCGGCTTCTTCACACCGGCTAACAGTATACCTCCGTGATGATAGAGAGCCGCTTGACGGCTGTGTTGGCTCTCACGAAGCGCAGAGGTATGCCTCGAATGATTTTGAGATTTTCAGATGGAGCCACTAGTGGACTGTAACGCCCATTTATAGACTATAATCGTGTTCATGACGAA
>CAZOHW010000426.1:0-4070 GCA_964579525.1 uncultured Nitrospira sp. | reverse complement strand
CCCCCCCCACGTGGCACTCGACACCTCCATTCCCTCTTCAAGAAATCCCCGTGACCTATCCGCTTCTGACCAGCGATCTCCGGCGAGGCGCCAAGGTACTGATTAACGATGGACTCATTGAACTCGTGGCTGATCGCATCTCCGATGAGACCGTGGAATGTTCCGTTGTGACAGGCGGGACGATCACTTCACATAAAGGGATCAACCTACCAGGCACAACCGTGAGTGTCCCAACATTGACCGAGAAGGATCGTGAAGACATCCGCTTCGGCGTTACACAGGGGGTTGATTATCTCGCGCTTTCCTTCGTACGAGGTCCACAGGATATCGCCGCTGCACGAGCCCTGTTAGAGGAGTATGGAACCAGCATCCCAATCATCGCCAAGATCGAACGGGCCGAAGCCATTACCGCATTGAATGCGATTTTGGACCAGGCCGATGGGGTGATGATCGCGCGCGGAGATCTCGGTGTGGAAATGGGCCCGGAAAGCGTGCCGGTTCTCCAAAAACGAATCATTGCAGAAGCCAACCGTCGGCGTCGTTTGGTGATCACCGCTACGCAGATGCTGGAATCGATGACACAGGCCCCACGTCCAACGAGGGCCGAGGCCTCTGATGTCGCCAACGCGGTCTTCGATGGGAGCGATGCTGTCATGCTGTCGGCTGAAACAGCCACCGGCGCCTATCCGATCGAGACCGTACAGGTGATGGATCGCATTGTCCGCGCAGCGGAAGATGAATGCGAGCCAGGGTTGCGGCTCAAACGGCAAACAGATTTAGATAATCTTTCGATTCCAGAAGCCATCTGCCTCGCTGCGTCGTCAGCCGCTCGCGCGATCACTGCCTCTGCTATTGTCGCCTTCACGGAGCAGGGTTCGACGGCTCGACTCCTCTCCAAACAACGCCCTATTGCACCGATATTGGCCCTTACCGTCAGTGAGTCCGTCAGGCAGCGCATGGCGCTCTATTGGGGTGTACGACCCATAACCATGCCGGAAATCGAGCACACCGATGTCCGGCATGAAGAGGCAGAGCGACTCTTGAAAAGTCAGAGGCTAATTCATACGACAGAACGAGTCGTGCTCGTCTCTGGAACGCGTGCGGCGAGACCCGGAGGCACCAATCTCATTAAGCTGCACGAAGTCGGTTAAAGGTTCCATCTACTCCAACAATGTGCCTTCGTCTTCCCTCACGGCACCGGTTCTCAATCCTGCATTGATCCTCTCACCCTGAACCAACGCGTTCCTCTCCACATATCTCGCTTGACCAGGATTTGGCGACGACCAGCTGACTATGACACGCTTGATTCTCGTTCCTCGAACAAGTAGTCTAGGTAACACTTGTTCGTTAGTGTTCGATGAGATTCCTGCTGGCTCGCATGCTGGATCTTCTTCCACTGATTGCACAAGATGAGTCGCTGAACACGATGTACGTTGCCGACTCCACTTTGCCTCTCGCACTTGGTTCCTTCCTCAACACCAAGAACCGAGGAATATTCAGACAGACTGCATCCGACCTCTCAGGCTCTGGAGAGAGAGCAGTGCCCTCTGTCCACTGCATAGTCCCTGATCCCCATGTAACGAAGATCACGCTACTGCACCGGGCTTCTCGAATCCCTGCGGTATCGACTGGCTTCGCCCAACGATGCCTGTGGCGATCGCCACAACAAGACATTATTGGAGGCAATACCCTCAACCACTGTTAAGGAGGACACCCTATGGGGCGCCATAAGATCGGGCTCATTATTCCGCATCCCGAAGATCAGAAATGGGATTCGGTCTGGAAGTTGTTCCGGACGCCCAATCTCAACCTGCCGACTCTGGCCGCCCTCATTCCGGAGGACGAGTGGGACATCGAGATTCAAGACGAAATCGTGGGGCCCCTGAATTTCGAAGCCGACTATGACCTGGTCTTCATCACCGTGACCACCGTCGTCGCTATTCGCGCCTATGAGGTGGCACGGCGGTTTCGCGAGCGGGGCGCCAAAGTCGTGCTGGGCGGCATTCATCCGTCGACGCTTCCCGATGAAGCGGTCAAGCACGCTGATGCCGTCGTCATCGGCGAAGGAGAGCTGACCGTCCCCCGGCTGCTCGACGATTTCAAGAAGGGCACGATGCAGCCGCAATACCGCATGCCCCACATGGTGGAACAATGGGATGCGAAACCGCCCCGCTGGGATCTCTTACCACCCGGATATATGTTCCGGGATGCGTTGACGGCCACCCGAGGCTGTAATTACCGCTGCACATTTTGCTCGATCCACCTCGCGCTGGGCGGCGGGGCCTACGGCTTCCGGAAGAAGCCGCCGGCGGATGTGGTGAAACTGGTCGAGAAGATGAATGGGCCGATGGTCATGTTCTGGGACGACGACCTCTTATCGGACCCCGCCTACACGCGCGAACTTTGCCAGGCCATGAAGCCGCTGGGGAAAAAGTGGATGAGCCAGATGAGCGCCACCTACATTGCGCATCACCCGGAATTGCTCAAAACGTTGAAAGAGTCCGGCTGTTCCGCGATGTTCATGGGCATCGAGTCCATCAATCAAGAGTCGCTCAAGTCCGTCGATAAACAAAATCAAGCCAAACTCTACGAGGAGATGATCAAGCGGATTCATGATCAGGGGATCGATATCCACGCCGGCTTCATTTGCGGGTTAGACCATGAAGACGTTTACGATTTTGAGCGCACAGCCGAATGGGCCACCAAGATGGGATTGGCCGGGGCCCTCTGGCGGATCATGACACCCTATCCTGGCACCAAGCAGTTTGCCGAACTGAAGGCGGCGGGGCGCATTCTCACGGAAAATTGGACGGCCTATACCGGCGAACATGTCGTGTATCAGCCGGCCAAGATGACCGTGGAACAATTGTATTGGGGCCATAAGTGGGCTAAAGGGCAGTTTTATTCGTATAAATCCATCGGTCAGCGAGCGATTCAACGGGCGTCTCAAAACGGCTTCGGCGAGCTGCTCAATATCACCGGCTGTGGACTGGGCTATCGCTCAATGTTCCACTTGGCCGCCGATTCGGCTCCCGTGAATGTCTACCGAGACATGAATCACTTACCGCCGCAAGCGGAACCGATCGCGTACCGGTTCCCCTATCCGCCGAAGAAGCGCTTCAGCTTCATCACTGATCGTGTGGACCAACTCCGCTCCAAGGTCCAACTGCGGCCACGCATCAATAAGTGCTGACGCATTTGCTCGCAATAATGGGCGGATGGGTACTTGAACCCATCCGTCCCCGCCTCAACCAGCGGCTGATATAATGACCCAAGCGGGGGATTCGGTCATGGCTCAGTGGCGGATTAGTCTCTGGCTCTTGCTAGTGTCATTGATTCTCTTCCAAGCATCAACTGAAGCCGGAGCTGAATGGGTCGCTCTAGAAGCTCGCTATCAGTTGCATCCGTTGCAGACGGCGTATATCGACCCCAGCACCATTCATCGAGAGGGCAATGTGGCTGCGCTCTCAGCCCTCATCGAGTGGAAGGAGATGCAAGGGGGACGGACGCCGACCCGCTTCTATTCGACTACGCTCACGAAACAATTTGATTGTGCGGGTAAACGAACAAGGACTCTTGGCACGACGGATTTCTACGGACACATGGGCACGGGCGAGGTGATCGGTGGCGGAGTTCCTGCCAATGAGAGCCAGTGGACGGCCATTGAACCGGACTCGCTCAATCAAGGCTTGTGGGAGGCTGCCTGTGGAAAGAGGTAAAACTAAGCGAAAACTTCAAGAATCTGATTAAGATAATGTTATTCTCTTACTTTTCAAAAAATGGCCCTGCTAAGAGTTCTGTCTCAGCTTCCAACCAGTTATCCATCGCACTTCTTTCGTGACGTTTTTGGGAAATCTCGAAAGCACATCCTTGTATAGCCTCGAAAGTGGAAAAACTCTCCATTTTGATGGACGGGATTGGTCGCTCGATCCATTGCAGCGATTTCAGCATCCATGGCGGTATGCCCTCGGGCCGTCACCGCTCGGCTTCTATCTCTATTCCCAGACAATCCTAGGGAAGGTCTGATTAATTGGCGTTTTCACTCTGAAATCTAGTCCTGGGCTGGTCAC
>CAZOHW010000425.1:0-4072 GCA_964579525.1 uncultured Nitrospira sp. | reverse complement strand
GAGTTATGCAGCCTGAGGGGATGCGGAAGAATCTGCCGTCGGTGGGGCACTCAACACGGATTCAATGGCCCTTGTACGTGGTTCTTCGTCCTGACGGGCGAGATCGACGACAAATGGGGCGGGATAGGTTGCGCCTTCGGACTGATGGGTGATGGTAATGATCGGCTGATGGAGCTTAGTTTGGTTCAGTTCGGTCACCACGGCTAGTTCGCGCGTATTCAGCCGCACGTAACTGTGGATTGGATACATGCCGACAATGGCAATGAATGCCGATAAGCATCGTTGATCCAGCTTCCCTCGTTGCACATCCTGATACAACCGTTGAAAGGTCTGGTGTGAAGTCAGCGGGGTGAGGCCGCCAAATCCAGTCATTAACTCATCATATCGATCGATAATCATGAGGATGCGGGCGCGATCGGACGTATACTGGCCTCGGACCTCTTTGGGGTAGCCGCTGTCATCCAGGTACGCATGATGGGTAGCGATCAACTCCAAGGTTGCAGGTTCAATCTGTCCTTGTCGCTCAAGCGAAAGAGCACCGAGACGGGGATGGGCATACCACTGCTGTTGCTCATGCGGGGAAAGCGCATTCGGGATATGGGCTCGCGTGAGCAGTGTCGTTGGAGTCTGGAGGAGTCCGATATCGTGCAAGAGTCCGGCAGTGGCGAGTTCTTGGAGCTCAAGAGGATTCAATGGAAAGGTCTGTCCCAAGACCAGTGACAGGGTGCAGACGCTGAGGGCATGTCGGCTTAGTGTGGAGTCTCCGGCCCGGTTTTGGCTGAGTGCCATGAAGATGGCAGCCTGAGAGAGGGTCCTGGTGACGATCGTAACTTCTTGCACGGCCTCGGCAGCTTGTTGGGGATTGACGGTGCCGGTCTGGGCGATCGTCGCAAAGACGGATTGAACGGCATGCTCCAATTGCTGCTTGGCCAGTTTTGCTTGCGCGTATTCTTGATTCAGCTGTGCCAGAGTCTTGGGGGTTGTGCTGGCTGAGGCAGAAGCGGGGCTGCTTTCCACAGTCGGAACAGTCAATGGGCGAGGTGCTTGAGGGGCAATACCACGGTTGAGATCAATCTCAACGGTCTTGACTCCGGCTCGGACCAGCTTTTCAATTTGGGCGGGCGATTCTATGAGGAATGAATGGCGGAGAAAGGGGGAACGGAACCACGAAATATTCAATCTCGTGACATACATCCCGAGTTGGAGCTCGCCCACAGTAAGCTGTCGCGTCGTCATGGCACAAGAAGTCCTTCTGAGAAACAGGCTCTCTTCTTTATCGGCGTAGGAAGAGAAGGACTGTAGCATCTTGGGGGACAGTACGCGTAATGTCTAGGGTATCCTCAACGAATTTCCGTCCCGAGGTTCTTTATTAGCGTGTGGCAACGCGCTGGGCTACTCGGGCTGCCAGACTCTTTCGGCGATTCGTGGGAATGGTGCGGTCACTCATGGCGACGCAATTGAGGCATTTCCATGCATAAAACGCAAAAAAGAAATCCGAAAACCGCTCCAGCATCATCGTGCCGGCCCACTAATCCCAATTACGCGGTCAAGTGAGTTCCAAGGCTGTCTCTTTCCCTAGGGCCGCTCCTCGTCAATTGCCGGGTATACTGAATGTCTGAGGAATCGCATGAAAAAGTATTGGAGCAAACTCGCCTGGAGCTTGGCTGCGCTGATACTACTCGTCGCGGTCGCCAGTCTGTTCATCGATGAACCTTTGCGCGCGTACCTTGAGCACAAGATGAACCAGAGCCTGAAAGGCTACACTGTGCGCATCGAACAGGTTCATTTTCATCCGGTCGGCTTTGCTCTTGATCTCGACAATCTCGAGCTGGTGCGTAATGAATTGCCGAACCAACTTGTGGCGAGTATTCCAAGGTGGACGGCTCGTCTCCACTGGAAGGCATTGCTGCACGGACGGTTGGTAAACGACCAATCTATTGATCGCCCCACATTCCGGATTACGCGAACGCTTGCCAAGCATGAGGTCGAAGAGGAAGTGCCCGTGAAAGAGCGGGGTTGGCAGGATGTGCTGGAAAGCATTTATCCTTTTAAGATCAATCAGGTCATGATCACGGATGCGGATTTCACCTACCTCGATGAGGCGAGTCCGGGACGGCCGCTTCATTTTCATCGCGTCAATGTGTATGCATCCAATATTCGCAACGTGCACTCCCGTGATCAGTACTATCCGTCTGAACTCTTCTTAGAAGGAATCTTATTTGATTCCGGAAGAATTCGTGCGGACGGGCATGCGGATTTCCTTGGCGAACCGCACGTCGGCATCAAGGCCGACATCGTTGTGGACCAGGTGCCGCTGGGTTCCCTCATCCCAGTGACGGCTCGGTACAACGTGCAACTCAGTCGCGGCTTGATGTCTGCGGAAGGCTCGATGGAATATGCGCCCACCGTCAAAGTTGTGAATTTAAAACGGCTGATGATCGACGGTTTGCATGTCGATTACGTCCATGCCAAACAGACTGAGAAAGTGGAACGGGCGAGAGCCAAGGCGACGGTTGGTGCTGTGCAAGACATCAATGCCAATCAAGAAACCCTCGTGCGGATTGAGGAAATCAAGATCGTCAATGGCGAAGTAGGATTTGTCAATCAAGCCACCAAGCCCGAGTATCGGGTGTTCCTGGCCCAGGCCGATCTGAGCTTGGAACATTACAGCAATCAATTTCGTGAAGGGGCGGCTTCGATTATGTTGCGGGGAAAATTCATGGGCACCGGCGAGACGGATGTCAGCGGCACGTTTCGCCCAGAACACGAATCACCCGACTTCTCATTGAAAGTAAAAATTGCCGGCGCGCAGATACGGTCGATGAATAATCTGTTGCGTGCTCATGGCAATTTTGATGTCGTGGAAGGTGCGTTTTCTTGCTATGCCGAACTGGATTTCAACGACGGCAGAATCCGAGGCTATATTAAGCCATTGTTTCGGAATCTGGATGTCTACGATAAGGAGCGAGATCGCGACAAGGGTGCGTTCCAAAAACTGAAGGAAGGGGCGATAGAGGATATGGCGGTCTTGCTTGAAAACGTGCCGCGCGAAGAAGTCGCGACCAAAGCCGACATTTCAGGAACGACGAACAATCCTCGCACCGACACGGTGCAGATCGTCGTTCGACTTATCCAAAATGCGTTCTTCAAAGCTATTCTCCCTGGCTTCGAACAAGAATTCGATTCGAATGTCAAGCAATGACCCCTCAAGCTTCTTTCACGTGGGCAAAATGTCGGCAAATAAACGTATAGGACTTCTTCCGGTACGTGCGGTCAGGAAGGATCAGATGGCGCAAGCAGTGAAAGTGAGAGTTCAATACGAGGTTCGACTTTGTCGACGTGTTTATAGAGGTGGGTTTCGATAATCCGATTATCGTTCAATCCGAGTCCTTCGCAGAGTGCATCTTGGGCAATTTTGAGACCCCCATCGAGATCGCGTCGTAGGGCGGATGCGAAAAAGAATCGGATCGATAGGGCAAGTGGTCTTGAGTGTAATCGAGTTTTGAAAGAGGGTTTGGGTGTCGACTGAGTCAGCGCAAGCCATACATGCTGGCTCACCAAGGCCTTATAGGAGCGTCCGACTGAAGATAACAGCCGGCGTCCATTGACCGTGGCGTACAGATGATTCACGCTGGGAGGGACTGGTAGGGTTACGGTCAGGGTATCCGCTGTAATGGTGGGGGCTCGCAGTGAGCGGTGTACGAGAAGTTTGGGGGGTGATTGAGTCGGTCGAATCGGCAGCGCCGTTGGTTTTGTGGGTGGCTCCGACAAAACTGGTGGAAGTGCTCTTGCCGTCCGATAGGACGTTGTCACAAATGGAACGCGACGGGCTCGGAATCGGTTTCGCCGTTGGATCGATGGCATGGAGCCGATCAGAGCAGATTTGTGATCTTTGCCACATCTTGTTCGCAGCGGTCTTCCGTGCGAGCGATGTAGCGGCGCCAGTCACTGGGGTTCCAGATTTCCATCCGATGGTACATGTCGACCAGGATGAATTCCTGATCCTCCTCAAACGACATCAGATTTCGTAATCGACCGGGAATCATCTAGCGTCACGCCTTTTAGATATCCA
>CAZOHW010000424.1:0-4090 GCA_964579525.1 uncultured Nitrospira sp. | reverse complement strand
AATTCCCTCAACAGCGAAAAAGTGATGACCAAAGGGGCAAAAGTTGGATCGTTGTTAAGTGCATATCGTCCCAAGGCGGCTGTGACTGATAACGGCGAAGGCGGTTTTCGGGTCGAGATCATCAAAGGTGATGTCCGTAAGGAAATTAAGTTTTAGGGATTGAGGGAGGCACGCAATGTTGCTTACACAGCATCGATCACGCGTTCATGGACGGTGGGTAGTGGCTCTGGTCTGCGGCGGGATGCTGCTGGCAGGTCCGTTGACTGCCATGGCAAAGAGTAGCGACATCCAGCTGGTATCCTTCTCAAAAGACTCTCAGCAGCTTAGCCTGGTGGTGGGCAAGTCGACGGTGGTCACCATGCCCGTGTCCATCAAGCGGGCGTCCCTGGCGGATCCGCATATTGCCGACGCGATGGTACTGAGCCCAAAGCAGATTTATGTGACCGGCAAGGGATACGGCACGACCAATCTGACCCTCTGGGGGCAGGATGACAAAGTGCTTGCTATACTTGACCTGGATGTCGGGGTAGATCTCCTCCGATTGAAGCAGCAGTTGGCCGAATTATTGCCGGATGAGACGAATATCCGCATGAGGGGGGCGCACGACCATGTGACGTTGTTCGGGACCGTGTCGAGTGAGGCACGGCTGAGTCAGATCCTGGCGGTGGCTGAAGCCTATGCCCCAAAGAAAGTCCTGAATTTTCTCAAGATCTATCCCGAGCCGCCTGGAAGCAAGGGGCATCCTGATGTCCAGACGGTCACGATTGAAGTGATCAAGGGGACAGCAGTGAATTCGGTGAAGTTCTAACGTGTCGGGCAGTTGGCAAGAAGGCGGAGGAATATGACGATGAGATTACGAAATGCGATCACGATTCTGAGCTGTGCCGTCACGATCTTGGCCGGGTCCCAGGCGTTTGGAGAAGCTCCGGTTCAGGGTGCCGGAGACAATCGCGACGTCCAAAAACTTGAATTGACCGTGGGCAAGTCAAAGGTGTTGGACCTGCCCGTGGCGATCAAACGAGCCTCATTGGCCAATCCCGAGGTGGCGGATACGGTGGTCCTCTCGCCCACCCAGATCTATGTGACGGGAAAGACCACAGGGGTGACGAACGTGACGCTCTGGAACGAGAGCGGCAAGATGATGGGCATGTATGACGTAGTGATCGCCCCGGATGTGACGCGCCTCAAAGAGAATCTGCATAAGACCTTGCCGGATGAAAACGGCATTCTCGTGACGTCTGATCACGACCACATCACGCTCTCGGGCACGGCCTCCAACAGCAACAATTTGAACCGCGCCCTGAGCATGGCTGAGGCCTATGCTCCGAAGAAGGTCGTGAATGCCATGCAAGTGGGCGGTGTGCAGCAAGTCATGTTGGAAGTCCGCGTGGCCGAGATGAGCCGAGAGTTGATCAAACGGCTCGGGTTGAATTTTACAGGCTTCGGGAACGACTACTTTGGCCTCTCCATTTTGGGCAACCTGACAAGGCTTGCCACTCTGTCTCATCCCATCGGTCAGACAGCAACTGCGTCCCTCGAGGCGACGCAATTGATCCAGGGCGCGTTTGGATTCAACGCCGCGAGTACCTCGTGGACGGGATTTGTAGATGCGCTCAAAGAAGAAAATGCGCTGAAAGTGTTGGCCAAACCGACGTTGGTGGCGTTGAGTGGACAGGAAGCCGCGTTTCTGGCCGGGGGAGAATTCCCCATTCCCGTGCCGCAAGCCTTCGGTTTGATCACCGTCCAGTTTAAGAAATTCGGTGTCGGATTGGTCTTTACGCCGAATGTCTTGAACAGCAAGCACATCAGCCTCAACGTGGCGCCTGAGGTCTCAGAGCTGGACTTCTCCAACGCCCTCCGGCTGCAAGGCTTTATTGTCCCCGCCATTACCACGAGGCGGGCAACGACCACGATCGAATTGGCCGATGGACAGAGCTTTGCCATCGGGGGGTTGTTGCGCGACAACGTCAGGGAGTCGATGAAAAAGGTTCCGTTCCTAGGGGAACTGCCAATTCTCGGTGCCCTGTTCCGCAGCAGTTCGTTCCAGAAGAATGAGACGGAATTGGTGATCATTGTGACTCCCCATTTGGTCAAGCCGCTCGATATGAATGCACAGACGCTGCCGACAGATTACTTTGTTGAACCGAACGACTTCGAGTACTACTTGATGGGATTTTCCGAGAAAGGCTATTTTGGTGGAAAGGCAGGCCAGCGGTCGCCTGCGGCGGAAGTGTTGTCCAACCGTATCAGTATGGGAACTGCAATGGAGGGTCGCGTCGGGCATCTGATGCCGTAACGAGGCGCCTCATCACGGTTGATTGAAATGAAGAAGGAGAGGACCATGACACGACTCATGACAATGTTGACGATGACCGCCGGCTTGATGATCGGGGCCTGTGCGCCAACAACGATCAGTCCGAATTGGGGCACGGCCTATCAACAGATGCGCGCCGGCCAGATTATGAACCCAACGGCTGGTGAAGATCTCGCGCCCGTTGAGGGGCTGGATGGAAAGGCCAATGCCACCGCCATGGGAGCCTATCGAAAGTCATTTGAAAAACCCGATCTCGACTTGGGCCGTTCGGTTGTGACAAGCGGTATCCAGACCCGTTAATAGGATTATGGTCGTCGTATGACAAGCACCAAGCGAACATTGAGTGAGCGGGGGATCGTTGCAGTGGAATTTGCGCTGCTGCTGCCGGTGTTCCTCATGATTCTGTTCGGCATTCTTGAATTCGGCAGGATGATGTACGGCCGCGAGATCGTCACGAACGCAGCACGGGAAGGGGCGAGGGCCGGCATTGTGGCGAGAGCGCCAGCGACCACCAAGCCTAGTGGTGCGACGATTACGGCAATTGCAAACAACTATCTGACGGGGACCGGAATCAGCCAGGCCAGTGTGACCTTTACTCCGGTCGGTGCACAATCGGCCTATCCGGCTGCCCTCACCGTGAGCGTGGTGTATCGATATAGTTTTTTAGTTCCTTATCTTCCAGCGGTCATTGGAATTCCCAATCCCCTCATCATTAATACCCAGGTGGTGATGACCCATGAGTAAGCACTGGCACAAACGGCCCATGGCCTCACTCAAGAACGAACAGGGGGCAGTGGCTGCGATGACCGCGATTTTACTCCTGGTCTTGTTGGCCTCTGCGGCGGCCGCGATCGATATCGGCCATGCGCTTGTGGCGAGAAACGAGTTGCAGAACGCGGCGGATGCCGGCGCCTTGGCTGGAACTCGGAGGCTGGGCGCCCTATATCAAGGCATGACTAATGCCGCACAGCAGACCTACACATTAACCGGTGGGGACCAGGCGGCAATCGTGGCTGCGGTGCAAGCCGTTGGAGCGGAAAATAAAGCGGCCGGTGTATCCCTTTCCATTAGCGCAGGGGACATTGCCATTGGAAAATGGGACGCCACAACGTTGACTTTTGCTGCTACGGGGGGGCAACCGCACTCCGTCCGTGTCACGGCGAGACGTGATGGAGCAGCGAACGGTCCCATCAGCACATTTCTCGCACATGTCGTCGGATTGAACAGTGTCAACGTTAGCGCATCCGCGACTGCAGATCTCTCGCCGGTCGGTGCAGTGGCGCCGGGGCAGCTGGATGCGCCGTTCGGGATTTCCACGTTTTATTTCAACACATATGGGTGTGGAGATGTGATCAAGTTCTATCCTAATGACGGGACTCCGCAAGCCTGCGCCGCGTGGACAACCTTCAACCAACCATCGAACGCGAACACGCTGAAGAATATCGTCGACGGCTTGCGTCTTGACACCTACACGTCTCCAGGAGTGTCTCCGGGAAACACGTTAAATTTTACCAACGGCAATCTGGCCTCCGTGTTTCCGAAATTGCAACAGCTCTACGACGCAAAGAAAGATTCCAACGGCAATTGGGACGTGTTCGTTCCCGTCTATAACTCTCCGAGCTGCGCGGCAAATCAAAATTCGGGCGCCCTTCCTGTTGTGGGATTTGCCGAGGCCAGAATCACAAGTATCCAGGGCGCGCCAAACTTTTCGATCAACGCGACGGTGCTGTGCAACGTCTTCGAAGGAAATACGACCGGAGGCGGTCCTGCCTACGG